>JBBSGA010000395.1:0-5662 GCA_038254585.1 Chloroflexales bacterium | reverse complement strand
TCGAATTGTGTTTCGGTCACGGTAGTTGGAATTGCTGCCATGATCTCGCTCCTTTTTTCTGGGCCTCGCGGACCCCCTACCACATACTACGGATGGAGCGACGAGAAAGTTTAAGTTAGTTCTACCAAAGCCCTTTTTCTTCATCCCCCGATTGGCGTAGGTATTGGTTCATATGAACCGGTTCTGGAACACCAGAGCTCCACCGCGATATAGAGGACGCCTACGTCGGTCGTATCTTGGTATCTGCTTAAAGAATCGCGGGACAGGCTAGGCAGGAGCCCAGGATGCTCCCAGATTGAGGTCTTTGGCACGCTCCGCAATCAGCTCGGCTAACGGCGGAATCTCGTTGACCTTGGCAATCCGGTCATGCACGTAGTGCAGAAAGTTCACCCCCAACTTGCGCGTCGTCGCCGCTAACGACATGAACGTGTCCCACGCCTTCACGCCCTCTGCCGTTCGCGGCCCAAAGCTGATTGCCCGCTTCACCCAAAGGGTACCCGCCCGCTGGCGCGCTCCCAGCTCCGCTGCATTGTTATGCAAGGGCAGTTCCGGATGCACAAGCACCATCAACAAGTTCGCCTTCTTCGCCCGCGTCAGCCCGATGCGCTCATCTAACGCCCAATACCCTGTCTGCTGCCCAAACAACACGTCAAAGCGTGCCTCGAGCCGCCCCGCCTCCTCGGTCGTCGGCCGCTCGCGATAGGCCAGCAACTCGCGGTAGAACGCCCACGCGCCTTTCAGGAATGTCTCCAGCTCCTGGCGGTGGAGCGGCACCGTGGGCGTCAGCTTCTTGTAATGGCGTAACTCATGCACCCAACACAGCGCCAACTCATCCGTGACCCAGCTGAACTGCAACGCGCCATCGCACAGCAGCAACTGCGCGACCGGCCACTCCTCCTGCGCCTGGTAGGCCGCCACTGCCAGCGCGTCCAGCACCCATTTGTGCGTCTGCTCGCCCAGCCCCGGCACATGCTCCACCAACAGTCGCTCCAGCGTCTCCGCGTCTAGCTCCTGATCCCGCGGCAAGCACCGCAGCTTCTGGAGCGTGCGCTGCGAAACCCCGGCGGCCTCCAACCACGCCTCGGCATCATCGTTGAAGCGGAAGCACCGCGGCTGACCGTTGCGCAACACATCGATCACGCTCAAGCGTGCTTTCGAGGGCAACGTCAGATAGGTCGTATGCAGCGGATTGTCGACGATGTGGCAGTCCTGGTTCTGCCCGTTGACCCGCGTCGCCGTGTCGTCGATGTGCTGCCACGGGCCGCTCCGCAAGCCCGCCTCGTAAACCGCATCGTTCTCTTGGTGAAAGCGCTCCTGCCCTTTGATCAGCAGGTTGGAGATCTGCCCAGCCGAGATCTGCACGCCGACATGCGCAACCCAGGCCAGAATCTTGGGCTCGGTCATCTGACAGGCGAAGGCGAAGACCAGCGTGAGGGCATGCACGCCGGGACCAAACTCGCCGTGATAGCCCGGCGGCAGCTCAGCCAGGTAGCTGCGCTGTTCGGAGGGCGAGTAGAACTTCTCTTTGCGAAAGAGGACGTTGTCGGTGCGCACGACGAGATCCTGGACGAGCACCTCGTCGTAGCCCTTGAACTCAGCATCGGCGGGCAGCAGCGTGCGCTCAACGAGCAGGGTCTGCTCGCGGTCGATGACAATCAGGTCACGTTTGCGGCGCTTGGTGCGCTCGTGCGGCTGACGCCGTTCCTGCTCAGAGGAGAGGTCGGGCGGGGGCGCTGTGGGCGTGTTGGCCTTGATGTTCGGCTTGCCTTGTTCGCCCTTGAGGCGGTTGAGTTCGTCACGCAGACGCTGGATCTCAGCCTGTGCAGTGCGCAGGTCGGCGGAGAGGGTCTCGATGAGGTTCAGCAGGCCGCTGGCGGGGCGGGGCGGGCTAGTCGGCGAGTGCTTCTTGCACGTCGCTCATGGGATGCTCCAGCGGGTCAGCGCCGTCGCTTGCAGCGCGCGCAGCGCGGGCCTGCGCGCGGATAATGTCGCTCATGGTCACGAGGCCGACGAGGTGGCCCGGCACGTTGTGGTCAACGACGGCCAGTTGGCGCGTTTCCCACTGGTCCATCAGCAGCACGGCCTCAACTAAGGACTGCTCCGGGACGAGCAGTGGTCGCCGGTCAACCAGGGTTCCGATCGTTCGCTTGCCACTCCCTTCGGCCAGCGTCCGGCGCACACGGAACTCGCTCACGAGACCCATGAACGTCCCCCCGCTGTCCGCGGGTAGGAGGAAAACGCGCCCAGCTGATAGTCGGCGAGCGTCACGACGACCATGCGGGTCGTAAAGACGACACCGAAGTCACGGACATTCGACCCGTCGGCGATTCAGACGTTCCGAGCAAATGTCTGCAGTGCTGCTGTGGGGTCAGCTTTCACGTCGTCCGGTGCACCGGACGACGATCCCGATTTCCTCTCGGCAACCTTCGGATCGGTCGCAGTTGGCTTCATCATCGATACTCCCGTGGAGCGGCTCCGCGAAAGCCGAGCAGGTCTTTGTTATTCCCTGACCGGCACGACTGTGCGAGACGGTGCGCGAATCGGTTCAGCCGCGCTGGCGCAGTGCGACCACCGGTACGTTGGCGGCCATCCGGCGAAACGACTCGGCGCTGCCATCCAACTCCTGGCCAAGCAAGCGCTTGGTGAGCGTACGAAACGCTCGGGGGTGCCGCTGGGCATAGTCGTGCAGCTCGTCCGCCGCCGCGTCGAGCGGTAGCCGCTCCGCGACCGCCTCCAGCCGCCGCGTACCACACTGCACCACCACATTGGGGTTCTGCTGAATGTTGCGTAGCCAGTTGACTTGCGCGCCAAAGCCCGACGCAATGATATAGGTATCGCTGGCCGGGTCGTGCCGCACGACCTCGATCACCGCCTGGCGCTTCCGGCCGCTCTTGCGCCCGATATGCGTTAGCAGCAGCAGCCGATCGCCCAGCAGCCAACCGAGCCGCAACCTGTAGAGCCAGATCGGCAGGCGGAAGGCCAGGCGCGCGAGCCCGCGCGGCGCTGAGCTCTTGGCCATTCCCTGTGCCATGGTCATCCTCCTCTCGCTCGAGTTTGCGGTTCAGGCAGCCTGCAGCAGGCTGTCGAAGCCAAACTGCTTGCCGATGAAGCGCGCCAGCAGCGGCGTGAACATGAGCTTCATGGTCAGGTAGCTGAGTTGGACGCCGAGGCGGCTGCTAGGGACAAAGGTCTTGGCGAAGCGGCGGGCTTTGCGCTGTTTGTCCTCGACAAATGGCCGAACCCGGCGCTCGTAGGGCGCGAACGCTGCGCGATGGTCCTCTGTCTTGCCCAGCTCCTCGGCCAGGATGTAGGCCCCGCCCATCGCCGTCGAGGCACCCTGCCCCGAGATCAGCGTCAGGCAGTGCGCCGCATCGCCAAGCAGTACCACCCGTCCATCCGACCAGCGCGGCATGCGGATCTGCGTCACCGAGTCGAGATAGACCGGGGTTGTGTCAGTGATCGAGGCGATCATCTGCGGAATGATCCAGCCGGCGCCCGCATAGTGCTCCTCCAGCATTGGCTTGCGTTGGCCGGCCTGGACATGGCCCACATCTGGCGCGCGGTAGACTAGCAGCGCAGTGTAGCCGCCGTGACGGTCGGGGTATACCGTCAGCTGGCGGTTGGGTGCTGGGCAGATGATCGCGCCCTCCTCGAAATGATCGAGATTCGGCACTGGGAAGGTCGCGAAGTAGTAGCCGAGATAGAATGCGAACTGGCATTCGTCGCCGAAGAGCAGGTGCCGGACGTTTGAGTGCGTACCATCGGCGCCGACCACGAGGTCGAACACCTCTTGGGCGCCGTCGGTGAAGGTCACCGCAACATGGTCGGGCGTCTGATCGATCCGCTGAATAGAGGTGCTGAAGCGGATCGGAACGGTGTCGCGGATCGTTCCGTAGAGGGCGGCCTCGAGATCTGGCCGCATGGTCTGGACCATCTTGTCCTGAAAGGCCCGCTGAAAGACGGCCGTCGGCAGGCGCGCCAGCGTTCGCCCGGCGTCGTCTTTGAAGATAAAGTAGGGCGCGGTGACCTGGCCCTGTCGCAACGCGGAGATGAGATTCATGCGTTCGGCGACATCCCAACCGCTGCCGGCAAAGTCGATCGCATAGCCCTCGGGGCGCCGGCGCCGCGCCTGCTCGATGATGCTGGGCTGCAAGCCGTGGTGGTGCAGCCAGTAGGCCAGGGTCAGGCCGGCAATCCCGCCGCCCGAGATCAGCACCGTGCGGCGAGAAGATGTACCGCTAGAGGAAGCCATCGCAGGGTCACTCCTTTCGTTCGCCGGGCAGCAGGCAGGTGACAGATCGACCAGCCTTCCTTTTCCCCCACAAACGACCGACTAGTACACTCAGGCCTAAATACCATGATAGTTATGCCACCAAGGGCTTGCCCTGATAGGTCCATTTGAATGGCTTGGCCATCGTCTGATTATAGTAGTCGATGAAGCCGAGGATCTTCGTCTTGAGGTCATCGACCGACGTGAAGGAGCCACGCTTGAGCAGCTTGCGCACCAGGATCCCCAGCCAGATCTCCATCTGGTTCAGCCACGAACAGTGCTTCGGTGTGTAATGAAACACGATCCGATGATGCTCCTCGCTCAAAAACGCCGCCCGGCTCGCCTTGCTCTGCAAGATGCCGCGCTTGCCTTTCTCGCCCAACTCGATCTCCAGGTCCGACTCTGCCGCCACCCAGCGCACCAACCCCTCCGATTGATGCGTGTTCAGATTGTCCACCACCACGTGCCACTGCTGCGCCTGCTCGTCCGTCGCCACGACACCTTGCAGATGGGCCAGAAAGTCCCGCTCTGTCCGGGTCGGTCCCAGCGTCGGTGCCAGCACCTGCCCGTCACCACATCGCGACTGAGGATCGCGGTGCAGGTGCCATGCCGGATGTACTCAAACTCGCGCCGTTCCACCTTCCCTGGCAGCATCCCCAAGCCCGCATGCTTGCGCTCACGGGCGTGGACGCCGGTCAGTTCATCGCACGTCACCGTCCGTACGCCCTGCGCCGCCCGCGCGGGCGCTTCCCGATAGACGCCGCAGATGTCTGCGACTTGGGCCTCGAAGAGCGCATCCTGAGGCGGTGGGGTCAACCAATAGCGGATGCGGTGCGGTTTGAGAGCCCCCTTTTGAGCAGGCGCGCCGCGTGGCGTCCTGAAATCTGCTCGACGATGCCGCGCTGTTTGATTTCGTCGGCCAGCTCGCGGCCAGTCCACTGGCTGATCGGGCGGTCGGAGGCGCTGGGTGTCTCGCACGCCAGAGCGGTAATCTGGCAAACCTGCTCAGCGGTGATGCGGAGCGGCTTGCCGGGACGCGGGGCATCGGTCAGCCGCTCCAGCACGGACAGGTCCTCCAAGGCAGCGGGCCGGAGGGCTAACCAGCGCTCGCGCCAGCGGCGGACCATGGTCACACTGACCTCCAAGTGGCGGGCGATCTGGCCGTTATTGGCTCCATCAGCGGCAGCGAGCACGATGCGGGAACGCAGCACGAGTTGTTGCGGGGAAGCATGGCGGCGGGTGAGCGCATCCAGTTCCTGGCGGAGCGCATCCGGAAGGTCAATCGTGGGTGGTTTGGGACCACGCATCGCGGCTCCTCTTCTGGATCGAACGACAACGGCAACAATGCCAGACCCCATTATACTATATCCGTTTTTAGGCCAAGCTGTACTA
>JBBSGA010000394.1:0-5669 GCA_038254585.1 Chloroflexales bacterium | reverse complement strand
TTGTCGCCGACGAAGGTGCCGTCCTTGATCTTGCCGAACATGTCCACGACCATAACGTCGTTGGGCTCGAGCGTGTCGATGACCCACGAGTTCTGGCCGCCGATACGTCCCTGCTCCCTGCCGCTCTCTTCCACGAGGTCGTGCAGGTCCGGCCGGTAGGGGACCATCTGGGCGGTCACGGCGCGGCCGACAAGGATCTTGTCCGGATGGGTATTGAGCCAGTTGCCCTCGAACTGGAAGTTGTAGCCATGCCTGCGCAAGACGCCCCACGCTTCTTCGGTCGTGACCAGGCGCATGCGCTCGACCAGATCGTCCGGCACGCGCGGCCGGCCATCCGGAAAGCGCTCGAAGCGGTTCAGCCGCGTTAGCTCGATCAGGCTCTCACGTGGGTTGATGATGTGCATTGTTGCTCCTTCTTACTCAAAAAGGTTGAGCCCGCTTACAGGTAAGCTTGGATGATCTTCTCGTCGAGCTCGACTGGAACGCACACCGGGCCATGATAGCAGCACGCGGCAAGACTATGCCGCGCGACCCCTATGCGTGGCCCGCGCCAGATCGGATGACGCCATTCGCAGATCAGAGCCGTCGTCACTTCCCGCCAACCGGTATATTTGAGCGACATGATATGGCATCTCGGATAGCGCGCATACACGAGGAGCAGTGCAGAACGAAACTACTGTGAGACGGGCCGGGTCTCGGGAGCCTTGGCCGATCGTCGTCCTCGCCATCGGCCAACCCAAAAACGGTTACAATCCCCGCGGTGCCTGTCAGTGCAGCTGCCTCGGCGGATCAGGCCCCGCGACGTCACCCGGCAGAGCAGTTCGTCGGTCTATGAGAGCTCGATTCACAGCATGATGCATCCGTCTGCTCGACGCGCAGTAGATCGGCGGTGGTCCGCCGGTCTGGCGCTTGGCTGCGCGCTGGTCGCGCTCATGCTGACCGCCGGGGGTCTCCGAATCTGGAAGCTCAACCTGTTTCCCGCCGGCCTGCATTTCGATGAAGCCGCGCAGGGCGTCCTGGTTCAGGAACACATCCTTCGTGGCGAAACCCCCGTCTTTTTTTCGGCCTACACGGGCCACGAGGCACTCTTCCACTACACGCAGGCGCCGTTTGTGGCGCTGCTCGGCCCGACGATCCTGGCATTACGTCTGCCTGCCGCACTCTGGAGCATAGCGCTGATCCCGGTCGTCTTTTTCCTCGGCGGGCGCTTCTGGAGCTGGAAAGCCGGCCTGCTTGCCGCCGTTGCGGCCGCCTACAGCGGCTGGGGTGTTCACGTCGGCCGCATCGGCTTCCGGGCGAATAGCCTGCCCGTGGTCTCCGGCGTGGCCATGCTCTTCCTCTACCATGCGCTTCAGTCCGGCCGGCGCCGCGACTGGCTGGCGAGCGGCGCCCTGTTTGGCCTCAGCCTGTACACGTACCTGGCCGTAAGAATGCTACCGCTGGCTGCTCCACTGCTCCTCGTCTACCTGCTGATCTGGCATCGGGCCACGTGCCGGCGTAGTCTGCCCGGGATCGCCCTCTTCGTGCTTGCGCTCGCGTGTGTCAGCATGCCGCTGGCAATCCACATGCTCCGCGTTCCAAGCGATCTCTCAGACCGGCTGCGCCAGATCGGGCTTCCAGCCGGCGTGGGCGGCTCGCGCCTCCATACGGTCCTCACACAGACCTGGGCCACGCTGCTCATGTTTGGTGTTCGTGGCGCGCGTGACGGCTTCTTCAACCTCCCGTTCCGTCCGGTCTTTCCTGGCCTCGCCGCCTTGCCCTTCTATGCCGGCGTGGTCGTCGCCGTGTGGCGCTGGCGCAGCCTCGCGCATGCGCTGCCCCTGCTCTGGCTCGGCGTAATGCTCCTGCCGACGATTCTGGCCGTCGACGCGCCGCACTTGTTACGAGCGATCGGCGCTATGCCGCCGACCTTCCTACTCTGGGGCCTCGGCGGCGGTGTAGCCTGGGAGTGGCTCGCGCGGCGCTGGCGCGCCGGCCTGGTGGCCGGCTCCATTGTCGCCGCGGTGATAGCCGGGCAGTGGATCTACGTGACCGCGCATGAGTACTTCGACGTCTGGGCACGGCGACCGGAGCTCTTCTATGACTATATGCAGTACGCGACTGATGCCGCCCGCGAGGCGGAGAAGATACCCCCGGACCAGGCGCTTCTGATCTCCGAGGAGTACGATCGCCACGCCACCTACCTCTTCCTCGCGCCGCGCACGCGGAGCGCGCAATGGTTCGACGCCCGCCACGCGGTGGCCTGGCCACGTACCGCTCCCTGGACTGCTTTTGTTAGCGCGACGACCCCCGTCCCTCTCGATATGCAGCCGCTCCTGGCTGGGGCTCGCGGCCAGCCTTACGCGCCCGATGGCTTGTATGCCTATATGAAGCTCCAGGGCGATACGATTCCGCCGTTCCGTCCACCCACAGTGCTCCAGGCTCGCTTCGGCGATCTGCTTGAGCTGCAGGGCTTGAGCATCTCCGGCTCGCTCAAACCTCGGGAGACGCTGCACCTCCAGCTGTACAACCGCGTGCTGGCCGGCGTCGATCGCGAGCTACGCATTTTCGTCCACCTCGAAGACGCGGATGGAGACATCGTCGCCCAGCAGGACGCGCTCGGCTATCCCTCCCATGGATGGAAGCCTGGCGACAGGTTCATCAGCTTCCATGATCTTAAGCTGCCGGACGTCCTCCCCGCCGGGAAACTGCACCTGATCGCCGGTCTCTACGATGCCGTGACCGGCCGGCGCTATCCGGTCCACGGCACGGCAGCTCAGGGCGGCTTCATCAACTTGCCTTTACCCTGATCCTGCACTTACCTCGAAGCAGCGGCGAGCGGCGGTCGGGCTATGGGCACCTTCCATTGGCGGAACCGAAATTGCTCGCGGCGGATCCATTAGGAGTACCTGCCTCCTCTCGAAAGACGATGGAGGATGAAGGCGTGGAAAAACGGCAGTTTGGCAAGACCGATCTTCAGACGACGCCGATCGGCTTCGGCGCATGGGCGATCGGCGGAGGCGGCCGGCTTCCGGCTGAACGCGGAGGAGCTTGCTGCGATCGACGCGTTCCTGGCAGCACAATCGTGATAGGCGACCATGCGCTCTCCGGTCGCACATAACGCCGTCGAACGCTTTCTCAAGCCGTGCAGGTACGAGTAGGCAGCGGTCTTTCCCGCGGCTTCGCCGCACTTGGGAGCGGTGGCGTTACTCTGTGCCTGCTTTACCTTCTCTATTACGGCAGCGGCGCCGCCTGGAATCCCTTCTTCAACGTCTACCTGCGGCAGATCGGGCTGACCGGCATCGAGATCGGCGTGCTGGCCGGTATCAAGCCGGCCGTGATGCTCGTCAGTCAGCCGCTTTGGGGCGTTGGCGCCGATTTATGGGGCCGCCGGCGCACGCTGCTGATCGCGATGTTCCTTTCTGCGGTGCTGCTGCTTGGTTACGCCAGCAGCACGGCCTTTCTCTTTTTCTTCGCCTGGGCGATCCTTTATACGTTTCTCTCTAATCCGGTCGGTACACTCCTGGATAGTCTCGTCTTGGACTATCTCGAAGGCCGGCGTGAGGTCTCGTTCGGGCAGATGCGCATGTGGGGCGGCGCCGGGTGGGCGGTCGCCGCCTTTGTCGTCGGATATGCGATTACCGGCCGGGATATCCGGCTCATCTTTGTCTTTGGCGCGGCGCTTATGCTGATCGGGTGGTGGCTGGCCTGGAGGCGGACGAGCGAAGCAGGCGGCAGAGTGCAGCTTGGCCAGACCTGGACCGGGCTAGGGTCGCTCCTACGCAACCGGCGCCTGCTGCTCTTCCTGGGGCTGGTCACGCTTCTGCAGATCGGCGCCGCTTCGATCTTCAGCTTCTACTCGGTCTACATGAGCGAGCTCGGCGCCTCGCGCCGGTTGATCGGCTTCGCATTCACGCTCCAGGGCTTGAGCGAGCTGCCGATGTACCTGGTCGCCGCCGGGCTGATCCGGCGCATTGGGCCGTCGCGAACCGTGCTCCTGGCATTCTTGATCTTCGCACTCCGTGCCTTTCTCTACTCCGCCATTTCCATGCCCATCTTCGGCATGGCCGTCGAGATGCTGCACGGTCTCTCCTTCTCGCTCTTCCTGGTAGCCTCGGTAGACCTGGTCAACCGGGAAGTCCCGGCGCAGTGGCGCGCCACCGGCCAGTCGCTCTTCTGGGCGGCCTACTTCGGCGCCGGCTCTATTCTCGGCAATACGTGGGCCGGCTGGCTTTATGATCGGATCGGGGTTCAAGCGATGTTTCGGGTGAACGCTTGGCTGATCCTTGCCGCCGCCGTGTGTGCCGGCATTCTCCTCCGCGAGCATCGCGCACCCGGCGTGGAGTAGCGGCCGGTGTGCAGCGCTCCGAAGGCGCCGCCGGGCGGTATCGTCGAGCGTGGCACGCCTCTCCGCGGAGCGGCGCGATGCGCATCCTGGATATCTTCAGGGGACTGTAGCCATTCTCGGATGCTCCTTCCCATGATATCCTGCGGGTAGCATAGCAAGAACTGAGGGATTGATTTCGTATCTATGATCCTGCCGGCGCACGGCAGGCACGGAGGGAGGAGGGCCAATATGGCTGTAGCAGCTGAAACATCGATACGTAGCGGCACGCGCACCTACGATCCCTATCACGTAAGCGTGCAGGAGTATGTCACCTTCCACGAGCAGGGCTTTCTGGTCGTCAAGGGCCTGGTTCCCGTGGACGACGTGCAGGAGCTGGCCGAGCATACGGAGGATCTGCTCTACAGTCGTGAGACGATCCCGGGCGTGCCACCCCCGCCGGTCGACCTTTCGCCCGAGCAGAAGCTGCAGTACTGGCTGCGCGTCCACATGCTGCATCGTGTCCACCCACTCCACGAGCGCTTTCTGCTGCATCCGCGAATCCTCGACGTGCTCGAGGCGCTGATCGGCCCCGACGTGCTCGCGCTCCAGTCGATGCTCTTCTTCAAGCAGCCGGGCCAGCCGGGGCAGGGCTATCACCAGGACTCATATTACATTCCGACGTTCCCCGACACGCTGATCGGCGCGTGGCTGGCCGTCGACCGGGCCGACGAGGAGAACGGCTGTCTGTGGATGACCGTCGGCTCGCAGAACGAGCCCGTCTACCCCGACTCGGATGGCGTCACCGGCAACGGCCACCACGGGCTTGGCGATCTTGAGCCGATCTACAGCGCGAGCAACACGGATGAGACCAAGAACGGATTGACCCGCGTAGCGCACAAGTATACGGGGCGCGAGGTAAAAGCGGAGGTCGATCCCGGCGACGTCGTCTTCTTCGGCGGCCATATTCTGCATCGCTCGCACAGCAACCGGTCGCCAGACCGCCTGCGGCGCTCGTTCGTCGGCCACTACTGCAACGCTCGCTCGTGGGTGCCGTGGAACCACGGCGCGGCCTTCGAGGGCGAAGCCGCGAATGAGCTCCATATCCTGGCGCGTGGCACAACCCATTTGCCCTATGCCCGGCCGCGCTTTGGGACGCCCTGCGCTGCCAACGATCCTGCGCCGCGGCTGGCCCGGCCTTCGCAGCCGAAGCCGATGTCGATGATGCCCGACGAGAACGGCCTGATGGTCAGGACGGCTCACGCGGAGGATGACCACGACGACGGAATGGACTGAGCGCCGGGTAGTCCATATCGAGAGAGGGGCCCGGGGGGGGGGCCTGGACCGCCCCCCCCCCGGGGGATCC
>JBBSGA010000393.1:0-5681 GCA_038254585.1 Chloroflexales bacterium | reverse complement strand
CGCGGAGCGATCGTATGTCGACTATCTCCCCGACACCTCGATGCCTTCGAGAAGATAGCGCAATTCGTCCAGAGAATGACTTTCGGGGTCGCTCACCAGCGTCAGCGGATGAGTGTGCGCCGGGAATAAGCTGAGAATAGGTTCAAGCATTAGCTGTCCGCGGCTATCGTGCTTCGCGATACTGATCTCCGCTCTAGAACTCAGACAGCTTGCCGGTGCTCATGCGAGCAACTGATCTAACACCAGCACGCGTAAGTCGCCGACCCGCTTTAACCTCCCATCGTTGGTCAAGAATGCTTCGCAGCCGGCATTCAAGGCGGTAGCGATGTGCAGCGCATCCGCGGTGCGTAGGCGGTATTTCGCTCTCAGCTCGGCTGCGCGATCCGCTGTGTCCACGTCAAGGGGGAGCAAAGTAAAATTGCGACTATGGAGCAAAAGGTCACGGTATTTATGTTCCAAGGTCGCGTTTCCTGCCTGCTTGGGCTGAGTGAGTACCTCTGTTAGCGTTACAACCGAGGAATAACCGGTGAGGGTGCCCATGTCCACACGTCGAATGATCTCACGTACAAGGGTGATGTAGGCGGGATGTCGTTCTACGAAGTAGATGAGCGGCGCTGTCTATGCCGAGCTGCACGACTCCCGTGAGGGCCTCGTCCAACTTGGTTACGCGCGATGATCCCATTCATCACGCAAGCTGTTCACATACTCCTGCGCGTCGATGCCCTGCCAAAGTTCGGCGCCCAATCCTTCGAGTTCTAAAAGACTCCGCGCCGGCTGTGCCGGCTCATTCTCTGATGCCACGTCTCGCTCGATCATCTCCACAAGGCGTAGCCGCTCCCTCGCTGGAAGCGGACGGATATGAAGCTCATAGATCTCTTGTATGCCCTTCGTTGCCATAGCCATGCTCCCTGCTCCGAATTCTATCACCCAAGGCGCTGCGCTAGAGATTTTGAATCCGCAACCGCGACGCTCTCCCTGCGCCCAAGACGCCGGCCTACGGGGTAGGGGCGCAGCATTTGCCGCTGTGAACAATTGGCTCGCCCGGATCCGCATGTGCACTGTTAAAGCAGCGCGATCCTACGGGCCTGCTGCGAATGCTACGCCCGCTTCGCAAGCCATTATGGACCGGCATCCGACTCTCTCAAGATCGCCTCAACGTTCGTTCTCAGGCTTGGCAGATAGCTTAGAGCAACTTCCCAGACTGCTTCAAGATCGACGCCCATGTAATCGTGTATCAGCACATCACGCAGCCCGGCGATCCGGCGCCACGGAACCTGAGCATGTCGGGAACGTAAATCCTCAGACAACCGCTTTGTAGCTTCCCCGATGATCTCAAGTTGCCGAATCACGGCATCCTGCCAGTGCGAGGTGGTCATAAAGACGTCGTGTCCGACCGAGATGTAGGACTCGATCTTTTCAATAGCGTCCAGAATATGCCTGAGATAGACCTGATCGTCTTTCACAAGCTGACTGCTTCGCGTAGCACCTGGTCGCGTATATAGGGGCTGATTGAGGCCTCGGTAACAACGTCTACTTTGCGGCCAAGCAAATCCTCAAGATCTTGCTTGATTGCGATGATGTCGAGCAGACTTCGACCAGGATCAAGCCTGACCAGAAGGTCAACGTCGCTGTCCGCGCCGGACTCGCCGCGTGCGACCGAGCCGAAGACGCGCAGTTGTGTCACTCCGTGTTGCATCGCGATGCGGTAGATCTCATCCCGCCGCTCGCGGAGAACCTCTTCGATCATCATGTGCTGCCTCACTCCACCCGCAGGCCGGCGTTGTCGTAGTACATCAGCAGATCCGGGTCTTCCTGGAGCACGCTCTCCGGCAGCCGCTCGGCCATCCGCACGATCGTGGCGATACTTTTCATGATTGAACTCCTTCAGTACGTTCATTAGGCGCAAGACATCAGAGCCTTTATGCCTTTAAGATGACCGAGGGCATCATGGAAGCCTCATAAAGTCCTGGGCTGCTGGGACATAATGCATCCGTCAATGGGAGTGTCATTTTCGCAAGTGCACCATAACCCTTCTCTACCACCCCTGAAGTAACGGCTCGAGCTGGCTCTGGCTGTCGAGCACCTGGCTACACGACTCCCAGTCCACGGCCGAGACGCGGTCGTAGCGCATCTCAAACGGGTGCTCCTCGGGCATCTCGTCGATGATCTCGAGTGCCTTCTTCTCGTCGCCCAGCGCGATGTCTACCCAGACATCCTCTAGCGTATCCGGGAGCTGGCCGAATAGGTCATGCACGGCCTTGAGACGATCCGAGAGGAGCTCGTGGACCCGGTCTTCGACCGATTCACGATAGCGCATGTTGTAGATGTAGACCTCATCACGCACCTGTCCGATGCGCTGGATCCGCCCTTTACGCTGTTCCAGCCGCGTCGGGTTCCAGGGAAGGTCGAGGTTGATCAGCGTCCCGACCGTCTGGAGGTTCAGCCCCTCGGATGCAGCATCCGTCCCAACCATCAGCCGGACGGTTCCGCGAACGACGCTCTCTTTGACGGTCTCTCGTTCGAGGCGCGTGAAGATGCCGCCGCGGAAGAGGCCGGACTTATTGGCCCCCGCGTAGAGGGCGATTGGCTCCTCGGTCAAGCGCTCCGAAAGGCGCTCCGCCACCCAGAAGGCCGAGGCGTAGTATTGGCTGAAGATGATGCAGCCGCGCCCGATCCATGGCTCCGTCTTCCCCACACCGCGCAGAAGAATCGACTCGACAGCCTTGTATTTCGGGTCCTCGCCGCTGGCAGCTTCGAGCAGTGCTAGGAACCGTTCGAGCTTTTCGCGCTCATCGTCGGTCAGCGGGTACAGGGACGAAGTTGGCGCCTCGTCAGTCTCATCTTCATCGCCCAGGTCACTCCCCGGTCCGAGCATCGCTTTGGCCGTGCTGCGGCCGGCGATAATCGTGCTGCCCACGCGCCGCAGCAAGACCGTTTTCAGGAAACCCGAGCTCGATCCCGGCCGCTTCCCGACCTCCTTGCAGAAATCCTCGGCAGCCGCGTAGGCATCGCGCAAGAAGGTCGGCAGTGGAACCGCGTCGCCTTCGTCTTCGCCGAAAAGGCGCACGCGTACCGGCCTGAGATAGGGCTCGTTGGTCTGCGGATCGATGTGGGTTTCGAGGTACTCTCGCGTACGCCGGACGACGTGGCGGATGAATGGGTTGTGCTGCTGAAAGAAGTCCCGCGCCAGCCGCTGCACGAGCTTCCGATCCGGCGCGGGGAGTCGATCCAGCCCTTCCGCTTGGGCCCATAGCTTATTGTCGGGCAGCTTGAGACTCTTGCGGATGATCGCGAAATCTTTCCCCTCTTCCCGTGGCGCCAGCGGGTCGCGCATCCACTCCCAGGTACTTGTGATGTCCTCCGGCGGCTCCGCACGTCCGAGCACATAATCAAGCGCCAAACGGGGATGAAGCTGCCAGCGGCTGTAGCTGCTCCCCAGTACCCGCAAGCTGTGGATGTTGAGCGCGTCGAGGAGGTCCCACGCCTCGATCGGGTCGACTTGCACCGGCGTCGCCGTGGCGAGTAACAACGTCTGCGTCCGATTGGCAATCGTCCGCAGGAAGCGCAGGAGGTTGTTCGGATCGGCCTTTTCGTTGCGATGACTTTTGCCGAGATTGCGGCGCCGTGCCCAGTGCGCCTCGTCCAGGATCACACCGTCATAGCGCAGGCTTTCCAGGATCTCGGTCGCCTCGGGAGACTGGATCACCAGGCCGGACGAGATGATCCCGATCTTGCGCGGACAGCGCTGCAAGCCGTCGAGCCCCGGCTCGGGGTAGAAGATACCTTGCTCGTCTTCCCAACCCCGGCCTGTCCACCGCGCAGACGGCAGCCGTAGCAGGCTCCACATTTCATCCTGCCACTGCCGCATCAGTGTCTTGGGTACGAAGATCGCCACCCGGCCGCCGCTCCACAGCGCGATCAGCTTGGCCGTGAGCGCAAGCTGGACCGTCTTGCCCAACCCCACCTGGTCGGCCAGCACGAGCCGTGCACCACCATGTTTATGAAGATCGAATGCCAGCTGGACGAAGTATTTCTGGTGCGCCCACAGCCCGTTCTCGCGCCGGTAAATGGGCAGTTCGACTGTTGCCGCGGCCGGATCTCCGTCGACCTCCACCTTCCATCGCTCGACGTCGGGGATTACCACGCGCTTGGCCAGCCGCGCGACGTCCTCGATCACCGCCTCGGCCAGGTCCACAGCGCCGGGATGCCTCCACAGCGCCTCGAACTCGTCCTTGACCCAAGCCACGCCCTCAGGACTTTCGTCGGCCCATAGTATCTCGTAGTTCACCTTCCAGGCATGCAGCGACTCGTTGACGCTCCCCATGAAGGCGATCTTGCTTCCGTCCGCCCGCGTGACCACCCCCGCCTTCCCGTGGATCAGGCCGAAATGCTTGTCAGGCAGTACCCGCACGTTGAGCCTCCCGCTGGACAGGAAGCTGTAGAGCTGCTCCAGGCGCGTCTTGAGACCCGGTCCAACATCCTCCGGTAGCGAGCGGCACCACTCGCGGTACATCGCCTGCTTAGCGGCGCGCGCCGTGATCACGTCCAGTGGGCTCAGGTCGGAGTTGCAGATCACGCGCACGACCGCGCCCTCGGCCAACGTGTCCAGCGCCTCGCCCGCTACCTCCAGGATTGAGGATCGAAAATAGCCCGCGATGCGGTCATAGCCGCGCGCCCCTTCGAGGAGCTGTGGCAGAAAATTGCCTAGCGAGCCGCGCCGCGATGAATAGCGCGAGATCATGCCGGTCGTCTTACCTTGCGAGTCCACCGAATGAATTCGGCGTCTGATACACGAAACCCGTTGAAACGGGTTGAGAATGTCGCTGATACTGCCCGGAACATCACAGTACGATTCGTCAACTCGCTTACGAAGGTTAACAAATGAACCGGGGAGCAACTCTCAACACGCTTCAGCGCGTTTGGCGTAACAGACGCCGATTTCAATCGGTGGCCCATCTATACCGCATCGGCCTCCATGCTGCCAAGAAGTAGCCGCGCCGCCCGCTCGTCTCCCTCCCAGTGCGGCAGGTTCGCACTCTCATTTGCGAGGAAACGCAACAGCTCCATCATCGTCTGCCGGCTGCCCCAGTAGTCCGGCAGCTCCTGCCTCAGGTACTCTCGTGCGCTGCGTGGGTCGCGCTCGGGGTCCGTCGCCGTCTTGTAGATCCCGAAGAGCGTCTGCCGCAGCAGCGACCCTGCGAACGTGCCGCCATTCAGCGTCCGCAGATCACGTCCCCCAAATTCCGAGGGTGTTTTGAGCCGGGCCTTGTTCGCCGTCCTGCTGGCAAGCATCCCTCGGTAGTCGCCGGCTCCGTAGGACCGGGCCAACTCCTGGTAGACGCCCTCGCGCGTCTCGCCGTGTGCCTCGATCGCGATGCCTTTGAGATAGAGCCGCTCCTCCGGCCCGAGCCGCTTCCACGTCGCACGGTCCAAACCTTCAGGCACAAGGACATCGGAGGCAAGCTTGACAGCTTGCCCGATCAGCCGCACCAGCGGCGACTTCTCGTTCTTTGCCTGACTTCGGCGCAGTTCCCTCTCGACGTCAATCTCGTCGATGGCACTGTAAGAAGTCAGCACGCGCAGCGCGGCGGCGTAGGCTGCAAGCTGGTAGTCGGCGTCGCTGAAGTTCCGGTCGTCCTTCGGATCGAGGGCCAGCATCGCCTCGAGTTGCTGCTGGACCT
>JBBSGA010000392.1:0-5684 GCA_038254585.1 Chloroflexales bacterium | reverse complement strand
GCCCGATCTTGCGGCCAGGGGATCTGCTCGACCGATCCAGACTCCGCGACCGCGACGACCTTGCGCACCAGGTCGATGAATCGGATATGCTCGTTCGAGCCGAGATTGTATGCTTCGCCGTTGGTTTTGTCGGTCGCGGCGACGCGCAGAAAGGCATCCGTCACATCGTCGACGTAGTTGTAATCGCGCAGTTGGTCGCCTTCGCCGTAGACCTGAATCGGCTTACTATCCATGGCCAGGCGAATGAACCAGTTCAGGATGCCATACTTGCCGTGTTTCATCTGGCCCCGCGCGCCATATGAGTTGTTGATGCGCAGGCTGGTCACCGGCATCCCAAAGATGCGCCCATAGATGAACATATACTGCTCGCCGGCCTGCTTGTTGACGCCGTAGACGTCGGTCGGATTCGAGGGATGCTTCTCGTCGACCGGCACGTACTGCAGCCGTCCGTACTGGCCGCGCGTTCCGGCATAGACGATCTTTGCCTCCGGTGCGAACTGGCGGCAGGCTTCGAGAAAGACGATGTTGCCGCGGCAGTTGATATCGACATCCAGGAGCGGATCAGTCATCGAGTCGACGTGGCTGGTCTGATTGCCGATATGGTAGATGACCTGCTGCCCTTTCACCAACTCGTTCATGGCGCCGGCATCACGAATATCCGCGATGTTGACCCGAACTTTGTCGCGAATATCCGCGACGTTGAAATGATTCCCGCCGTAAAGCGGCAGCATCGGATCAACGAGTAAGACATCCGCACCAAGATCGACGAGGGTATGCGCCAAGTTCGATCCGAGGAAGCCAAGCCCGCCTGTGATCATAACGCGGCGGTTGCGATAGAAGTCCCGGTAATCCGCCAAGGGTTTTCCTCTCACACACTCGCTACACCGAATTATAGCACGTAGGTTTTCCTGATGCCATATAGTAGACCTGATACGCCCGGGAGAAGGCGATCTTGCTCCCACGTGCGCTCACTGGAGATGTGCCAGTTCAGGATCAGGCGGCGCCCGTCGCCGCCAAGGCGGCGCCCGCAATGCCCGCGTTATTCAGTAGCTGGGCCGGGACGATTTCCGCGCGCACCGATAGCAGCGACAGAAACTTCGCGGCGTGAGCGCTCGCGCCGCCGCCGACGATGATCAGGTCCGGCCACACCAGCCGTTCCATCGTGTCGAGATACTCGTCGATGCGCTTCGCCCACTGCTTCCAGCTCAGGCTTTTCCGCTCGCGCACGCTGTCCGCCGCGCGGTGTTCGGCCTCCTTGCCGCGTATCTCGATGTGTCCGAACTCGGTGTTCGGGACGAGCTTGCCGTCGACGAAGAGCGCGCTGCCGATGCCCGTGCCTAGCGTAATGATCAGCACCAGGCCGCCGCGCTCTCGCCCTGCGCCCCAGCGCATCTCGGCCAGCCCTGCCGCGTCGGCATCGTTGAGCGCACGCACCGGCACGCCGATCGCCCGCGCGAGCTCATCCTCGATATGTACGCCGATCCAGGAAGGGGCAATGTTGGCGGCGGTGAAGACCTGTCCCGCCTTCACGACCGCCGGAAAGCCGCAGCCGACCGGACCGGTCCACCCGAAATGCTGGACGACCTGCGCGGCCACGGCGACGACTGCGTCAGGCGTGGCCGGCTGCGGTGTCGCGATACGGAAACGATCGGCCAGCAGGCGTCCTGTCTCAGTGTCGACAGGCGCCCCTTTGATGCCCGATCCACCGACGTCGATGCCGAATGCCTCCATTGCCGCTCCTTTCGTGTGTCCTGCAAGTATCGCTCACGGCGTCAACCTCCGAGGCTACAGGGGACAGGGCATTATTCCCTATCCTTGTAGCCTGTCCCTTGTAGCCTCTCACGGCACGGCCACGCCAAGCCGGACGCGCGCTTGCTCGATGACCTTGTCGTTTTCCCCGAGGCTCAGCACCTGAATGCTCGCGCCCTCCGGCCGGTTCGGCACGGATGCCGTAAAGTCACACGGCAGCCCCGGTTGGTACCAGCCGAGCAATGCTGGGACCGAATCGAGCACGTGCTCCTGGGCATCCAGCAGCCGCACGAGCACAGATTTCGGAGGCCCAGGAGTCGCGCCGCGTACGAGGATACTGGGATCGCTGCCGCGTGTGAAGGGTAGCGGCGCTTCGACGACAATGTATTGCAGGCGCGCGAACCGGCCGACCACGTTCACAGGCTGTTGAGCGAAGGCGCGCACGACTCCCTTGGGATCGAGGTATTCCGCGGTAATCAGCAGGCTGCGAGGAGTGGGTGCGTATCCAAGCTGGAGTGTTCCGCTAAAGGCAAGCCCATCTGTGACAGGCGACGTCGCCGCCATCATGGGCGGTAGTCCCAGCGATTGCCCGTTGGGGGTCTGTGCCTGTAGTCGCACCTGCCCCGCCGGTACATTGGCTACCTTGCCGGCTACCTCGACGGGCGACGGGAGAAACATGCCTATGACCGGCTGTGCGATCGTCACGCGCGGGGTGCCGCCTCCCCGCTGCGCGACGGTTACCGTCGGCAGCGGCGTCAGAGTCGGCTCGACGGTAGGGCTCGGCCGGACGGTCGGAGTGGGCGCCGTGGCAGTGGGCACGACGACGGTCGCGCCCGGCGTCTGTGTCTGCGTTGCCGAAGGCCGGACGCCGAGCGTCGGCGACGGCGTGGGCCGCATGGTCGGCGTCGATGCCGCGACACTCTTTGCCCCCACGACCGTGGCCTCCGCGGGAGCCGTCGCAGACGACGGCGGGAACGGCGTGGGCGCGACCTGGCATCCTGCGAGGCCAAGCTGCAGGAGCAGAAGGGCCAGTGATAAGAGTGGGAAGGTCTTTCGCCTCTGGTCCGAGTGTCTCCCCATATCGACGGCAGTCGCCGCGTGCTGCATACGATTCACACCATTGATGGTACCATCTGCCGGAGTGACCGATGGCGATGACTGGGCCGACTGCACGTGATGATCCGAGTATGGTGCCGTATGAGGCTGGCAGCAGAAGGTGGTAGATATCGATGAAACACGGCCGGTCGAGCCGGCGTGTGGCCGGGCCTCTCGATCCGATCACGTGCGAGGTGGAGGTTATTCCGGGCCTCGAGTCCATCGCTGCGGCGGAGCTTCACAGCCGCCTGCGTCAGCACGTTACGGTCCTGCCCGGCATCAAAGAAGGGCTTCTGCCGATCCTGTATGGCGACGAGCTCGATGCTCTGCTCGATCTCGATACGGTTCTGGCGGTCTACGGCCAGCGTCATTTTCCGGTTCCGCGTCCGAAGGCGCTCCTCGGCCATGCTGAGTTCACATCGCTCTTGAGTATGATCGACGTCGTGCGCCAGCTGCATCCTCCTTCCACCTTCAAGACATTCCGCATTAGCGCGGCCGGCCCGGACTCTGCCGTCATGATACGTCTGCGCGAGGCGCTCGAGCATGAGACAGGGCTTCGCTTTGTCGACGAAGAGGGCGATCTCCTGATCCGCCTGCGCCGTCCGCTTGACAGGGCCGAAGGCTGGGACGTCCTCGTGCGCCTCTCGCCTCGGCCGCTCTCGGTCCGGACGTGGCGCACCTGTAATCTACCCGGCGCGCTCAATGCGTCGGTGGCGCAGGCGATGGTGCGCCTGACGCATCCGCATCCCGACGATGTCGTGGTGAATCTCGCCTGCGGATCCGGCACCCTGCTGATCGAGCGCCTGCGCTTCGGCCCCGCGCGCATCATAATTGGCTGTGATGACGATCAGGAGGTGCTTCACTGCGCGGAGGAGAATGTCCGCGCAAGTGGCTACTCCAAGATCCGCCTCGAGCAGTGGGATGTGAGCGATCTGCCCGTGCCCGATGCGTGGGTGGACGCGGTGCTTGCGGACCTGCCCTTCGGCCAGCTGGTCGGCTCGCACGAGGCGAACACGGTGCTCTATCCGCGCACTCTGCATGAAGCCGCGCGCGTGACGGTCGGGGGCGGCCTCTTCTGCGCCATCACACAGGATATTCGCCTCTGGGAAGGTCTCGTCGCGGATTCCGCAGCCGATTGGAGCCTCGAGCGCGTGCTGCCGATCAAGCTCCCTTTCGGCGGTGGGCATCTCCGTCCGCGCATCTACCTACTTCGACGCAAGGGATGATGCGGGAGCCGTAATCGGCAGGATTGCTCCTCGCACTCCTCGATCCGGCTCCCGGCGGCCGAGCTCAGATCCTCATCCGCGCACGCCGGACACGGATCGTATGGAGCAGAAGCCCAAGCCCTAGGAGCGGCGCGAGCCAGAGCGGGTAGCCACCGCTCGTCGCGGGCAGCTTATTGCCAAGCTCTTTGGCTTTGTCAGCCGGCGGCCGGGTCCCACCGGCGGCGCCGGTCGTAGCCGCACGCGTCGGCTGAGCTTTCGATTGTCCCGTGCCAGGCACCTGGGTTGGCTGAGCCGGGGATCGTCCTCCCGCGGCCGGGGCGGGCGCTGCACGCGGTATGCTCGTGGCTGCCGGAGGCTTTGCTGCCCCGGACGTCGCCGTGGCGGCCGCGGCAGTCCGCTGTGCTTTTTCCTGCGCCGTGCTTGTGTCGACCAGCGCAACAGTGCCGGCCGCCGTCGCAGTTGCCTCGTTCGTCGTGGTTGAGGCCGCCGCGCTGGTCTCCACGGGCAGGGGCGTGCTGTTCACCGCGGGGGGTGTCACCGTTGCCGTGCTCGTCGCAGTGGGCGATGCATTCGACGGCGGAGGTGGCGGCGCGGTCGGCGTGCCGGCAACTGTCGGCGAGGGAGGTATCGGTGTCGCGGAAGGCGGAATAGGTGTTGCCGTCGGCGGGATCGGCGTCGCGGAAGGCGGAATAGGTGTTGCCGTCGGCGGGATCGGCGTCGAGGAGGGCGGGATCGGCGTCGGGCTCGGCGGCGATCCGCCTCCAACCGCGAGCGTCACCGAGCCGCGGGCGCTGGTGGTGCCTGCCGTCACCGTGACTGTGTTGGTGATGCGCGAGCCCGAGGCAGCCGAGGGGCTGGCGCGCGATCGTACCAGTACCGATCCTTCGCGCTGAGCGGTGATGGCGAGCGAACACGTGAGCTGGCTGCCCGCCAGCGTACAATCGCCTCCTGTATGGTCGGTGATATTCAGGGCCTGAACGGCCGAGGGGAAACTATCTGTTAGCGTGGCGTTGACGGTCGCCGTGGACGACGTCTGGACGTGGATCTCGTAGTAGAATTCCTGGCCCGCGGCGATGGATGCCAGATCGGCCCCGGTCAGCGACGTAGCAGCTTTGGAAACCCGCAAGTCGACGCCTGTCTGTGCTGCCGTGGTAGTCGGGGACAGCAGCGCGAAGGCGAGCACGGCGAGCGGCGACAGGATCAGCAGGATACTGGATCCAAGGGCCAGCAGCTCGAAGAGCGTCCAGCGGGTGCTACGAACGGCGCGGTGGTGGTCGGCGGGTGTGTTCATGCGTGCCTCACAGTCTTCGGTCAACCGCCTATGCTCACGCGGAGCTCGGCGGAGTCGACGAGATCGGCCATCACGACGAACCGCTGTGTATCCCAGTTGGTACACGTCAGCAGCGTGAGCGTCGGCGTTGGCGTGGGGTAGAGCACCCCGACATCGGAAGGCCAGACGTTGCCGGTGGTACGGACCCGGTAATGGAAGCGCCGCCCGGCGGCATCTATAAAAATGTCATCTCCGGATCTGAGACGCTCGAGGTGGGCAAAGACTCCACCGCGCACACCCTTGTGGCCGGCCATGACGACGTTGCCGTCGCCCGCCACGCCCGT
>JBBSGA010000391.1:0-5706 GCA_038254585.1 Chloroflexales bacterium | reverse complement strand
CGTCGGCTTTGAGGTGCAGCCAGCAATGTGAACGCGTCGGCTGCCGAGTTCGATGAAAAACAGGACGTACAGGGTCTTCAACCAGGCGGTTTCGACCGTGAAGAAGTCACACGCAATCAGCTCGTCGTTGTAGTGCCGCAGGAAGGTGCGCCAGCTACTCGATTGCCAGGACCGCTGCGGTGCTGGTGGTACGCACTTGCGCTTGAGGACATCCCGGATCGTTGAGCGCCCGATCTCGTAACCGAGCTTGCCTAACTCGCCCTCGATCTTACCGTAGCCCCAGCTCGGGTTCTCCTTGGCCAGGCGCAGGATCAGCGCTTCGAGTTCGGGATTGATCGATGGCCGACCGCGCGCAGCACTCTGCTTGAACGTCCATTTGTGACGAACCAGCTCACGGTGCCATTTGAGGAAGGTCTCAGGTTTGAACAAGAGGACGACCTGGCTGAGCCGCGCGCGTGCGCGGTTCGTCAGCCTGGTCAGTTTGGTCGCAAGGATGACCAACGTGAGTTTCTCCCAGCGGGAGATGCGAGGAGCGTGCGGCTGCTTGCGCTGAAGCATACGCAACTGCTGCCGCAGGAACAGGATCTCAACATCCATGTCGTGATCCGTGCGGCAGCGCAACCAGATGAGGTCAAGCAGCAGCGAAAAGGCCTGTGCGAGAAGAAAGAAGAACATGTCGCTCGGTCTTGCAGGGAGCATGCCGAGCAGCGAGATTACCAACGACAAGGGCTCACATGCGGAGCGTCAAAAAGGCTCTGGAGAGCCTCAAACGCAATTTCCACACCCTTCGGGCGGCCCGGCGCCGCATAATCCTTAATTCCATTGTCGAAGAAACGGATGACTGTGGTTCGCTCATTTGACGGGTGTACCGCTCGACGTGGTGGCTCATGACATCGTCAGCCGTCCAAGAAGGCCGGATTTGCCAAGTAGCCAGCACAGGACAACGTTGATGCGAGCGGCGCCGGATGCTACGATACAGGTGTTGCGACTAGCGAAGAACTGATTATGAGCGTCAAAGAAGAATTGCACGGACTTGTGGACCAGCTCGGCGACGGGCGGGCGCACGTGGCGCTTGTATACCTCCGCGACCTTCTGCGTGAGGACGAGGCGGCCGCAGAAACGGCGATGGTCCAGCTCGAGCGGCGTATGGGGCCGCGAGCAGTCTCGGGCAGGGCCTTCTTTGCGCAGCAGCCGGCAGACTTGCCGACCCTCGCGGCGCGGCAAGGTGTACGTCCGGTGACCAGCTTCGAGGATTTACTTGGCGACTTCTGGCCGGAGGATGAAACGGCCGATGAATTTATTGCCGCCGTTCGCGAGTGGCGCCATGAGGGCGGCGATGACTGAGGGCTGCCTCATCGACACCGATGTTATCTCGTACTTGTTTAGGCATGATACCCGTGCCGAGGCGTACCGCCCCTATCTGACGGGCAAAGTCTTGGCGGTCTCGTTCATGACCATTGCCGAGCTGGAGCGCTGGGCACTGCAGCGCAACTGGGGACCGGCCCGCCAGGAGCGCATGGCGGCATTCCTCGCCCAGTTCACCATCATGCTCGTGGACCGGTCCCTCTGTCACACCTGGGCCAGGGTCGGCGATCAAGCGCGCCGGAATGGGCGCCCGATCCAAACGGCTGATGCGTGGATTGCGGCGACCGCTATTGCGCTCGACGTTCCCCTGATAACCAACAATCGCAGCGATTTCGCCGGGGTTGACAACCTGCGCTTGCTCCCGGAGGCGACCCCCTCCGCAACCTGAGCGACGGGCGGACGCACGTGGCGCTTGTATACCTCCGCGACCTTCTGCGTGAGGCCGAGGCGGCCGCAGAAACAGCGATGGATCGACGTGGTGAGCGTTCCAAACGTCTACCAGCTGTGGTCGATCCTCAAAGACAACGCCGCGCGCGGTTCACATGGTCGTGGCTCGGTATTTGCCAGTCCATGCTGGCCACTCCCACGTCCATCAAACAGGCAGATGTGAACCGGCCGGCACGGGTGCGTCAAGCTGCATCCGACTCAGACTTGCCGTTTACGTGTCGTAGCCTTGGATGCCGATAGCCTATCCGCGCAGCCGCTACGGCGTGCGCCGTTCATTGGAGCCTGGCAACAGCGCGAAGACGGCGACAATCGAGATGACGCCAAGGACGAACAACACGAACATGAGCGATATTCTCCATGCGTTGGAGGCACTCATCCTGCAGCGGCCGGGCTGCCGGTTGCGGGGTGACTTGTTCTGGTTGTGGCCGGGGGGCATCATGGGACGGCTCGTAGTGTACCGATTATCCGCAGAAAGTCAAGCATTTCGCGGACTTTTTCGCCTTCAACAAGCTACAGCTCGCTAGACAGCTCGATGCGTTCGAAGCCCTCGCCGCGTTCGAAGCCCTCGCCGCGTTCGAGGAGTGCCGGCGCCAACCTAAGCACAGTCGGTCTGTTCTCCAGTGCTCCGACGCGCGTGCCTCGTCGTTGTCCGGCTTACGGGCGAAGCGCAGGAACCGCTCGCGTAGGCACGCGCATGTGCATTCCCGACGACCTCGGGAGCAATTGCCCGACCCCCGTAGGGGCATGCCCTGATGACACTGGGGCTCTTCCCTGTGTAGGGTAGACCTGACGACGCGCGATCAAGTCCTAATGAGTTTTGACGACCAAGATCGGTAATCATGTACGCTGTGCGGCACTAGCCAGCTTGCCCTTCCCACAGAGCCCCACATAGCGGAGTAACGCATGCGAGGCCGCCGCGAACTGATCCAAGAAGCCATTGACGTGCTGGCGCAAGCTCGCCCAGTCGTGCGCCAAGCGGTGCACGTACAACTGGTCCTGCCGCAGCCAGCGCCACAGCTTCTCGATCGGGTTCAGCCACGGCGCATACGTCGGCAACCACACCGGCGCGATGCGCGGCAAGCCTGCCAACGCCACCTCCACATCCGGATGGCGATGGATCGACCAGTTGTCCTGCGCCACATACAGCCGCTCGATCCCGCTGTAGACCTGGTCCAACTGCCGATAGAACCGGAGCAGCTGCTCCCGCCCTACCACATAGTTCTCCAGGTAGTCCACTCGACCCGTCAGCGCATTCAGCGCACCCACCACCCGCCATTGTTTGTTATTCGGCCCACCCCGCTGCGCCACAGGCGGTGGGGCCGGCGCGGCCAGCGCCCAGTCCGGGGCGGCATCGGGCCAGCGGTAGTAGCCCATTTCATCCAGGAAGACCAGAGTGACCGTGTCCGGGTGCTGGGCTGCCTCACGCAGACACCTCAGCAGGTGCGCTTCCTTAGCGCCATACTCTGGGTCCGGGCTGTACTGCTGCAGCCGCGCGCCGCGCAGGTTGAGGTCGTAGCGCTGCAAGACACGCCAGACGCCGCTGAGGGTCAGGTCGTGCAGCCAGGGGAAGGTCGCCTGGATCGCGCGCAGGCTCCAACGACTGGGAGGTGGCGGCGCGGCAGTGGGCGAGGGCGTCGAGGTCGCGCTCAGGGTCGGTGGCATCACGATGGCTGGGGGCGGATCGGGTGGCGGGGCCAGGGCTTGGCGCGCTTCCTCGCCGGGCGCCTGGCGCAAGCGGTCAGAGAGTTCCTCCTGGCGCGGGTCTGGGCAGTCAAAGACGCCTCCGACTATTGCCGCCATGCTGGATGTATACGCTAGTCTAATTCTAGACCAGTTTGGGGCGTAGCGACGGACGAAAAGCCGACCACCCCAACCGCCTCTGGTAGATTGGTGGGTGCTACTCACCATCACGCTACTGGAGGTGCCACGAGGTGATTAAGGTGGTCGACAAGGACATTATCCGACGATTACATCTGGTGCAAGGCTGGTCCGAGCGCCGCATCGCCCGCGAACTCGGCTTTGCCCGCGAGACGGTGCGCAAATACCTCCGCGACGAGAGCGATACGGTGCCGTGCTATCGGCTGACCAAGCCGCGCGTCACGCCGGTCATGGACGCCGTGCTGCCGCTGATCCGGCAATGGCTCGCCGACGATGCCCAGCAGCCGGGTACCCCCTGGGTGAAACAACGGCGCACCGCGTATCAGATCTGGCGCCAACTCTGCGACGAGCATGGCTTCACCGGAGCCGAGACGACCCTGCGCCAGGTGGTGCGCGAGCTCAAAGGCGAGCAGCGGCCGGTGTTGGTGCCGCTGGCCTTCGATCCCGGCGAGCAAGCCGAGGTCGACTGGGGCACCGCCCAGGTGATCCTGGATGGGGTGGTGACCACCGCCCATCTCTTCTGCGCGCGGCTGCGCTACTCCGGCATGCCGTTTGTGATGGCCTTCCCGCACGAGCAGCAAGAAGCCTTCTTCGAAGGCCACCGCCAGGCCTTCGAGCACTGGGGCGGCGTGCCCAAGCGCGTGGTCTACGACAATCTGACCACGGCGGTCCAGCAGGTGCTCGCCGGCCATGGCCGGGTCGAGCAGGAGGCGTTCGTCTGCCTGCGCATGCACTACCTGTATGAAGCCGTCTTCTGTAACGTGGCGGCGGGTCACGAAAAGGGCAGTGTCGAGAGCTTGGTCGGCACCATCCGCCGGCGCTATCTCTCGCCGATGCCGACGGTGGGCTCGTGGGCCGAGCTGAACGCCTACCTCTGGACCTGCTGCCAGCGCGAGGCGCAGGAGACGCGACCGGGCCAAGCGGCCACCGTGGGCGAGCGCTGGGCGGCGGAACGCCCCCAGTTGCTGCCACTGCCGGCGCGCCCGTTTGAGACCGCACGGCGGGTGGTCGTCACCGCCTCCAAGACGTCGGAGGTGCGCTTCGCCACCAACCGCTACAGCGTGCCGGTGGCCTATGCCTACCAGCCGCTCACGCTCAAGGCTGACGTCCACACGGTGCGCATCTACCACCAGACGACGCTGATCGCCAAGCATACGCGCTGCTACGGGCGCCACCAGACCGTCAGCGACGGGCGGCGCTACCTGCCATTGCTGGAACGCAAGCCAGGCGCCGTGCCCTTCGCCGCGGCATTGCGCAACGGGGAGTTGGCGCCGGTCTTTGAGACCTTCCGGCAAGGGCTCTGCGCGCGGCAGACGGATGGCAATCGGGCCTTCGTCGCCGTGCTGGCGTTATGCCTCGCGCATCCGTTGGCGCTGGTGACGCGGGCCGTGCCGGAGGCGGTCGCCCGGGGTGCCTACCAGGTGGCGGCCGTCGAGCAGCTGCTGGCGAGTTGGCTCACCCCCGCGCCGGTGGTGGCGCCGCTGGACCCGGCGCGCTATCCCAAGTACGCCACGCAGCAGCTGGCACCGGTCTCGCTGGCACCCTATGACCAACTGCTGCCGATGGTCCCCGCGGCAGCCACTCCCACGACGGAGGTGGCGGCATGAGCAGTTCGACACCCGCCCCGGCGGCGTCGGCGATCTTGATGAGCTACCTGAATCAGTTGCGTCTGCCGACGATGGCCGCCAGTTGTGCGGCCATGGCGCGTGAGGCCGCCGCCAGCAACCTCGACTATTTGGCCTTCCTGACGGTGTTGTGTGGGCAGGAGGTGGCCCAGCGGGAACAAACCCAGGCGGCCCGCCGTGTGGCGCAGGCCCAGTTCCCCTGGCCCAAGACGTTGGATGAGTTCGACTTCAGGGCTGCGCCAGCGGTCAAGCAGGCAGCGGTGCTGCACCTGGCCAGCGGGGCCTTCGTCCGCGGGCACGAGAACTGGCTGGTGCTCGGTGGCCCGGGGGTGGGCAACACCATCACCAGAAACTACCCCACTAGATCTGACCATCCTTCCCACTGACACCG
>JBBSGA010000390.1:0-5764 GCA_038254585.1 Chloroflexales bacterium | reverse complement strand
GGCAGCGAAGCCGCGGCTGCCGGATGGGAGACAGCTCATTTTCACGACGTGTGGAACAAGCAGTCTCACTTCAGATGACCCCCGGGAACCGCTGGCGTGAGACCCTGTCTGTGCTCGCAAAAGAGCTCGCACGGGCAAGCCAATCGCACGCGATGGCACTCGAGGCAGCGCGAACGGACAGCTTGACGCAGCTCTGGAATCGCGCAGGGCTAAACGATGAGATGGCGGGCGTGATTGCCGGGCACCGGGCGGCCGGCAGGTCCTTCAGCCTGCTCTTTGTCGACATCGACCATTTCAAAGAGCTCAACGATCACCATGGACATGTCTGCGGCGACGACGTGCTGCGCCAGGTCGCCACCTGGGCGTATCCAGCACAGCTGACCGGCTAGCCCGGCCAGAGCCGGCCAAAGCTTCAGCGCCCGCGCAGCTTGCTCACGCCGCGCGTAAGACCCACCACAAGGCCAACACCGCCGATCAGTGCGCCGCCCACGAGGCCGACAAGGCCGCCCGTCGCCGCGGCGGCGTACTGGCGCGTCTTGAGCGCCGCAACCTCTTCCTGATGACGCTGCTCCCCGGCCGTCGCGGCGGTCGTGACCATAAGGGCGGCCTGTTTGCTGATGCCACCCTCGGGAGCAGGCTTCATCTCGGGAACCGGCTTGCGCGAGCCGTGCGTCCGAGCATAGACCTGTGTAAACTCACCGCCCAAAAAGAGAATCTGGCTCGAGTAGTAGACGTAGACCAGAAACGCCAGCACCCCGCCAAGCGCTCCGTAAGTTGAAAAGCTGGTGCCGTATTTGAAATAGAGCGACAGAACCTGCTGGCCGACGATCCAGAGAATCGCGGAGATTAGCCCACCGACCCACACATCACCCCATTCGACGTTGGTGTCGGGGAGGAACTTGAAGAGGAGGGCGAAGACGGCGGTTGTCACACCGATCTGGACTGCAAAGTTGACGATCGTCCAGATAAAGCCGAGCGGAAGCCTGCCGGCGAGCGCCGTGAGCACGACCGTCAAGACCTGCGAGACGAGCAACAGGAAGGCTACGCCAAGCACCAGCGTGAACGAGAGGAACTTGGTCCGGACGAAGCCCCCAATACCCTTGCCCTGCGCCTCGCTGGGCACATTCCAGATGATATTGAAGGCCGAGTCGAGCTCGCCGAAGACACCGGAGGCCGCCAGGAGCAGGAAGACGACGCCCAGGATCGTCCCGATCGTGCCCTTGGAGGCGGCGTCGGCGGATCGAGCGGTAATTGCGCCGGTAATCTGATCCGCGAGAGCCGGATTGTTGACGCGCTTCGCAATTTGGTCGACGAGCTGCGCTTTGTAGTCCTGCCCGGTGCCGGTGAAGTTCAAGATGAAGGTCGCGATCGCGACGACAATCAAGAGTAATGGAACTAGGGAGCTCAGCGTATAGTAGGCGAGCGAGGCGCCGAGCCGAAGACAGTTGTCTTCGGACCATTCGTTGAACGTGCTCTTGGCCAGCGCAGGAAACTGCTTGAGATTCATGGATATTGTCTCCGGCCGGCCGGACTCACCCAAGCGCCCACGTGCGACATCCCCGACTCGGCTCTGATGGCACTCTAGCAACCAGTATGCCTACGACGTTACAGGGGGAGAGGGGTTATAGAGACGAACAGTCGCCCGTCTAACCTGTTCCCTCTTCCCTATGCACCGTCTATGTGCTCGGGCAGCCACTTCTTGAAGTCGCGCTCCAAAGTGTCAGAAGCGACGCCGAAGGCTTCCTGGAGCTGAGTAGGGGACAGCTTGGCGGCCAACGCACCCATGGTCTGGTCAGACAAGCTCGTGGTCTGAGCCGCCGACAGATCGGCGCGGAGATCGTCGAAGGGAATGTTCGCGAACGAGTCATAGAAGGCAACGTACTTATCGAACCCGTAGGTGGCGCTCAGGTAGCGGGCAAGGTAGGCGGAGTAGGCATAATCGATCCCGGTCTGCTGGCCAGCCGGATCGCTTTCGGCAAAGCTGCGCCTGGCAGTAAGAGCCTGGAGGCTCCACGATTGCAGGCCACCGGACTGCACGACAGCACGCATCGTCGCCACCGGCAGATCCCGCGAAACCTCCATGGCCATGCCTTCGACCACCCAGAGCGGCGTGAAGGGCATCGTCTCCTTTGCGAGGGCAAGATGCGTCAGCTCGTGCGTGATCGTCTGCTGGCGGTTATGGCGCGGGTCGGCGCGGAAGGCCGCGCCGTTGATGTAGAAGGCCGCGCTCCCGATCTGGATACCTCCAGCCTCGAAGGAGTAGCGCGACAGCGCAACACCCAGAAAATGGGCCGGGTCGCGGCCGGTGAGGGTGCCGAACTCGTGGGAGGTCTCGGTGACAAACATAACATTGACGAGGCTCGCACGGCCGGGCAGGACTTGCTCCACACGCTGCAGGGCCATGGCCGTCTCCTGGCCAATGCTGGGCACGTCAGGCCTGGAAACCGGACGAAAGAAGATCCAGAAGGCGCCCAGACGCTCAGCTTCGGTCGGACCGGTAGCCCAAAAGGGCAGCGCGCCGCCGATCGCGGCGATCCTCCAGCGGCTGCCCTCGCGCCGGAAGCTAAAATCGAGGCTTGCCGTGAAGATATTCGACGGGTCGACATCGCGAACGCGATAGGTGCAGGTAACCCGTACACCCCGAAGCTCGTCGCCGGCGATCGTGCCGCGTCCGGCCGGGGTATAGCTGATCTCGACCAGAGGCAGCGCCAGGATCCGGTCGAACAGCGCCGTTTGAGCTATCTGCACGGCCGGAACAAAAGCATCGAGGTAGCTGTTGCGCTGGCGTGCGGCGATCGCGGTGCCGAGCGACCTGACCAGCCGGTCGGCATCTGCGTTGGCTCGGGCCTGGTCGTTGAGATCGGATTGGGCGGCGACAACCGTTGGACGGGGCTCCGACGATGGCGGGAGATCCGCGGCAGTGGCCAAGGCGGCCTCGTCGTTCTGCTCCAATGGCAGCCGGATCAACGGGAAGCCGGGATATTGGAGCAGCATACTCGTGCCGGACGCAGGCCGCGGAAAGCGCACAACGCCGCTCACGCCGCCTCCGGGCGGCAATGAGCCGCGAGCCGGTGCGCCGCCCGGCGCCAGGGAGTGATCGGCAACCGAGGAACGATACTGGTTCCAGCGCGCGTCGAAGAGCACAGCATCCCTGCCGGATAGGGTGGACTGGAGCGCGACGGGCCGGTCACCACGATTCTGGAGCGAGACTTCGAGGTCGAGCTTCGAAGCGGCCACGGCCAGTCGCTCGACCACCAGCACCAGACCCGGGAAGTGCGCGCTCTCGACTTCGAAGCCATACAGGAAGGTCCCGGCCTCAACCGGCGGAGGATCGGGCACTGCGCGCAACGGCGTGTCGAGGCGGAACGGAAGGGCGGGAAAGCCCGGAAACTCCAACGTGAAGGCCCGAGCGAGGCCGGCCGCGAAGGTCAAAGAGCCGTTCGTCGCCGCGCCAGCCAGCCAGGTCGCCTCCGGCGCGATCGTCGATTCGAATGATGGACTGCGGGCGACCGGCGTCTCAGGCGTGGCGCCGACGAGGCGTGCCGTGCCGGGGTCGGCGCCGCTGACGAAGGCGAGATTGCCCGAGCCGTTATTGTAGAAGGCAAGATGGAGTGTAAGACCGGCCGGCGTACGCTCGGCATAGCGGAGATGCAGGTCGATTCCTGGCAACTGCCGCGAGCGGACCAGGGAATCGATCGCGAAGAGCTCACGGCCACGGCCCGACGACGTGGCGCCGGCCAAGGAGCTCTCCGTCGTGAGAGGCGCAGGAGATTCACCGACCGATCGAGACACGCACGAGGCCAGCACAATCACCAACAGACTTAGGAGGCCAGGGCGTAACCTGCGCATGGAGCTCTTAGCGGACTTCTCGCTCGATCCGGGTTACGACGTTCATGAGCAGGTGCACGATCACGCGGTCCCCAGGATCCGGCGCGCCGTAGAGTGCCTCCAATCCCAGGCGGGCCGAGCGTGCCTCGGTCTCGCCGTCGAGCTGATAGACGACGTCGAGCATCTGCGTGCCGTGAATATCGACCGGCCGGGTCGTAACGATCGTGCCGGATTTCGGGCCAAAGAGCATCAACTGTTCCTCAAACACCTATAGCCAGAGCCGTGCTGCACAAAGTCATGCCGCGTCGCAGCCGTTTACGGGACGCAGCCGCGAGACTAGATAGTACCAGATCAGGGGCCGCGAGTCCGCGGCCAATGGCTATGCTACAATGCCGCCGGAGGTCGCGCGATGCCGAGCGAAATGTTCGAGCGCGGGCGGAGAGACGCCGAAGCGGACGCCCTCGACGAGAACTACTACCAGTATTACTACGACTATAAGCTGGCATACGACGAGGTGATGCGCAACCACCGCCGCACGCGCCGCCAGCTGATGCTTGGCCGCGGCGGCCGTTTGCTACTCCGGACACTACCAATCCTGCTGCTTCTGGTCGCGGCGAGCTACGCCAGCTATCGATATATCGTTCCGGCGAAAACCAGGGCCGGCATTCCCACGCCGACGCGCACGCCGCGCCCGACGCTCGTTCCGCCGACGCCGCGTCCAGCAGAGACCCCCACGCTCGAGCTAGCTCTACGGCCCGGCAGCTTCGCCATGGTCACAGGCACGGATGGCGCTGCGCTCCTGGCGCGCAAAGGACCCGGAAAGGACAAGCCGGTCGTGGCACGCTTTCCGGAAGGCACGACCGTCAAGCTAATCGAAGGCCCGCAGTCGGCCAACGATCTCCAATGGTGGCGGATCGAGCTCGAAGGGAAGACGGGCTGGTCGGCAGCGCCGTTTCTGAAGCCGGTCAAGCCGCCTACGCCCGCCAACCCGTAGCTCCACCGAGCAGACTCCCCGGCGGTACACGCATTTCACCTCGTTTGACAAATCGACACCCAGGATTACAATCGTTTCATGCTGGTCCCCGACGACCAGTCTAGCTTTCCGCCGTGCATGTCGACGGTGGACCATGGGAAGGAGCAAGCCCATGACAGTACGACCACGCGTCACGCTGTTTCCGCTCGCTGCCCTCGTCATCGCGACGCTGGGCTTTGTCGCACCGCCCCACGCATCGGCCGCGTCGTTTACTGCCCAGGTCATCGAATTGACCAACGCGCAGCGACAGGCGATCAGGGGAGGCAGATGCCCGAGCCTCACGGAAAACTCTGCCCTCTCCACCGCGGGACAGCGCCATGCCTCGGATATGGCCGGCCGCAACTATTTCAGCCATCGAAGCATCGGGGGCGCCACACTCTGGCAGCGTATCCGGCAGGCCGGCTACCGCCCACGACGTTATGCTGAGAACATCGCGGCGGGCCAGAGCTCGGCGGAGGACGTCGTCAATGGCTGGATGAACAGCGCAAGCCACCGGGCCAATATCCTCAATTGCCGGCTCCGCGAGATCGGCGTGGGCTTTGCCCACAACGACGGCACGGCATACGGTAACTACTGGGTGGAGGTCTTCGCCTCGCGGCACTAGACGGCTGGTGCCCCACGTACACGGCAAGCGGCGGCGGGAAACCCGCCGCCGCTTGCCTCATCCAATTCGGTTTGACGGCTACAGCCGATCCCGGTACACTGCGGAGAGGCGACCTGTCGCCCCCCTTGTCCTCCAGGAGTGGGATGCGCCGACATTACTTCCTGCTACCGATCGCGCTGCTGCTTTTTCTGCATGCAGCTGTGCTTCACGCGCAGGGCGTACAATGGCAGGAGCGGCGAACGCTGCTCTTTACGATCCTCTATCCAACCGGGGCACAAGTGACTGCCGAGCAGTACGCG
>JBBSGA010000389.1:0-5785 GCA_038254585.1 Chloroflexales bacterium | reverse complement strand
TCCGTGGTAGAACAACAGATACCACCAGTAGACAACGCCTATTTCTCTCCTGCGAGATGTATATGTGCTTTCAGTGTAATCTATTCGTGTATTCGTGTGTCATTCGTGGACGGCTTATTCCTCCACCAGCGCCCATACGAATTGTTAAATGGGCTCTGAGCGCAGCTGAGCGATCCAATCAGCCGTTGTCGAGGGCATAAAGTTCCTGCCGCGCGTTGGAGAGCGTGGCGTCGAACCCTGCCCAGCGCAGTTTCCCGCCTCCGATTGATGGCGATCGCAACGGAGTGCGATATCGGATTGCGGCACCTGTCCTGCACGCCGTTCGAGCGGCGGCCTGCCCAAACGTGTGAAGGTCACCCGACCTTGGCGCGCGCCGGGGGGCCAGCGGTGCGTGCGCCTTTGCTCCAGCAGGACCGGTGGGCGTCGGCGGCTGTCTGCAGCCGCTGCATCCGCGCCGCCAGGACCGTACCCGGTGCTTCGTCCCCCTCCGGGAGCAGGATAAAGCCGCTGACGTGGTGCCCCTTACGGTGTACGAAGATGCCCGTGCGGTTCTTGACGTTGCCCTCGGCCGTGATGTAGGCGTGGTCGGTCTGATCCACGATCACGCCGATGTGGTCCTGCGCGTCGTGGCCCGGCAGATCGTCGAAGACGATCAGGTCGCCGCTGTCCGGTACGAAACCACCGCCAGCGGGGAAATAGCAGGCGGTGTCCGGCCGTGTCGCCCAGGCAATCCAGGCCCGCACCGTCACGGAGACACATGCCCCCTCATGGATGCGGCCGAACGGGAGATCGAGGCCGGCAGTGCGCACGCAGTGGTAGACGAAGGCGGCTCCCCAGTCGAAGCCCGCGCGGAGGTCGCTCCGGAAACGCGCCTGCGACGGCTCCATGCCCGGTCCAGCCCGGTACGCATTGCCGTCCAGCTGTCGACTCGCGAGCTCGCGGGCGATGCCGGCGAGGTGGGCGCGACGGAAGGCGAGGGTTGCCGTCATGGTGCTCCTTTCGCTGTGCTGGCTCCCATGCCAGAGCCGGCGGGTCTGCCGGAGGGCCGGACCGCGCCAATCATCATGATACGCGAACAGCCGTGCTAGCGCAAGTTGGCGCAGCCGGCTGCTTCCTGTGCTCCGATGGCCGGCGACGGCAGCCCTGCCGCTCGAACGTTACGGAGTGGTACGATGCCCCCACCGGCACTAGTGGAGGAGGGCATAGCGTGGTCGAGCAGCCGTGGGATATCGCAGTCATCGGTGGGGGCATCGTCGGACTCGCCGCGGCAATGGAGCTGCTTGCGCGGCGGCCCGGCATGCGTCTCGTCGTCCTCGAAAAGGAGCCGCAGATCGCCCTGCACCAGAGTGGCCACAACAGCGGTGTGATCCACTCCGGCATCTACTACGCCCCCGGCTCGCTCAAGGCACGGGCCTGCGTCGCGGGCAAGAGCCGGCTGATCCGCTTCTGCGACGAGCACGGCATTCCGTATGAGCTCTGCGGCAAAGTCATCGTCGCGACAGACCCCGAGGAGCTGCCGCGGCTGGAGAATCTCTACCAACGGGGTGTGGCCAACGGCGTGCCGGGTCTCGAGCTGATCGGCCCCGAGCGGCTGCGCGAGATCGAGCCGCACGTCGCAGGCATCCGCGCGCTCTGGGCACCCACCACCGGTATCGTCGACTTCGCGCGCGTGGCTGCCAAGTATGCCGAGGTGGTAACGGCGCGTGGAGGCATGATCATGACCGGCCGGCGGGTAGCTTCGATCACGCGGCACGAGAGCTACCAGCACCTTGCCACCTCCGCCGGCACGCTTGCAACCCGCTACGTGATCAGCTGCGCGGGTCTATACGCCGACCGGGTTGCCCGCTTGACGGGAGCGCCCGACGTGCCGCGGATCGTCCCGTTCCGCGGCGACTACTACATCCTGCGTCCCGACCGGCGACACCTGGTGAAGGGGCTGATCTACCCCGTTCCCGACCCGCGGTTCCCGTTTCTGGGGGTGCATTTCACGCGGCGGATCGACGGCGAGGTCTGGCTGGGGCCGAACGCGGTGCTGGCCTTCGCCCGGGAAGGCTATCGCCGGCTCGACGTCCACGCCGGCGAGCTGTGGGAGGCGCTCCGCTATCGCGGCTTTCAGCGGCTGGCGGCGAAGTTCTGGCGCACGGGCCTGGCCGAAATGTACCGCGATTTCAACAAGACCGCGTTCCTCAAAGCGCTGCAGCGCTATATGCCTGAACTGCGCGCCTCCGACCTGCTGCCGGGTCCCGCCGGGGTTCGGGCCCAGGCGCTGGCGGCAGATGGGACGTTGGTCGACGACTTCGTAGTGGACCACCAGGGCGATACCCTGCACGTCCGAAACGCCCCCTCCCCGGCCGCGACCTCGTCGCTGGCGATAGCGGAGATGATCGCCGATACCGCTCAGGACGCCTTCAACCTCGACCGGCAGCGGCAGGTTGGATGACCGGTGTAGAGGCTCGGGCAGGCATTAGCTGTGCAGCACCAAATGTTCCGTTGCTCGCATGGCCGTGGTGACGATCAGGGTCGATCCGCGGTTCCAAAGCGCCGCCCAGCTCCGGCCGGGTTGCGCGAGGCGGTATAGTTCGGGCAGCGATCTTGCTGACCCTTATCGATTGCCACACCCGGGATAGCCGGGGATAGTGCGGCGAGCGAGGATGCCAATGGACGTTTTCACGCTTATCCTGGCCGGTGGGGAGAGCAGCTCCCTGAGCACGCTCGGCGACGAGCGGCCGACCGCGGCGATGCCCTTCGGCGGAAAATACCGGATCATCGACTTTACGCTCTCGAACTGCATCAACTCGGGACTTGCCGACGTCGCAGTCCTGACACAATACCGGCCGCACTCGCTCAACGAGCATATCGGCAGCGGCCGTCCGTGGGATCTCGACCGCACGCGTGGCGGCCTGCATATCTGGCAGCCCTACCGCGGGCGCGGCGACCAGGGCTGGCAGCGCGGCACGGCCGACGCGCTCTACCAGAACCGCAACCTGATCACGGCGACCGGCAGCGCCACGCTGCTGGTGCTCTCCGGCGACCACATCTACAAGCAGGACTACCGCCCCATGCTGCGGCGCCACGAGGAGACCGGCGCGGACGTGACGCTCGCCGTGCGCGGGGTGCCGCCCGACGAGACCTCGCGCTTCGGGATCGTGCGGACGGGGCCCGGCGACCGCATTGCCGAATTCTATGAGAAGCCGAGCAGCTTCCAGGGGACGTTGGCCTCGATGGGCGTTTACCTCTTCCGCAGGTCGTTCCTGCTCGACAAGCTCGACGAGGACGCCAATGACCCGGCGTCAGCGCACGACTTCGGCCACAACATCATCCCCTCGATGATCGCGGACCACGCCGTCTACGCCTATCGCTTCGACGACTACTGGGTCGACGTCGGAACAATCCCGGCCTATTGGCAGACCAATCTCGACCTGCTGATGGACGAGCCGGCCCTCGATCTCTACGACCAGCGTTGGAGGATTCATACGCGCAGCGAGGAGCGACCGCCGGTGAAGATGATCGAAGCAGCCCGGGTCGACCGCAGTCTGCTGTCGAACGGCTGTATCGTCGCCGGCACGGTTGTCAACTCGGTTCTCTCGCCGGGCGTGATCGTCGAGCCCGGGGCCGAGGTGCGCGACTCGGTGATTATGAACGACACGATCGTGCGGGCCGGCGCCACGGTCGACCGCTGTATCCTGGACAAGCAGATCGTCGTCGCGCGCGACGCGTATTTAGGCTACGGGCCGGATAACGGTCCCAACCGGCGTGATCCCGAGGCGCTCAACGCGGGAATCACGATCGTGGGCAAAGGCGCGCAGATCCCGGCCGGGACGCGCGTCGGCCGCAACTGTCTGATCGACGCTGGTGCGCGTCCCGAGCACTTTTCGGGCGGCGAGATCGCCGGCGGGGAGAGTATCCTGGTTGCGAAATAGCGCGGCAGAGGGTACGAGGATCAATGCTACAATCGCCCCGCAGGCGGGGAGACCGTGATGAGTGATGCAGTGACGACCGCAGCGCGGCGTTGGACCGTGGCCGATCTGGAAGGCCGGCTGAGACTGGCGATCTTGCTTCGCCGCTGTTGCCGGGCTTCTCCTGCCGGGTAGCCACGCTCTTCGCCGATCTGCCCTCCTAGCGCCTGGCACGGGTGCTCCCTAGCCACGTTTGGCCGCCGCGATATTGACCCTTTCAGCCGAGGAGGCGCATTTGGCGACACCCGTCGAGACCTACGGCTCCGATAGTGGGGCGCTGGCGCGTTATTTCCATTTCGCCGAGCGGAAGACCGACCTGCGCAGGGAGGTCGTCGGCGGTATTACGACCTTTTTCGTGATGGCCTACATCATCTTCGTGAACCCCTTCATTCTGACGCTGAATGGGGGCGCGAAGCCGCCCGTCGTGCCGCCGTTTACCGGCCTCGTGACCGCGACGAGCCTCGCGGCCGGGATCGTGACGATCGCGATGGGGCTCTATGCGAACTACCCCTTCGCGGCCGCGAGCGGGCTGGGGCTGAATGCCGTGGTTGCCTTCGACCTGATCGCCAGCCGGGGGCTGGCCTGGCAGACGGCGATGGGCGTGATCTTCATCGAGGGCGTGATTATTACGCTGCTTGTGCTGACCGGCTTCCGCCAGGCGGTCTTCGAGGCCGTGCCGCTCACGCTCAAGCGTGCGATCAGCGTAGGCATCGGCCTCTTCATCCTCTTCATTGGGCTGGTGAACGCCGGCTTCGTTCGCGTTCCCGTCGAGAGCATCACGATCACCGGCAACGCCACGGTCTCCGGGCCGACCCCGCTCGGCGCTCTCGCCGGCAAGGGCGTTCAGCTCGGAACCCCCGGCACACCCGTGACGATCGGCAACTTCACGCGGCTCCCGGTGGCGTTGGCGCTGGTCGGGCTGCTGCTAATGCTCTGGCTGATGTCGCGCCGCGTGCGGGCCGCGCTGCTCTTCGGCATCCTGCTGACCACGGTGTTGGCGATTGTGATCAAGCTCGTCGCGCCCGGGGTGGCCGTGTCGAGTGTGCCGACGGCGGCCGACGTGCGGAATCTCCAGTTCGAGCCGCTCGATTTCAGCACGATCGGCTCCGGCTTCAACTTCACCGTCTTCGACAGTCCCACCAGCGCTGCCAAAGGGCTGGGCATCGTCACGGCCGTGCTGGTCATTTTCTCGCTGATGCTTTCGGACTTCTTCGATACGATGGGCACGATCGTCGGAGTTGGTGAAGAAGCTGGGTTCGTCGACGCCGAGGGCCGGCTGCCGGGCGCGCATCGCGTGCTGCTGGTCGACTCGATCGCCGCGGCGATCGGGGGACTCTTCGGCGTGTCGTCCGTGACGACCTTCGTCGAGTCCGCGGCGGGCGTGGCCGAGGGGGCGCGCACGGGACTGGCCTCGGTGGTCACCGGCCTGCTCTTTCTGCTTGCGCTGGTGCTGGCGCCATTCGCGGGCCTCGTGCCGCCCGAGGCGACCGCGCCGGCGCTGATCATCGTCGGCTTCCTGATGTTCGCCGCCGTGCGCGAGATCGACGTAACCGACGTCATGGAAGGCTTCCCGGCGGTTATGACCCTCGTGATGATGCCGCTGACCTATTCGATCACCAACGGCATCGGCGCGGGCTTCGTGACCTACACCTTCTTGCGCCTCGTCGGCGGCCGAGCACGCGAGGTCCACCCACTGCTGTGGCTGATCGCCGCGGCCTTCGTCGTCTATTTCCTGCTGCCGCTGATCAGCGCCGCGCTCTAAGCGGCCGGGGGGCGGCCCCGCCCCGCGGCCCCCGGCGGGGCCCCACAAGGGCGGCGCGCCGGCCCCC
>JBBSGA010000388.1:0-5801 GCA_038254585.1 Chloroflexales bacterium | reverse complement strand
CTCAATTCCTATCGTCGGCTAAGCAAAGACTATGAACAGACGGTCCAGAGTAGTACAGGCATGGTTCTGTTCGTTTCTATTCAATTGATGACCAGGAACTTGGCCAAACTACGCCAGGAAAAGAGTTCTTAAACAGCTTCTTAGCGGCGGCGATATCAACGCCGACGAAGCAGCGATAGGTTGGTGGGGAAGGCGAGGAGACCATAGCACAACCTCCGACACATATATAGGATACCGTGATTGCTAGTTGGCGTTCCAACACTGTAAGGCAATGAGCGAAGCATGAACCTTCAGGTCAACCCCAGTATTCGTCCGCGCATGCAAACGCTCGATACCCATCGCCTCCGCCTGAGCGTTGACCGTCTCTATCGTATGCCGATACTCGCGCAACTCCAGCTCGTCCACAAACCAGGCATGCGGCTGCATGTTCTTCCGCCGCACCGGGATCAACCGCACCGTGGTCTCCTCCAGGATGCTGCCTTCATCCTTGGCACTGTTATACCCCTTGTCCCCGAACACACGCGAGTCGGCAGCCTCACTGTCAGTTCGTGGATCGGCGTGAGGTCATGGAGCGAGGCTGGCAGCAGCGCAAAGCGCATCGGCACTCCTTGCGGGGTGCAGATCAGGTGCAAGCGCCAGCCAAAGAACTTCTCATCTTTGGCTGCACCGTACCCACAGTAAATCCGCCCACGCACTTTGCGACAGCGGCGGGCGCGCACGCGGCGATAGACGGGCACCGGCAGGCTATCGATGACGAAGACCTCACCTGTGGTCAACACTTCGCCCAACGTCTCAGCGAGGAAGCGCAGCCAGTCAGCTAAAGCGTGCAGGCGGCGGTTGAAGCGCGAGGCAGAGCGTGGCCCGGAGCGATCGTGGCGGGCCGTGCGCACAGCCAAGGCCCGCTCGTGCTGGTTCTGGAAGTCCTTGGCAGCGACGACAGCGACGGTGAGCACCGCGGAGTCAGGCACCTTGGTCAAGCCATGGCTGTGGTGCTCCAAGCGTTCCCTGGTGGTATCGATGACCTCGAAGACGGTTACAATCCAGGTGGCGTTCATTGGCTGCTCCAGCGTCAAGATCCGGTACAGCAACCAGAATCTTGCCCAGGAGTGCCCATGAACGTCAACTAGCAATCACGGTATAGGATGTGGTTGTCAGAGCGGGCACATGGTCTATGCTCGTGATGCGTGATCAAGCTCACATGATACGGTTCAGACTCGTCCCGCTCAAGCGTGGTGGGGAGCTATCTACCTCACGCGGTCACTGCCGCAGCCAGGACAGCGCTCTCACCACCACCTTGACGTACCTTCATAATATACGAGCCAGGACAGGAGGAGCTGGATCACTCGCTGGCACAGGTGGAGGCGCGAGGCATGAACGAGCGGAGCTCGTTCGCTGCGGGGCTGCGGAACGACTACGCAGTGGTCAAAGCTGGCCTGATTCTGCCGTAGAGCAATGGCCAAACAGCAGCCCAGATTCAGCGGCTCAAACTCGTGAAGCGCCAAATGTACGGGCGAGCTGGGTTCGACCTGTTACGGAAGCGTGTGCTCTATCGCGAGCCACCGCTGCCGGTCCGACACCGACAACCGAAAGCGATACAGCGCCTGGCGGCGTGACGGCTAGGCAACCGGATCAGCCAGAGTAGCCAAGGGTCAGGATTCGTTGCTTACGCTCATGGTAGAGTGATGGCCCATGAGCCAGTTGAAAGCTTCGACGCGGAACATCTTCGGGACCGAACCTCGAGCGGTCGGATCAGCCCTGTTCGACGGAGGATTCTGCGCATGCCAACGGCTAGTGACGCACTGATGACGGTCTATGAAGGGTGGGATGGTTATCACCAGAGTATCGTGGAGGCGGTCAGCCCGCTGACCCACGAACAGCTACAGTGGCGGCCGGCCAGCGACCTGCGTTCCGTGGGCGAGCTGGTCCGGCATATCGCGCTTGGACGTCGCGACTGGTTCCTGCGGATGGATGCGCCCGGCAGCGCCGAGTTTGCGCGGCGAGTCGCTGCCTGGGAGCAAGACCCTCATTGGAATCGGTATGTCAACGAGGAGGCGGTTGCTGGCCCGGATGATGCGGCGGCGCTCGTGCAGGTGCTCGACGCATCGTGGCAGATGGTCGACGCAACTCTCAAGACCTGGAGGGTGGCGGATCTGGGCAAGGGCTACCGGCATGCGTATCGCGGTACGACGTATGCTGTCTCGCGTCAATGGACCCTCCGGCGCATCATGGCGCATGACATTCACCATGGCGGAGAATTGGCGCTCATGCTCGGGATACAAGGAATCGAGTGCTTTTCACTGGGCGCGCTGGGCGGGCACATTATTGAACCACCGCTCGCCGAGCAACCATAACCGATGCAGGGTGGACCTGCTTGTATGCTGAATGCGTCTGCCTCCCAGGAGGTGATGAGCTGCTGACCTGCTCTGTGGCCTGACCATGCATGTGGGAATGATCCCCAGCGCGAGCGAGCAGCGAGGAATGTGTGCCCATCAGGATCCCAATCGTCGCTGTTTCTGGCGCGCGCCTCGGTGGTCGATGCACCGAGATCTCCGAGGTTTCTTGTGCAACGTCAACGTCACGTCCCTAAGGTTGATCGTCAATCAGCGAAAGTGGTGAAGAGCCAGTATGTTCTGGCTTAGTCTGGCAGGAAGGACATCGCGCCGCCCATAGCGGTGCGAGCACCGCCATCAGGGACACCGCCGAGGGCGGGCGAACGGGAGGTCATGTATGCATGGTAACGAACAGGCGTGCATCCTGTGTCGGGGCGCAGCGGCGGACCACGAGCTTGGGGTGGTCCAGGTCTGGGAAGACCGCTACTGGCGCATGACCACCGCCCTGGAGGCGGAAGTGCTCGGTTTCAGCTACCTCGAACCGAAGCGGCACATCCCGCACATCACCGACCTGGACGGCGACGAAGCGCGCACGTTTGGCGCGGTGGTAGCGCACGTGACCAGCGCGTTGCGAGGGGCGACCGGGGCCGAGCTCGTGTATGTGTACGTCTTTGGTGGAGGCGTGCCGCACCTGCACCTGCAGCTGGCGCCACACCGCGCGGGAGATGCGCTGACCACCCAGCTCATCCGGGGCGAGTTCACCGCAGAGCCGCTGGCTAGCGGGGTGACCCGCTACGTGAGCAATGACTTTCCGCCGTTCCCGGAGGAAGAGCAGCGTGCCATTGCCTTACGGGCTCAGCACTACCTGGCATCCTTCGGTTCGCACTGACGTGAGCATGGATTGCCTGCAACATTCGTGCTTGGCAGGGCACCCAAAAACAAGGAAACCCCGATGCAGGCTCCCGAAGACAGCGGCACCAAGCATTAAGCCGGCTACATACGGAGGCGAGTGATTGTTTTCAGCCAGGATACGGCGCCCCGACGAGGATCGGTACTTCTACCATGATGTTGACCGGGTGGTTCGGGTATATCCGGTCGGAGTGGGTCGCTTGGTGAGCGCGCAGTGCGAGACGATCGCAGGCAACCGCGCGCTCACGCTGTTGGGTGCAAGGAGCAAGCCCTTCGAGGAAGAGGGCAAGCAGACGCCCCTCGTACTCAACCCGTTCGGGCAGTACACAGACACCGTGGCTCGCGAGGCTTAGCGTGCCAGGCACAGGAGATGGAGGAGGAGGTCATGGACGCACGGTATGTGTTGCTTCGTCAGCACGCCATCGCCCACGCCGCCGCGCCGCCTGCTCAAGCCGTGGTTGTTGCTACATGTGCATCATGTTGACGATGCGTTCAATCTGCTTAAGATGCGATCGTTCATGGTTTGCCAGCCACTGGGCATAGGTATACACGGTCCGTTCGCGTGGCTTTCCCGCCCCCGTCACCGTTGCCATACGGGACCAGGCAGCGGGTGCTAAGGGCTGCAACACCGCCAGCAGGTCGGCACGTTGGGCCGTAAACGCCTGCAGCGAGGGCTGAAACTGCTGCTCACGATAGTCCGTCTGCTTGATCCAGGTCGTGGGATTGACGGCCTTAATCGTCGGCCGGTCCGCGCTGAGGATCGCCACGATGGACTGGCCCCACATATCAGCACAGGCGCGCAGATGGGCCAGCACATCACTTGCGGACCATGCACCGGGCGCGGGCGGGGCCAGCAATTGAGCGGGGGGCAGACCTTGGGTGAGGTCGGCGAGGTGCGCGGGCGTGGCGGCAAGCATGGTCAGAAGCTGCGCAATGGTCCGTGCGGTATCGTACACACGAATGCTCCTTTGGCGTAGATGGTGTGTTGTTTGCGCTTGTGCGTGATAGACCATGCCAGCTGACAAGCCCCAATGCGACGAAGAGGCGGTCTCGGGAACGGCGCGAATGGATGGCAGGCATCAGCGCGTTCCGGTCAGGCGGATGAGCGACCGGCAGGACCATCTGCCACGGACCATCCGGCAAGCGATGCTATTGCCCTGGTTCTGGGTTGCTCGCAGGACGAGCGGTTGATCTGCATGTTAGTCGTGCTTCCATCCCACCCAACCGATCTCCACACCGGTTCCGGTGCCGAGCCGCTCCATCGGCTCGCCTGTACGCTGCATCAGGTGGCGGATCGCGTCGAGCTGTAGCTCCATCGTGATCAACGACCGATCTCCATCCCCCTCCGGTGCTTCCAGGTTCAGCGTTTGCACGCTTGCAAGGTACACGTTGTGCCGGGGTGTTCGACGGTTCGGCCGGCGAATGGGGCCCCGCCGCCAGCCAAACGTCCTGTCGGCGTCGTGGCCGTTGGGCACTGTGGAGTGCTGAGCATCGCGCTTCACACGATCAACCTGGCCTGTATCTGTGCGCTAAGCCGTTACATCTGGGATGCTCAATGCCGACGTGAGCATCGGAGCCCGTTATGGGTTAGAGACGGCATGAGCTTGCCGCGCCACCCAGGCGCGCATGTCTGGCTCATGTTCCTCGTGAAAATGGGCAAACAACGCCGCAGCACTCAACAGTTCGCCATCCCACCACGGGAAGCGACGGGGATCGAGCACCTCGGCGTCGGGAAAGGCGTCAATGGCGGCCACGAGCTGCTGGAAGACCTCGCGCGAGTCACGCAGCACCTCGGGCACCGAGCGGTCCCGATTGGTCTCGTATAACCAAGCGTTAATCTGATCGTCAGTCTGCAGGTGCGCTGGCCAAGGCGGTGCTGGTTCGGCTTCGCCGCGCTGTGCCGCCTGCAAGCGCGCTACCGTTCGTCGTCGCCAGCCGGTGAGGTGGGCCACAATATCCTTGATTGACCATTCCCCGGCTACGCCCGGCTGATCCATACGTGACTCGCCGATGTGTGCGAGCAAGGTTTCCCACTGCGCCTGCTCTCGATGAAGGTCGGCGAGCAATGTGGTTTTGGTCAACCATGTGCTCCTTGTGCTGAAGACACCGACGAGGCGATGGACAACCCTTGGCATGCTACCTGGAGACAGGCGCGGTGTCGAATGAGGTGGCTGACCACGGAACTGGCGCGACGCAGCGGTGTGGTCGGGCTCCGCGTCCTCCAGAGGCGCATCCCGCTCCGGTGCGTTCTCCGTTCCCCTGTGCCGACGCTACTTGCGTCATCCACAGCGAAACCACCATGATATCAAGGCCAAAGGTGGTGGGCTGGCATACTCTGATTGACATAAACGCAATATTGTATGGCATGCTCTACGCACCATTGGTCATGCAATGCAGTTGGATGAGGCAAGTAGCCATGACAGCGCATCTGGACCCATGCTTGGCGCGTCGTGTGCTGACCACGTGTCGGCATCACAGCACTCCTTCAATAAATTAAGGATGTGCTGCAGCCCACGCTGTGGGTTGACCCGCAGCGCTACTGCCCCCTATGATACACCAGAT
>JBBSGA010000387.1:0-5802 GCA_038254585.1 Chloroflexales bacterium | reverse complement strand
GGGCCACTGAAAGTCGCGGAAGGGATCGAAGCCCATCTCGCGCAGCCGGCGCATCCCCATCCGGCTGTGGCGCGCTTCGTCCCACGTATGCCGAGCCAGGTCGGCGTAGAATTCGAGGGGCATCCCCTTCGCACCGTAGAAGAGGATGCACAGATGGTCGAGCACGGCCCATTCAGTCGCATTGTGATAGACGATCTCGCGCAGGGTCATGTGCACCGGATCCTCGTCCGTATCGAGTGGAAAATGATCCATATACGTCATGCGGGGATCGCCCTGAAAATGCTGAGGAGCCGGCTCTAGAGGCTCAACCGCCGGGCTTGGTGGCAGCGGCGCAGCGGGACGTGGCTCGTCGCCGAAGACGCCGCCGGCCGACGCTAGAAGCGCCCGGACATAGCTCCGCCACGGCCGGACCCGATCGGCGGTAGCGATGTCGAGGCGACTCTCGATCAGGGCTTGGCTGGCCCACGCGATCTGCTCGCGCAGCTCAGGAATAATGCCGCGCAGCTCGTAGAGCGTGGGAGCATCGTAGAGCGGGTCGCAGGCCAGGACGTACTCTTCGAGGGCAACGAGGATCGCGGGCTTGACGTCGAAGTAAAAGGCAGAGAGAAACGCGTGGTGATCGTCGGCGCGGCCAAGCCGGTCGAGCAGATCCTTGAGGTCGGCGCCCGCCTCGAGCGGACCGCGCGTGCCCGGCAGCTGGTTGAGCCGGTCGCGCAGCCGGAGCAGGTGGCGCATATCCTCGTAGATGCGCTGGGGCAGCTCGGTCTTGAGCTCGTAGCTGGAGCAATTCGGCACCCACCCCGCCAGCAGGCGCACGAGGCCGAAGTTTAGCGAGACGAGGCGCGAGAGCATGCGCACGTGATCGTTGGCGCGCAGCCATGGGTAGTGCTGGTGCGCTTCGAGCAGGGTCGTACCCATGTCCTGGCGGCGGCGCGGCAAGCCCTTGATGCGCGGATGATCGGCAAGCTCCATCTCGTCCATGGTATGAAAATCGAGCCCGTGCGCCGGGAGCGGTGGATTCTGATCGGAGGGCATCGGCCTCTCCTCCTGATGTGCGATGGCGCATCACGCCATCATCTGCTCAAGCTCCGTTACTCGCTGCCGCGCCGCCCGCGTTCGCTCCGCGAGCAGCTCGGTCATCCTGACCGCGGACTCGTGGAGGCCCGCGTAGCTGCGGCTCCGCTGCAGCCCCTCCAGCCACGCGCGGGGGGCCGAGTCGATACCGTTCATCGCGCCACACAGCTGCCCGTTCAGGCTGCCGAGCGTGTCGGCGTCGCGGCCGGTATTGGCCCCGCCGATCACAGCCATCGCCGTGTCGCCGCGGGAGGCCTTGAAGATGCCGAAGGTCAGGGCGAAGACCTCCTGCGGATCGATCGAGTGATATTGCAGGCAGTTCTCGTAGAGGCCCTCACGGGCCGAGAAGACGTCAGGGTAGCGGCTCGCCACCTCGACGGCCTTGATCAAGGTGTCCTTCAAGTTGTCGGGGTCCCGCTTATCGAAGGTCACGATCGGCTTGGAGGGGGCCACGCGAATTGCAGCCTCGATCACACTGTCATAGGTGGCGCCCGGCCGAAAGGCCTCGGCAACGGCGGCGGCGATGACGCCGGGGATGAACATATCGAGGTCGCGCTGGACGAGCGAGGACATATCCAGGCCGTCGACGTAGGCGCGCTCGGGATCGCCGGCGTTGAAAATGCCCACGGGATTGATGGCCATCAAGCCGGAGCCGGTCACGATGTTGAAGGTGCCGGTGACGCGCGCCGAGTAGCCCATCTTCAAGAGCTCGTACGTATTGCGCAGGCAGTAGAAGAACTTGAGCGGATTCATCTCTTTGAGCCAGTACTCGCCGTAGTCCTCTACCGAGATCGGGCGGCCTTTGTCGGCGTAGCAGTGGCAGAGGATCTGCCCCAGCGCCGTGTCGTCCGTGCCGACCTCGAAGCCGCGGTCCCCGCCCTCCATATGCTGCCAGGGATCCTCTAGCCGGCCATAGCGTGCCTCGATGTCCTTGTAGTGCCAGTTTTCGACCGGCCGGCCAAGCGTGTCGCCGATGGCGCCGATCGCCAGGCATCCGAAGACCTTCTTGAAGAGCACCGTGTCTTCGATCATGGGAGTATCCTTCGATCCTTCTTTAGCGGAGCCGGCGTCAGGCAAACGCCGACGTCGGGGTTGATCAGCCCTTGATACCGGTCAGGGCGATCCCGCGCACGAAATACTTCTGGCCGATGACGAATGCGATCAGGATCGGCAGCAGGCTGATAACGGCGCCGGCCATCATGACCGGCCACTGGCCCATACCCTGGAATTCTGCCCGAAACTGCAGCAGGCCGACCGTGAGCGTCTTCTGGTCCTTGCTCTGAAGGAAGATCAGCGGCCCCAGGAAGTCGTTCCAGGAGCCCATGAACGTAAAGATGCCGAGGGTCGCGAGAACGGGCTTCGCCAATGGGAGTGAGATCTGGCGGTAGATCCGGAAGAAGCTACAGCCGTCGATCTTAGCTGCATCTTCGAGCTCCGACGGCATCGTTAGAAAGTATTGGCGAAACAAGAAGGTGCCCCAGGCGCTGACCAGGCCGGGCACGACCAGCGCCCACGGCGTGTCGACCAGCCCCAACCGGTTCATCATGACGAAAACCGGGATGATCGTCACGTGCGGCGGGATCATCATGGTGGCGAGGTAGAGCAGGAAGATCGCGCTGCGGCCCGGAAAGCGCATGCGCGCAAAGGTGAACCCGGCCAGCGAACAGGTAAGGAGCTGCCCAACCGTGATCATCGACGCGATCTTCAAGGAGTTGAAGAACCAGCGCGCAAATGGGACGGAGGTGAAGGCTTTGGGATAGTTCTCCCAGACAAACGGGCTCGGGATCCACTTGGGGGGGAAGGTAAAGACCTGGTCCAGCGTTTTGAACGAAGTACTGAGCATCCAGATGAAAGGGATCAGCATGATCGCGGCGCCGGCGATCAGCACGGCGTGGAGCGCGAGACCGATCAGATTCCGCCTGAGGGCTCCGGAGGGTGCGCGGACCACCGCGTCCTGTTTCACAGGTGCCAGAGAGCGGCTTCGCTGCATCGGTGTCCTCCTTCCTTCTCACTCTTCCCCGAAGACCCAACGCCTCCGGTAGTACCACTGGATGATCGTCAGGGCGAAGAGGAGCGCAAAGAGCACGTAGGCAATCGCCGCGGCGTAGCCCATTGCAAAGTACTGGAAGCCGTTCTGGTAGAGATAGAGCGCGATGACCGAGGTAGCGCGGGCCGGCCCACCCTGCGTCAGAATATAGACCTGGTCGAAGGACTGAAACGAGCCGATCACGGAGAGCACGATGATGAAGAAGGTGGTCGGCGAGATCAGCGGCAGCGTAATGCGCCGGAAGCGACCCCAGGCGTTCGCCCCGTCGATGGTCGCAGCTTCGTAGAACTCCTCGGGCACGCCCTGGAGCGCGGCCAGGTAGAGCACGATGCTATACCCGACGTTCTTCCAGATACTCATCAGAATCACAGCCGGCATGGCCCAGCGGATTGAAAAGAGCCAGTTGGGGCCCGCGATGCCGAAGTTTCTCAAGATCGAGTTGATGACGCCGAAATCGGGCTGGTACATCCACTGCCAGACCATCGAAACGGCGATGGCGGAGGTGACGACCGGCACGAAGTAGACTGCCCGGTAGACCGTCATGAAGCGCAGCTTCTGATTCAGCCCGACGGCGATCAGGAGGCCGAGGACGGTCTGGAAGGGAATAACCCCCGCGGTAAAGTAGAGGGTGTTGCCAAGTACCTTGCGGAAGGTCGGATCGGCGAAGAGGGCGCGATAGTTGCCGAGGCCGATAAATTTCATCGGCGTCTGCAGATCCCACCGGTTCAGGCTGTAGTAGAAACTGGCGAAGACCGGGTAGACCGTAAACGACAGGAAGAGCACGAGGTTGGGTAGCAGAAAGATATAGGCCCACTTGGCCTCCTGCCAGCGCAGGCTTCTGAAGAATGAGCGCCGCGGGGAGATACGGGGCCCGGCTTGCGCAAGTGCCATTACACACGTCCTTCGACCGCCCACACGACGCGGCCCTGGCCGCGCCGTGTGGAGCGCCTACTGATCGTCACTTCTGCGAGGCTTCCTTGATCGTCTGGTCGGCGCGCTTCTTGAGGGTCTCGAGCGCCTGCTTGACAGGAACATCTTCCACGAAGATCTTATCGAGCTCCTCGGTCATGATGCTCGAGATCTTCTGGAAGTTCGGCCACAGCGATCCCGGAACGGCCTTGTCAAGCTCGTCCAGAACCACCTTGGCATTCGCGGGCGGCTTACCGGCGGCGATGGGCTTGAGCCAGGCATCGCTCGACACTTTCTTCAGCGCTGGGATCGAATAGCCGGAGGCACCGTAGACGTTTGCCTGCCAGTCGGGCTGCGCGCAGATCCACTTCTGGATCTTCCAGGCGGCCTCCGGCACCTTCGTCTTGGCATACATGACGTACGTGCCGCCATGCGTGATCGGCTTGTGCCCCTTGGGCCCGGTTGGGAAGGCGACGACATCCCACTTGAAGCCCTTGACCGCATCCCGGTTGCCGGGAATCTCCCACTGGCCGCTAACGTACATGGCGCCCTTGCCGAGTACGAAGAGGTTCACGGCGTTCGTGCTGCCCGGCTGGGGTGCCGGCGCAACTTTGTCCTTCTTGGACAGATCGACGATGTACTGCAATGCTCCCTCTGCCTCGGGCCCGACCATCGTCCACTCCGTGTGTTCGTCGTTGATCAGCTTGCCGCCGTTGCTGAGCACCCAGGGCTCCACGAGCCAGTTGTTGTAGGGCGGGACGTTAGCAAAGCCAAAGATCCCCTGATCCGGCTTGGTCAGCGTCTTGGCCGCCGCATGCATGTCATCCCAGGTCCACGTATCCTTGGGATAGGGAACGCCGCCTTTGTCGAAGAGATCCTTGTTGTAGAACGCGATGATGACCGAGGCGTCGTAGGGGAGGCCATAATACTTGCCCTCGAATTGGCAGCTCTTGAGAATCGCATCTACCAGATCGGCCGGCTTGACATCTGGGTCGGCGGTCAAGAAGGGCGTGATGTCATAGAGGTTGCCCCGACTGTGCCAGTCATACATGTCGAAGGAGCGGAGATTGACCACGTCCGGCAGCGTCCCCGATGCTAGCTGGACATTCAGCCGATCGTAGTAGCCTTCGGTTAGATCTTCCCAGTCGACCTTGACCTCGGGATGCTGAGCCAGGAACTTATCGAGCGACTTGCGTATGAAGGGTGACATCGTCACGCCGTGGGTTGTGAGCAGGCGCACCGTCGTCTGGCCCGCGGCGGCCGGCGCGGCAGAAGTTGCGACCTCGGCCGCGGCAGCGGTGGTTGCGACTTCGGCCGCGGCAGCAGTGGTTGCGACCTCCGCTGCCGGGGCAGACGTCACAGCCGCGGGAGCGCTGGTTGCCGCGAGCGCTGGGGCACTGGTCGCGGCAGCGGCTGCCGGCGCCTGCGTCGAAGCGGCGGGCGCAGCAGGAGCGGCACCGCAGGCGGCGAGGGTCCCCGCTGCACTGAGTGCGGCAGTGGCCTTCAGAAAGTCGCGGCGGGAAAGCTTCTTGCGATCCATTGCATACCTTCCTTCGTGATAGATCTGCAGTCGTGGTCTGGCACCCTGTGCAGGAAGCTGCTCTGCGGCTGCCGAGGCAGACTCGTTGCCCGGAGATAACCTCCATTGGCCGGATCATTTGTCGCTCCGGTATCGGCGGCCACGAGCCTCGTCACCTCCTTACGCAAGCCCGCCCTGACGCTACCCACCTGCATCGGGAACGTGAAGTCGCCGCCGGCCGAGCGCGGCCGGC
>JBBSGA010000386.1:0-5823 GCA_038254585.1 Chloroflexales bacterium | reverse complement strand
GTGTGATGCGCCTGCTCGCGGATGAGAACTTCCATGGGGATGTGCTGCGCGGCTTACTGCGTGTGGAACCTCAGTTGGACATTGTTCGTGTTCAGGACACGCCACTCTACCAAGCCACTGATCCCGTGGTCTTGGAATGGGCGGCCACGGAAGATCGTATCCTGTTGACGCATGATGTCCAAACGATGACGAAGCATGCCTATGACCGTATTCGCGCCGGATCACCCATGCCCGGTGTGATTGAAGTTCGCGACGATGTCCCAACTGGACAGGCGATCGAAGAAATCCTGATCGTGCTGAGCGCCAGCCAACTGGGTGAGCTCGCCAACCGCATAACGTATATTCCGCTGTGATGACAACGCACCATGTCTGCATGCGGACATGCCGGGACGACTATGGCGCCGCGGGTTGGCGCGGTGCGGTGGATGCTTGCCGCATCAGGGAAGCCGGTTCTGTTGCGTCTGGCTGGGCAATTCGCACGAATTCTGCTCCAGATGAGCATTGGCGTGGTGGAAGGAGACGCAGAGCGGGCTAGATCGCCCGGGCGAGTTCGGACCACGCCGTCATAAGGCGCAAAGAGCGGGAAATTTCGGCCGTCAGCGTGGAGAAACCGTTGCGCAGGTTCTGGATCAGGGCGTGACCCCGCGACACCCGATCGGCCGAGGTCGCTTGCTTAAACCCGCGCATGGGATACAGTCGTTGCTTGAGGTGACCGTGGTCCCGCTCAATGCCATTGTTCAAATACTTGGAGGTGCGGTGTTCCACCTGTGGCAGTACTACGCGCAGGGCCGGCGGGTAGCACTTGGCCTTGTCCGTCGTGACCTGCACCGGTGTCACGCCTGTCTCATTGATCGCACGTTCGAAGAACGTTTGGGCAGCCTGAGTGTTCCGGCGCTGAGAAAAGTAGGCATCCACCACCTGCCCCTGTTCATCAATTGCACGATAGATGTAGGTCCACGTCCCCTTGAGACGACAGTAGGTCTCATCGACTCGCCATTTTCTCCCAACAGGACATCGATGAGAGCGGGCAGCGTCCTGAAAGAATGGGAGGAACCGTTGGACCCAGCGATAGACGGTGCTCCGATCGACGACCAGACCACGCTCGGCAAACCACTCGACAACGTCGGCATAGCTCAAGCGGTAGCGGACGTACCAGCGCACGGCCAGGGCGATCACGTCGTCAGGAAAGGCATGCTTGGAGAAAGCGCTCGTTGAACGAGCCGTGAACCGGCGATGGCACGCATTGCACCTCCAGCGGTGCCCACCCAGTCGGGTCTGTCCGTCCTTGCGTGTCCGCTCGCTCTCGCGCCGAATGCACCGCGTGATCAGCCTCTCTACTCCTATTTAAGGTTGATCATTGTACCGCCCACTCGCTTACAACAAAACCGCCTGCAGTGGTCGACCGGGCCACGTGGCAGGCAGAACTGGACACGCTGCGGGTACGGGAAAAGGCGCACACCCGCCCTGGGGATGCGCTCGCGGCAGCTCGCCGACGGCTGCCGATGGTGGAGGTAGACCCCTCCATCACGCTGATCGGCCCGCACGGACCGGTCCCGCTGCTGGAGGTCTTCGAGGGCCGGCGACAGTTGATCGTCTACTTTCACATGTGGCACACCGGTCAACCTGCCGCAGCCCAGTGCGAGGGCTGCACCTTCTCCACCACCCACATCACCGAGCTGTCGTATCTGCACTCGCGGGACGTGAGCTACGCGACCTTCTGTCAGGGACCGTACGAGGAGAGCGCGCGCTATCGCGACTTCATGGGCTGGACCGTTCCCTGGTACGCGGTGCCGCAGGACGCCGTGGACCCGCTGGTCGCAGACCGGCACTTCGGCATCCTGGTCAGCTATCTCCGAGACGGTGACCAGGTCTTCGAGACCTACTGGACCACCGGTCGCGGCAATGAAGTGATGGCACCGTCGTACGGACTGCTGGATCTGACGGTCTACGGCCGGCAGGAGTTCTGGGAGGACTCGCCCGAGGGCTGGCCGCAGCGGTGGGGTTCCAAAGGCGGCCAGTTCAGGCTGGACGGCCGCCCGACCGCCCAGTGGTCACGGATCAAGGCCGGACGCTCCGACGACCTTGGCACCGGGGCTACCGCCACTGCCCCACACTGCTGCCACAACGAGCCGTGACACGCGCGGGAAAGCAACGAGCTGGTGCACCGCCTCAGTGACCCTCCAGCTCGTTGCACCCGCCTGGGCCTCACGTTTCCAACGCTTTTTAGACAACGCAACCGATGTCCTGATCGCCACCTGATCCGCAATCCACCTTCAATCCCCATAGCAGTGTCCCCCTTACCACAAGTTAGACAAGGCAGCTGCTAGTATCGCCGATTACCGACACACAGCAACGCCCCCAGCATACACCAGGGGCGCGGCGGGGTGCACTGGGCGTGGGGAAAAGCTAGGCGGCCTGCTTGATGGCCGGGTGGCGCGGTGCCGGCCCGGAGAGGCGGCCGTGGGGCGTCCCGACGAGCGCCCGCAGGGTTTTGGCGGGTCTGCGGGGTGCCGAGGCCGGGCAGGAGTGCCGAAACCGCCCGCCGCAGCCGGTACAGTGTCAGCCGATATGGCGGCCGTGGCCGTTCCCAGGGGAGCCGCCGGTTGCGGACGAGCGGCTTGGCCAGGCGCAATATGGTGGAGGCGATGACGACCAGCCAGGTCCAGCGGGCGGCCTGCTCCGGGTCACGTGGCCAAAAGATTATTGACAGAGATGAGGAACCAGCAGAGTCAAGCATCCGCTGACCAAACCTCGCCAATGACGTCTGACACATATTTGCACTGATCCTGGCAAGGTCGTATCATCGCGCCCCTTGACTGGAAAGACCTCGCCGTCGCCGCGATACTGGAGCCAGCGATCTATTGTGTCGCGCTCTAAATGAAAGCTGCGCCATGGCCAAGCGCGAACGCATCGCCCCAACCGACAACTGGCAGCAACTGGAGTTACGATTCACGTCTCTAGAGCAGCGCACGTACGAATTGATCCGCCCTGTCGTGTTGTTTGGCCAATCCCCCGCCGAACGCGCACGGGAAACCGGTGCAGCCCAGCGGACGATTTACCGCCGCGTACAACGGTTTGAGGCAGACGGGATGGTCAGTCTCTTCGAGGCCCAGCCCTCGACACCGACTCGCTGCTTACCACCACATTTGCGGCAGCTCATCGTGGCACTGAAAGCGGAATATGCTGGGCTGCGTCCCAATGAAATTGCTACGATTTGTTATGCACGCACAGGACGCCGTCCAAGTCCGCATACCGTCAAGCGCGTCCTCGCGGAGGAGCCCCGCCTGCTGCTCGTCACGCGGCGCTTTCCGCCGTTCCATGACATCCTCGATCCGGCTGAGCGTCGACGAGCCATTATCCGACTCCATGCTGAGGGATGGAACGCCAAGAGTATCGCTGGCTACTTAGGGACGAGCCGTGACACCGTACACCGGACGCTGCAGCGGTGGGTTACCGAAGGGGTCCAAGGGCTGAGGAATAAATCGCATGCGCGTCGTGCCGGCGGCCGGAAAGTAACCCTCAAAGCGATCCATGCCGTACGGCGCCTCCAGCAGAACCCACATCTCGGTGAATGGCGCGTCCATGTTGCGCTGCGGCGGGAAGGCATCTCCTTGAGTCCTCGCGGACGGTGGGACGCATCCTCGCATTGAACCGGAAGCTCTACAACGTGCCCAAACCGCAGGCTGGTGTCCGCGAGAAGCAAGCCATGCCCTTCCAAGCGCAACGTCGCCACCAGTTCTGGACCGTGGACATTCGCTACCTCGATATGCACCAGCTTGGGGGTGGCAATATCTACTGCATCTCAATCCTGGAAAATTACTCGCGGGCGATTTTGGCGAGTGCCCTCTCGCGCACGCAGGATCTGACCGCCTATTTGATCGTGTTGTACGCGGCGATTCGCCAGCATGGCGCGCCAGAAGGGTTGGTCAGCGACGGCGGGGCAGTCTTCAAGGCGAAGCAGGCCCTCGCTATCTATCAGCGGCTCGGGATTGTGAAGCACCAGATCGATCCAGGGCAAGCGTGGCAGTCATACATTGAGACGCAATTCAACGTCCAGCGCCGAATGGTCGACTGGCACTTCGCGCAAGCAACCACCTGGGAGGCGTTACTCACCGTGCACGACCAGTGGGTCGCGGACTTCAACTTTCAACTCCACTGGACACACCGGCAGCGAGAAGATGGGCGGTTGAGTCCAGCTGAAGTCCTTGGCTGGGTGCATGGGCGCGTGTATACCCCAGCAGATCTGCATCGGACATTCCATACCACGCGGTTCGGTCGGCGGCTGGACAAGCACGGGTACGTGCGCTTTCGCCACTGGCGTATCTATGGCGAGCAGAGCTTAGTGGGGCGAGCCGCCGTGGTCTGGCTCTACGGGGAGACCCTCACCATCGCGTTCGTCGATACGCCACTCGTGCACTACCGGGTGAGCTATCAACCCGATTCGAAGCAGTTGCGTACGATTGACGAGCCGACGATCCTTGAGCACTCCTATCGCTCACCGCAGCTGCCACTTTGGGAATTGGGCGACGACGAATGGTTTAAAGTCGTGCGCGTGCCACTGACGTTCCGACGCAAGCGCTCACGCGCGATAGGCACCCAAGCACAGTTACCACTGTGACGACACGGAGGCATAGCTGCGGCAGGATGGCACTTCACCGATTTCCGGTAGTCATGCAGCCAGTAGAGATGCAAAACGTTCCTGTCGGTGAGCGACTCTTCGCAGGGTCGAGGAGGAGTTTGCCGTGAGTTACCTCACACTGACCCGTTACCGAAACTTCTATACCGATAGCCGCTGCACCAATCCCTCGGCGACACGACGCCCGCCGACATCTACCGTCTGGGATAACTTAGGGTGACAGCACTGCCGAAGGGAGAAAAAATGCGAGCACCGCCCACCGAGGTGGAGGTCCTGGCGAAGCTGGTGGCATGGGGCGAGGCACACCCCGCCGTTCGCGCCCTCGTCCTCACCAGCTCGCGCGCTCGCCCGAGAGGTCCAGTCGACGCCCTCTCCGACTACGACCTCATCCTCGCGGTCACCGACGCGGAGCGCTTCGGGCGGGAGGAGGATTGGCTGAGCGACTACGGCGAGCCGATGGTGCGTTGGGGCGACGAGGGTGAAATGTTGGGCCTGCCCACCCACTTCCGGAGTGCCGTGTACCAGGACTACGTGAAGATCGACTACACCGTCTGGCCGCTGGCGCTCCTCGCGCGGGTGGCGGAAAGCCCTGCCCTGCCGGAGGAGCTGGACGAGGGCTACCGGGTACTGTTGGACAAGGACGGCACCACGGCGGGGTGGAAACCTCCAACCCACAAAGCCTTCATCCCTGCCCAGCCCACCCAGGCCGAGTACCAGGCGCTGGTGGAGGAGTTCTGGTGGGTCGGCACCTACGTGGCCAAGAGCCTGTGGCGGGGCGAACTCGTCTTCGCCCGGTGGGTGCTCATTGCCGACCTCCGCGACGGGGCGCTGCGTCGCATGTTGGAGTGGCACATAGAGATCGACTACGGCTGGTCGGTCCGCCCTGGCGTCCATGGACGCGGCCTCAAAACCCTGCTCCCGGCGGACACATGGGCGGAATTGGTGGAGACCTCCGTGGGGCCGGGAATTGAGAGCGACTGGGCCGCACTGTGGCAGACGGCGGCACTGTTCCGGCGGGTAGCGGGGGGAGTAGCACGTTCCCTAGGTTTTGTCTATCCGCAGGTCACCGACGGGTGTGTCTCATCTTTTTGCGGAGTTGCTGAGGAGGGGCGAGTCGCATATAGACATTCAGAAAAAGATCTGGACTCCAACGATGGTTCTGGCGCTTAGCAACGCACTGCCGAGTC
>JBBSGA010000385.1:0-5860 GCA_038254585.1 Chloroflexales bacterium | reverse complement strand
GCTAGTGGTCGCGCATCCGCCGGATCTGGGGCAGATGGAACCGCTGCAGGAGACGTTGTCGCTGGCGCGCGCCCTCAACTATTCGTGGCTGACCGCATGGGTTCTGCACTATCTGGGTCTGACGCTTGTGCGCTCCAGACAGGACCACGCTCAGGCGCAGCTGTATGGAGAGGAGAGCCTGCGGCTGGCCCGCCAGACCGGGGATGCCTGGTTGATCGCGCGGGCACTCGACACCGTGGGGCGCATCGCCCTCGCCGCCCACGCAACGGCACGTGCCGACGGTGCCTTCAAGGAAAGCCTGCAGGTGAGTGAGCAGGTCACCGACCGGTTGGGAATGGCGTGGACGTTGTGGGGTCTTGGCGAAACCGCCTTCGAGCGGGGCAGCTATGGCGAGGCGCGGGGCTACGAGGAGCAGCGCTTCCGCCTGGAGCAGGAGTTCGGGACCAAAGGCGCGATGGCGTATGTGTCCTGCGCGCTGGCGCGGATCGCCCTGGAGTTAGGCAACGTCGCCGAGGTACGGAGCGCAGCCGGGAGGAGCCTGGCGCTGGGGCGCGAGCTCGGCATCGCCTCCTTCATCGCCTGGTCGCTGCTGCTACTCGGCCGGGCCAAACTGGTCGAGGGCGATGCGGACGGAGCCAGGCCGCTCCTGGAGGAGAGCCTGGCGCGGAGCCGGGAGCTGGAGGCACACAGTCCGGAAGGTGACGCGCGGGTCGCGCTGGGATGGGCTGAGCTCGGCATCGGCGAGCTCGAGCAGGCGCAGGCACAGCTCGTCGCGGCATTCGCCCTGGCGCAGGAATCGGGGTACGACGGAGGAATCTCCGCGGCGGTCGAGGGGTTGGCCGCTGTGGGTGCAAGGAGCGGGCGGTGGGAAGAGGCGGCCCGGCTTTTTGGGGCGGCAGCTGCGGGACGCGAGCGCTCCGGATGGCGAGCGCACCCAAGCGACCGGGCGCTTGCCGAGCCGTGGCTGCTGGCCACGCATGAAGCACTCGGCGAGCATCTGTTCGACGACGCCTGGAATGCCGGGCGGCGCCTGCAGCTGGACCAAGCCCTGCTCTCCAACCTCGCTGGCGAAGAACCCGAGAGTCACGACACATAGGCGGCTACAACAGTTTGTCGCGCATGCTGCTGGAGCCGCCTGGCGGAGGACAAGACCGTGCTGCCGAAGCAGGTAGAGCACGCTTCTCGCTGCGCGATCTCCGGCGACTGTTCGCCGGAGATATCCTCGATGCCGGCGTCGACCTGGCAACGGTCCAGTCGCTCATTGACCATAGCGACGCGATGACCAGCGCGGCGAGCATGCGGAGCCGGTGCGGTTGCACTGGCGCTCGTGGTATTCCTGAGCGTGGGAACGTCTTCACCCGTAAAATCGTTACGTTCCATGATACTGAAACATTGCACGTACCAGCCGAATAGCATATCGCTTTCTCGTTCTGTATCGGCCATCTCGCGCGGCGCAAGCTGTGCCATCATAACCCCTGTGGTGGCTACGAGTCACCTCCGCAGTCTGTCATTGTTTCCGCACTCATTCCTTCGCCAACGTATACTCCATTCAGCACTGTTCATCCGGGCCGTGCTGAAGGAGGCAGATGATGTTGAGGATCTTGAAGCGGGTCCCGTCGATCGTCAAGCGAGGGCTGCACATCGCCTGTTCCTGTGCTGGCTCCTGTGGTCATCCAGTTCCCGTTTGATCTCAAACCAGACATTTCAATAGGCTAGTGATGGCAATCGAGCGATTTCATTGGACGAGATGGCGGAAAGTGTCGGCACCAGAGCACTGGGTAATCGCCCCAACGGATCACACACGCTACCTTCAGCGTCGTCCGCATTGACGACAAACCAATCCCGCAACCCAAGAAGGTCGTCTCAGTTCAGCCCATGCAGTGTAGATGATCCCTCCACGACAGGCTGAAACCGATTGCCCGAGTATTGGATAATGGATGTGCAGCCAACCATGGCTTCTGTCGGTGAATCGGCCAGCGACGTGCGTTATCATTCGTTCGCCCACGCGGGTCGGAGCAGGTCCGCTCGCGTGAACGCGGCATACGGGTCGACCAAGGCGAACGGTTAGCAGCCGATCCAGCCCTGGAAACGAGATGTTCCCCAGGGCTGTTCAACCTACCTGTTACGCGAAAGCCACGGCAACGGGAGGTGCCATGGAGACCAGTAATCCGGAACGCGTCGCCGAGCTGACAACCGTGGTCGAGCGGGTGCTATCTGCGGCGCTTAAGGAGCGGGTGTTCGTGCGTGATGGGCACGCGTTCCCCGAGCGCACCAACGTCTACCGCTATTACCTTGAAGCGCGCTCGGCGCAAACCCCATCCAGCGTGATTGTGAAGCGCGCTCCTGATGGCCAACCCTATGATCCGGACGCCACCGAGTTTCCCGCACCTGCCTGGTTTCTGTTCAACAATTGGGCGGGGTCAGCGTTCCTGCAGACCGTGCAGGGAGCAGCGCCGATCGGCCCGCGGTTCTACGGTGGGGACCGGGACGCCGGCCTGATTGTCGTCGAAGATCTGGGTGACGTCACAGGCCTGCACGACCTGCTGCAGGGGACGGACCCGGCGATTGCGGAAGCGAGCCTGCTCCAATTCGCCGCCCTGCTTGGCCGGATGCATGCCCAGACGTTCGGATGCGAGGCGGAGTACAACCGGCTGCGTGATGCATTGGGTCCGCACGCCCGCACCACGTTTTACACGTACGCGTGGATGGATCCAGCCTGGAAAGCGGCTGTCGATGCACTCGCGCTGACTCCATCGGCTGCCTGTCGGCGTGAGCTTCATGCGCTGATAGCGGCGATGCGGATGCCAGGGCCGTTCCTCGCGTATACGCATGGTGACCCCTGCCCGGATAACGTGCTGCAGGTCAATGGCGCGTTGCGCCTGATCGACTTCGATGTTGGCGGATTTCGCCACGCGTTGACCGATGGGGTCTACGGACGCATCCATTTCCCGACCTGCTGGTGTGTCAATCGCCTGCCGACGAAGCTACCCGTGGACATGGAGCGCGTGTATCGTGCGGAGTTGGTGCAGGGGTGTCCAGTCGCAGCCGACAACGAGCAATTCTACCGGGCGGTGGTCGACGCGTGCGCCTCCTGGGCGATTAGTATGTTCCACTTCACGCCGCTTGCCGATCTCCTGCGCGAGGATAAGCCGTGGGGCATCGCCACGCTGCGGCAGCGCTACCTGGTGCGCTTGCCGATCGTCGCGCAGCTCACCGAGGCGCATGGGCATCTCGAGGCGCTTGGTGCAACCCTTCGCGAGATGGCTGACAACCTCGAACGCCTCTGGCGGGCGGAAGTGGACGAGCTGCCCGACTATGCGGCGTTCCGGTAAGGGGTCTCGCCACCATCTGCGAGCTCGACGTCATGCTGAGCTACCGACCTGCGTCATCCAACGCACGTTCGCCGACGATGCCCCAGGTATGCAGCTCACACGGAGGCGCGGGGAGATGGTTGAACGGGTCGGGTCAAGAGCGGAGCTTGCTATCGGGCCAGCGCCTGATGGGCACGCGGGCGGGAGCAGCTACCCCGCAGCTACGACAAAGACGGGGACGAATGGTGCGCGGCCGTTCAGCCCGTCGGTCTGGTGACTGCGAGTGGCTGGCGTGGCAGCGAGATCAGTCATCGTACTCTGGGCGAAAGCAGAGGTGTTCATAATGCCTGCACCGTCGTCCGCTTAGTTGCAGGACCATTTACCCGATTCAAGAGGCTCGATCGGATTTGCACGCCCGGGGTTGCAGGTCGGGCATGTACGCTTCCAGGCATGTGCGTGCAGCTCGGTCGAGCGTTAATTGACCTGGAACCACCACGGATGGCGACGGTAGCCATGACACCGCGAGTAGTATCACGATCGAGCGTAGTGCACCACGGGCGATACCGTGCCGACGTTGTCTACGTTATGTTGTATTGATCGCCTTGTGCCAATCGGCCAGAAATGCGAGGACGGCTGCATACTGCTCCTGACGGATCAGCTTGTAGCTCGAGACGCCGAAGCGCCGATACAGCTCGGCAAAGATCCCCTGGTAGTGATTCTTGGCGCGCTCCTTCCCGGTCAGGAACTCGGCAAGCGCCTTGACCTGGTTCGAGATCTCGGTCGCCTGGGTGTCCGTGATCAAGGCAGCTGGCTGGAACTGGTCTTCTAGGAGGCCCAGCCGCACTTCGACGTTGCCCAGGTGCCCCTGCATATCCCGGATGACGCGTGCTGCTGTGTCGACGCGGCCCGTCAATAGCTCCTGCTGTCGCTGCAGCTCGATCTGCTGCTCGGCCATCCGCGCGATGGCGTAGCCCATTTCAGCGATTTGCTGCAGTTGCTGAATTGCCTGGCTCTCCGACTTCACGATCTCTGTCTCTTCGAAGAGGATCTGCGGCTTGAAGGCCTGCCAGAGGACGATAGCTGCTTCGCGCTGATACTGAACGAGTTTCGGCTGCAGCTCTTCCTTGACGCGGCGCGCCTGTAGGCCGGACAGCCAGAGCGGCAGAAGATCCAGCCGGAGACATTGGGCCTCCTGTGGACCGCCTTCGGTTTCCACCGTGATCGAGACAAGCCCTTCGGTCAGGACGGTGTGACGCTGGATGCGGCGCACCTGGCCGCCGCGGGCAATGCCCAGGTTTTCGCACAGGCGCGCGAAGAGGACGAAGATCGCGCCGTCGGGTTGCTGGACGGGGGCGGGCGGGTGGCGCGCGCCCGGGACGATTCTCTGCTGCAGCGGGTCAGACCTACGCTCCTCCTACGTCAAGGGGGGAACATGATGTTTCCCCCTTCTGGCCACGGGTGCCAAAGGAGGGAACATCACGATTCCTTCTTTGCTCATCCTGGTCGATCACATGCACATCGGCTCGGCTGATAGCCGCCCAGCCTGCCACCCATCACCCGGCCGACATGGGCAGGGTACTCCCGAAACGAATGGCAGCCGCGATTATAGCAGAACGTGCACAAGTGCACTCTACAACTTGCGCGCAAGTGCGTATGTGCGCAAGCTAGATTTTGCACAAGTGCGCAAGCTGGATTACGCACAAGAGCACTCAACAACAATACAACTTTCGCACTTGTGCGCTTGTGCACAGGGTGTTATCCTGTCGCTTGACGGCATCGTCCGTCACCGGTATGCTCTCGCTGATGTGCACTTGTGCACAAGCGCACAGGAAGATGGTGTATGGCACACGTTCTGTCGTTCGCGATGCAAAAAGGGGGTGTTGGGAAGACGACAACCGCGCTCAACGTCGGGGTACTCCTCGCTGAACACGGCGCGCGCGTGTTGCTCGTCGACGTCGACCCGCAGGCCAACCTGACCCAGGGCCTCGGGATCGACCCCGGCGCGATCGAGTACTCGACCTACGAGGTGCTTGTCAATCCCGAACACGGCACGGCCTTTGCCACGGTCGCGAGCCCCGCCGGTGTTGACCTCGTGCCGGCAAACCTCGATCTCGCCGGTGCCGAGATGGAGCTGGCCAGTAAAGTGGCGCGCGAACTGCTGCTCAAAAAGGCGCTGCGCGAGACCCGCGACCACTACGACTATATCCTGATCGATCCACCACCCAGCCTGGGCCTGTTCACCCTCAACGCCCTCGTCGCGGCGGATGCGACCATTGTGCCGCTTCAAGCCCAGGCCTATGCCTTCCGGGCCATGCCACAGCTCGAGGTGACGATCGACCTCGTGCGGGAACTCAACCCGGGGCTCGTGATCGGGGGTATCGTCTGCACCATCGTCGACTCCGGCACCAACCTGGGGCGTTCCGTCGAACGCCAGATCCGTGCCAAATATGGCGACCTGGTGTTTCAGACGACGATTCCGCGCAACATCAAATTGGCTGAGGCACCGGCGGCGTGCGAGCCAATCAGCGTTTATGCGCCTGCGAGCTCGG
>JBBSGA010000384.1:0-5861 GCA_038254585.1 Chloroflexales bacterium | reverse complement strand
GTACGCATAGTGCCGAGGACGAGCAGGCGCGCTTGGCGATCGAAGCGCAACAGATAGTGGAGCCACTCCAGGGTGTCTTGATCGCACCATTGCAGATCGTCGAGCAGGAGCAGCAGGGGCTGGTTTGCGGAAAGCATCGCGCGTGCCAGGGCGTGAAAGAATCGCTGCCACCGTCGCCAGTCCAGCGCGCGATGCCGGTCATGGTAACCCGGCCAGTCATCGTGAGGAGCGCCAGGACGATATGGCTTAGCTGACGGAGGGTGCTCGCTGTCAGAGATGATTGGAGACACTGGAGCAGTGCTAGAATGTCCATGGGCTTTTGGTTGTCCTGAGTTGTCGGGTAAGCACGAACAACTCTACTCCCAAAGCCCTTTTCCTTCACCCCAGTTTGGCGTAGGTATTGAACAGGACACCCCGGTGTAGATTGGGGGCGCTATTGAGTGAAAGGGAGCAGTATGGACGATGCGTATGAAGGCAAGACGATACGGCTCGCGCTGGCGTGTCCGCTGTGCCAGGCAGCCATGGAGCCGGGCTATCTGCTTGATCGTGGTGAAGGAGGTGGCGCCATTCATCAGAGTGAATGGGCAGCAGGGGACCCCAAACGCGCGAACCGCTTGATCGGTGGCGTTAAAACGCGGGGGACTCGACGCTATGCCGTCTCGGCACTCCGGTGTGAAGCGTGTGGTTTTCTCGCGCTCTATGCGACGACTCCACTCAACGACGTGTGAGACAAACACTACTGGCTGGGTGTGCTCGGCGCCCCTGGCTACGGCTGGGGGCACCCCCTGGCAGCACGATCTCCAATCATAGGGGGGGTGCTTCAAATCACGCTAATGTACCTTTTCGAGGGGTGAAGCACCAACCTCCTATTACAAAAGCCCTTTCACTTCCCTGTTTTGGCGAAGGTATTGGATCTTCGGATACCTATACTAGCCTCGCCGAGGCCGAGGAATCATCGGAGGCCGGTGGGGGACCCTAAATCGTCCAGAAACTCCGATGCCGGCTCGACGCCCGTGACGAGCAGGTGATCGCGCGCACGTGTACAGGCCACGTACAGCAGATGCCGCTCGGTCGTGTAGACCTCTTCGAGATCGGATTCGTCGGAGACCGTTTCGATGCGGCTCTGCAGCGGTATCACCTCGTCGTCGCAGGCCATCACGGCGACCGCCCGAAATTCGAGCCCTTTTGCCAGGTGCATCGTGCTGATCGCAAGGCAGCCCGCGGCCGGAGCTACCATATCGTCGAGCTCGGCCGCTGCTGCGCCCGCCTGCTTGACCGCTTCGCGCGCCCGCGGTAGCTGGGCTTCCGACCGTACAAACACCCCGATTTCCTCCGGCCGTAACCCGTCCGACAGCCGCTCCGCGAGCCATTTGCCGACCGTCAGCGCTTCCGAGTCGGCATCCGCGCACACGGCGACAACCGGCGGCTGGCCGTTGAAGACGGAGATTGTTCCGTGGCGCTCTTCGACGTTCCCGTCGACGTCTGCCACGGCCGTGGGCAGGAGACGATCGGCCTGCTGGCGAATCTGGTGGCTCGTGCGGTAGTTAATCGCGAGCGTCTGCGACCGGCCCCGCACGTCCACGCCGACGCTCTTCCATGAAAAAGGCTGCTGGAAAATGCGCTGCCCGAGGTCGCCCGCGAAGAAGAGGCTGTCGGGCCGTTGGTTGCCCAAGACTGCCAGGAGGCGCAGCTCCGGCACCGCCAGGTCCTGCGCTTCGTCGACGACGGCAAAATCGAAGGGGTGCTCGGCGCTCGCCGCCAGGCGCTCGGCTACGCGGCGGTAGAGCATCGGCCACGTCATGAGGTTACCCGCCGCCAGCCGGCCGCGTACCTGCCGGAAGATCGCCCACAGCACTTCGCGCTGCTTCTCGCCGATACGTGTCTTGCGCCCCAGTCGCGCCACCTCCCGATACTGCTCCCACGAATCCACCTGCCAGGCGTCGACCACTTCCGTCCACTCGTCGACGAGGAACTGCTGGCTCCAATGGTGCCCGGCGGTTGCGGCGGCGGCCTCCGCCAGCAGCGACCGCTGCAGCTCCGGGGAAGCGATGTCGGGCGCGCCGAACGCCTCGGCGTACAGGTCGCCGCCGAGCTCCTTCGTGGAGTGGATGTGGATGCGGTCGCGCACGGCGGGCTCGTTGCCGATCAGGCGGATGAGCTTGTTATTCAAGGCGTTGGCGAGCGCCTTGGAGAAGGTGGTGAGCAGGATATTGGCGCCGGGATGCTGCCGTGCCAGAAACACAGCCCGATGCAGCGCGACGACGGTCTTGCCCGTCCCGGCCGAGCCCGCTACACGTGCGGGACCGTTATACGCCCGCTCCACCAGCCGGCGCTGTGCCGGATGGAGAAAGACGGTCCACTGTTCCCACGGGTATTCGAGGGCGCGCTCCAGCTCTTCCAGGTTGGTCATGACCCGGAAGCGGCGCTGGGCATCGGGATGCTCGAACGGATCGGTGCCGGCCGGAACGGGGCCAGCGATCTGCGGCGTGCCGCCGGTTGCGAGCGCCAGCAGTGCTTCGGCGGCTTCTTGAGGCAGGTGAGGCAGAAGCTCTGTCAGCGCATCTTCGTCGGCTCGCCGCACGTCGTCGAGCCACTCCGGCGGCACCCCATAGCCCAGCAGCGCATCCGGGCTCAGGTGAGCCAGCAGGCACGGCTTGGTAGCGCGTGGCGCCTCCACTGCCACCTGCGTGAAGATCGGAATCTCCTCCACGCGCTCGCGCACTTCCACGATCTGCGCGGCTCCTGTGCGCGGATGGACCTCGAGCTTGCGCCTCCTCGCCCACGCATAGGCGTCGTCGTGATGATCGACGTAGCACAACAGCAGGCTTGCATCGGTCTGGTGGACGATCAGCCGCACGTCCCGGCTGACCCGGACCGACCAGAAGTGGGGGTCTTTGGCGTGCTCCACCCGATGCAAGCCCAAGCCGGGATGAGCCGGATTGATCTGCAGATCGTAGACCGTCGTCTTGGCGGCCGTCTGCTCGGCCCCGGTCAGCTTCGTCAGGCTGTCCTGGAACGACTTGGCAATGCGAAACTCCATGCGGTCACTCGTGCTCTATGCAAACCGTTGCAATAGCCAATGACATAGCCGGCCTCGGGAGCCACCGATTGAAATCGGCGTCTGCTACCACGCAAACGCGCTGAAGCGCGTTGAAACCTTCCTCCCCGCTGATTACCAAGGCGCCATCAGCGCGTGTCGTGCTCGCAGACACCACATCCTGACGGTTGAAGGAGTGATTGGGTCAACGGTGCTCAACGCGCTTCAGCGCGTTTGGTGTAACAGACGCCGATTTCAATCGGCGGGCTCTACGACCGCTAGCCACGCTTCTGCGAAGGCTTTCGTCAGAAGGAAAGCTCGTAATATCCGCCCGGCGTGCTGGCGTCGACGGCTGCTTGGATCGCATCCACGTGTTCACGTATCCGTGGCCACGAGGTTGAGCCGAGCACCAGAATCGCGAGGCGGCGTCCTTGCAGGTTTTGTTGATAGCGCAGGTTTTGATCGGTCGTGACGAGTACGTCGTATCCTGCCTGTTCTGCCATGGTCAGTAAGCTGCCATTCGTTAGCGTGGCCCAGCCTTGCTCATAGAGTGTGTCGATTGTATGGTCGGCGAGCTGTCGCCGCAACGGGACGGGCGTTCCCTGATCAAAGAGAACCTTCACGCCGGAATGATAGCCTGCAACGTATGCGCTTCGTAGTCGAGGACGGCCTCGACTTGAGCGCGTGTCACGCCCGGAAACCATTCCAAAAACTGGTCAATCGTCGCTCCATCGCGCAGGTTTTCGAAGAGCGCAGCGACCGGAACACGGGTGTTGCGAAAGACCCATGCCCCACTGACGATATCGGGCGCCCGCTCAACTGCTTCTAGTGCGTTCCACTGTTTCATGGCCTACCTGTTTCCGCACAAGCACTTATGCACGGTATAGCTATTCTAAGGCAAGGGTCAACGTTCCCGCTCATGGAGGCCGAAGCTTTAGCTGGCTACAGCGCCCCGATCCCGGCTAAAGCCTCACCCTCCAGGTTGTCAAGCCAGAACCCTTCGCATTGAACCATCCGTAACAAGTTTCAATCGGTGGACGCTACGACCGCGAGCCATGCTTCTCCGCCGGCACGCTGAAGACCTTCATCACCTCGTCGCCCAGGTGATTGATGACCTTGACTGCTATGCGGCCCGTCTGCGGCCGGGCGAAGTGGCGCGAGACGTCGCTGTGCAGGCTTTCCCAGGCTGCCTCGTCGATCTCCGCTTTGAGCGTCGTCTGGAGCGCCTTGTAGGGATCGTTGGCGCCCAGAAAGTAGGCGTGGCGCACGAAGAAGCTTTCTTCGTCGTAGTCGGTGTCGATGAACCAGCAGGCGATGCCCTCCGGCCCGGACGAGCGCACTTCGCCCGATTGGGGATGGAAGACGTCGACGCCGTGGATCTTGACCCGGATCCGGTCGCCGTCGACCGGCTCGACGTCGACGTCGGGCTCGCCGAAGATCACGAACAGGTTGCCCGCGCCGGTGTTCTTGAGCGTGTCCGCCATGTGCAGGTCGGCGTTCATGCGCGCCTTGAGCACGGGCACGCGGCCCAGCTTCTCGAACTCGGCCGAGTGCGCGTCGTAGTTGAAGGCGCAGGCGATCAGCACGTCGAAGCCGGCATCGCCCGCCTCGCGCGCGGCGGCGACCAGGTCGGAGCGCGCGACGGTGCCGAACTCGGGGCCGACGAAGATGCCGGCCCGCCGCTCTTTGTCGTTCTCGCCTTCCAGGTAGCGCCCCTCGGCGCAAAGGTAGTGCCCCGGCCATCCCGTCAGCGCGGTGAAGGTAATGCGGTCTTCCTTGTGCGCCTGCTGCACGCCCGCCGTGCGGAGGTTGTCCAGGATCGCCGTCGTGAAATCCGGCTCGTCGCCGTAGCCCGCCTTGCCGTCGGCCACGAACTTGCCCGCCGGTCGCAGCTCGTCGTCCTCGTCCACCACCAGGATACGGTGGGGCGAGAGGCTTTCGACGGTGAACGGCCCCGCCACGCGCGCGGTCGATTTGTCGTCGTAGGGCTTGTCGTAGAGTAGCTCCTGCTCGGCCTTGGCGTCGATCGAAGCGTCGATCTCCTTCTGCCGCGCGATGCGCGCCTGCCACCACGCGGCGTGCAGCTCTTTGGCCCTCGCCGGCCAGCCCGGGCCCGCGTCGCGCGGTATCTCCCATTCTTCCCACTGCTTGCCCAGGGCGGCGTTGAGCTGCTGCCGCAGCGGCTCCAGCGTTTGCTGATAGTGCTCCCAGATCACGTCGATCTCGGCGTTGTTGGCGATGGATTTGAGCGTGATGTGCGGCACGCGCTCGTAGACGAAGCCGTGCCGGATGTTGCCGAACGTTGGCGCATTGGAGGGCACGGTGCGGGTGATCTCCGCTTCTTTGCGCCGCCCCGGCTGCGAGTCGGCCAGCAGATAGTAGGGGTAGCGGGCGCCCATGATGCGCGCTCGCGCCAGCGCCAGCGCCACCCGCGAGGTGTCGATGGTGATCCAGCGCCGCCCCCACTGCTCCGCTATATACGCCGTCGTGCCGGAGCCACACGTCGGATCGAGCACGAGGTCTCCCGGGTCGGTAGTTAATAGTATTGCGCGCTCAATGACTTTTCTAGAGGTCTGAACAACATAAGACATATCAGTTTCGCCACGTGTATCGTCCCAAATTGTTGAATAGTTTACGTAAGGAAAATCATCAAAGTACCTCTTATAAATCCTCAAGCCCTCCCGTTTTGCTAATCTTCCTATCTTCCACAGCCTTTTGGTCCCAGAGACGCCAGCCTTCCAGTTTCGATTTGGGCCACATCTTAAAGTAAAAGTAACAGTATCATATCTAAAAGTAATTGCCTGATTCTCAGGCTTTTCACTTC
>JBBSGA010000383.1:0-5893 GCA_038254585.1 Chloroflexales bacterium | reverse complement strand
GGCCCGGCCACCTCGACGCCGCACGGCCTCGAGCCCCTCCGGGATCGGCACGTAGTCGCGCGTGAACGAGACGCTCGGGTCCGCTTCCTCGGGGCAGAAGATATCCATGCGGTGCGTGCCCGGCACGACCTGCAGCCCGCCGTTCTCGCGGTTGGCCTCTCCAGGGTGCGGCTTCTTAGCTCATGCATGCCGTAGTGGCGGCTGCAAGAACGGCGGCGGGATGCGGACGAGGTAGTCAGGCCATCACCTACTGCTGACGGTCTGGCTCACGCTGGCCCCTGCCTTGCGCTCGTCGAGCTCATCTTTGACGGCCTCGTGCTCCTCGGGCATTTTGCCCTCATGCTCGCGCATGCGCTGAAACTCGTCCTGGAGCCGCTTAAGCTCTTCGTCCGACAGATCCTCGAGGTCGACCATTCCGTTGCGGGCGCCTTGCATGCTACGGATCAGCTCGTCCAGCTTCAGGTGAATCGCTTTCGCATCACGGTTCTGCGTATTCTGGATCAGGAAGACCATGAGGAAGGTCACAATCGTCGTGCCGGTGTTGATGATCAGCTGCCAGGTGTCGGAATAGTGAAAGATTGGGCCGGTGATGGCCCAGACGACGATGACGAGCACGGCGGTAATGAAGGCCCACGATGATCCGACGATCCGGGAGGTCTTCGACGCGAATTTCCGAAAGAGCTCTTGCACTGTGGGCTCCTCTGGTTATGTCACTCTGCCTCGATCTATAGCAAATGGCGCACCATTAGCCGGGCGCGCCGCCGAGGAGCGGAGCGGCGCGCCGAGGGCCGGGCTTACATGCCCTTACCGCCGGACGAGCGGCACGTAGACCTTGCGGCTGCAGGCGTTCGCGCCGCTCAGCGTGATGTCGTCCGGGCTCCCCTGCGCGCCCACGCCCTGGCTCGACGTGACGGCCGCGCCGTCGTTGGTGAGCCGGCCGGCGGAGCAGAACGCCGCGCCAGCGACCCGCACCGTGAAGCCGACCGTGATGCTGCCGGCCACGACGCCGCCGTTGGCCACGGGCGCACTCGCGGCGGGAACGGCGAGGCCGGTCCACGTTACCACGCTGCCGCCGGCGGCTCCGCCAGTATCTGCCGAGACGAAGGTCGTGTTGGCCGGGAGCGGATCGCTGATCGTCACTCCGGTCGCCCCGGCATTGCCCACGTTCTTGACGGTGATGGTGTAATGAACGAGGCTGCCCGGGGTAACTGTTCCGCCGCCGTCGCTCAGTCGAAGCTGGAGCGCCGGCACGGCCGTGCCGTCGGACAGGCTCCAGGCGCCGCGCCCGTTCGAGCCCGCGACCAGCCGCCGGTTGAATGGGTTCAGATTGAGCTGGTTCACCGTGACGATCGGGAAGCTGCTGCCGAGAGCCGCCCAGGAGCCGCCACCATCGTAACTGGCAAGCGGACCCACGTCGGTCCCGACGTACAGCATGTTCGGATGGCTTGGATCGAGCACGACGCTGTTGATCGGTACGTCGGGCAGGTTGGAGCTGATGTCGGTCCACGTTGCACCGGCATCCGCCGTCTTGAAGAGGTGCCCGGGCGTCGTGGGCGTGGCGGCGCTGAAGCCGCCGTACGCGACGTAGGCGACCCGGTAGTTGGAGCGGTCGACCGCGAAGGCCTGGATCGGCCGCGGCGGCAGCGGCGCGCGGTCGATGCGCGTCCACACCGGCGAGCTAACCAACGCGTTGGTCGTGACGTAGATGCGTCCGTCGGCCGATCCACTATAGAGTGCACCGCTCCCGGCAGTAGCTCCAAGCGCTGTGATAACACAGCCGCGAGCGCCGTTAGGCGCGGTTCCGGTGCAGCCGCCGGTTAGATCGGGGCTGATCGCCTGCCAGAGGTTGCCCTGATTGTCGGTCCGGTAGACACGATAGGTGCCAAGGTAGAGCCGCTGCGAATTGTCGGGGTCCATGATGAAGGGAATGTAGAACTCGGAGCGATCGTTGGTGTTGATGCCGTTCTGGATCTGCTGATTCGTCCCGAAATTCGACATCCCATCGCTAAAGCGGTAGGGGCTGACGCCGAAATACGTTCCGTAGACGTAGCGCGGGTCGGTCGGATCGACGACGACCTGGCCGCCGTCCCCGTTGGCACGATCGTACCAGACGTTGTTTGACGGCAGATTGGGTGCGCGCATGGTTCCGTTGTCCTGGGCGCCGCCGTAGACCTGAGCATTCGTCGGATGCTGCGCGACGCTCGTGAACTGCGTGATCTGCAGACCGGTGCCGGCGGCGCTCAGGTCGGTTGGATTTACGGTACCGTTGAGGTCGGTCCAGTCCACTGCCGGTACCGTGGCCGTGCGACCACCACGCGTCATGGAGGACCAGACGCCGCCGTCGTTGCCGACGACGATCTTCTCCGGAGCATCGCCGCGGATGGCGATCGCGTGATAGTCCGGGTGAAGCCCGTAGCCGAGGTCGACCCACGTAGCGCCGCCGTCCATGGAGCGGAAGATTCCGCCGCCGCCGCCAGCGCCCAAGTTGTAGTTGAACATGCCGAGGGCATAGACGACGTCGGGATTGCGCGGCTCGACGGCTATGGTGTTGTCGTAATAGCACTGCTCGCCGCAGTAGTCCGAAACGACGCTGCTGCTCGTCTGGCTCCAGGTAATGGGGCTTATGCCATTGTCCGTTGCCTTCCAAACCATCGAGGGATGATGTGTACCACCGCTATCGGTCCAGTCGAAGCCGGTGTAGAGCGTGGCCGGAGTGGTCAGAGAGGTGCGACCGAGGCCGAGCGCGAAACGTGTTAACCCCTTGACATAATCGGCATTGGTGGGCAGGCCGGTCATGATCGGCTTCCAGGTCAGCCCGGAATCGATCGACTTGAAGATGCCTTCGGTCCAGAAGGAGGCATAGAGCGTCGTTGGAATCAGTGGGTCGATCACCACGTCGGTGGCCCCCTTCAGCTCGTCCGTCGTAGTTCGGAGCTCCTGCCAGTGATCGCCGCCGTCGGTCGATCCCCAGATGCCGAAACGCGTTGGATTCGGCGGCGAGACACGCCGGGCGCCGGCACGGCCGCGCAGGACGGCGGCGTAGAGGTGCTTTGGATCGACGGGGTCGACGGCGAGCTTGGCGATCGAGACCTGGTTGAAGGTCGCGCCGCCGACGTGGATGAAGGTGTTTCCGCCGTCGGTCGATCGGAAAACGCCGTTGCCGTAGTAGCTGTCGCCCGAAAGGTTGCCCTCGCCGGTGCCGACGTACATGGTGTTTTCGTTGGGGGCGGAGGCGATCGCAATGGCGCCGATCGCCAGCGAGGTGAGCTGGTCGCTCTTGGACGTCCATTTGCCGGTCGTCGCCGAATAGGTCCACAGCCCACCCTGAGCGGCGCCGAGAAAGATCGTGTAGGGCGACGACGGGCGCACGGCGAGTGCGCTGACACGTCCCGCGACCGCGCGGACGGCTGAACCATGCCATACCCGCTGAACGATGGGATCGGGCCCGAGCGGCGCCCAATCGCCGCCGAGTGCCTGGGGTGTGCCTCCCGCCGGCCGGTTGTTCCGTTGTGCCAGCAGCGCCTGTGCGGCGCGGGCACGTCCTTCGGCCGCCTGGGCAACCGTGAAATTCGGGTTGCCCGCCGTGCGGATACTATAGAACCATTCGTCACGCTCGTCCGGCTTGTCGGGATCGACGCCGGATGGCGCAGGAGGCAGTGGTTGGGCGGCACGGGCGGCCGGGATCGCACCGACCATCAGGACCAGCAGCGCGAGCAGCGCAAGCACTCGGGGGGACATAGACATCTCTTCGTCTCCGTAGTCGAACGCGTAGGTGGGTTGTGAAGGTCGTTCCGGCAGCCTTCGGTGCCTCCGCCGTAGAGACGTTATCTATAACGTCTCTGCACTCGTTCAGACGCCGTCAACCTGTTCCGACCTCGATTACGGCGCCTCCCTCGCCGGCGGAGCGCCGCGCGGCCTCGGCCACGGCCTGGACCTGTGCCGCGGAGAAGAGGTCGGAGGCCGGCGTTTTCCCGGCGCCGAGGCTCAGAAGAAACGCCGCCAGTGACGTGACGTACCATTGGATCGCCCCGGAGGCCTTCTCGCCGCCGGGAATGGATGCCGGCGGGTCGGACCGATTGAGCGTCGCGATACGGCGCCCACCGATCGGACTGTCCGGACCTTCGAAGATATGCAGGCCGTTGGGCTCGCGCGAGTCGAAGATGAATGCGCCCCGCGCGCCGTAGGCTTCGACGCGCACGTCATCTCCCGCGCCGGGCACCACCTTGGACGCTTCGACGGTTCCGATCCCGCCGCCGGCCAGCTCGAGCTGGAGCCAGACGACGTCCTCACCCTCGACCCGCCCGAGGCGGCCGTCCGGCCCCGGACGCTGGCCGACGACTGTGCGGGCTCGCGCGGAGACGGCGGCCACGGGACCCAGAAGGTGCAGCACCAGGTCGATCAGGTGCGTGCCGAGGTCGAGCAGGACGCCGCTGCCCGGCCCGGTCGAGCGCCAGGTGAGGGGCCGGTCCGGGCGGAGGTTGCTGGAGCGGTAATAGGTGAGATGGAAGCTGTAGACCTCCCCGAGCAAGCCTTGCTCGACGCGCCGCCGAGCATCCTGGATGGCGGGAATGCAGCGAAAGTGGAAGTTGACGCCGCCGACGAGGTTCTTGTCGCGTGCCATTCGCGCTATGATAGCAGCGTCCTCGGCGCTGGCGGCCAGCGGCTTCTCACAGAAAAGCGCCTTGCCTGCCTCCAGGGCGGCAGTCGCGACGCGCAGATGATCGCCGGTAGGCGTGCAACAGTCGACGATCCGGACGTCATCGCGGGCGAGGGCAGCGTCGAGCGAGTTGGTGACCAGCACATCCGCAAGCTCTGCCCGAGCGCGTGTGGCGGAGGCTTCGCTCCGCGTCACGACGGCAACCAGGGGCGCCGCGACGGCAAGGCTGGGATAGACCAGCGGCAGCATGCGGTAGCAGAGTGCATGGACGCGCCCGATCGCTCCATACCCGACCAGTGCCACGCCTGCCTGGCGGGCTTGACCCACGCCAACGGGCTCACCGACCAAAGAGACCTCCGGAGCTAGGCCAGGCCGATAGCCGCGGGCAGTGCACAAAGGGGCGGTCCTCCAGGCGGAGGAACGGCGACCGGGACCCGCGGGCCGGCTCGACGACGATCAAGCCTAAAAACAGGGATGTGCCGGTGGAAGTATACCGCGTGCGGCGCGCGAGTCAATACTGGGCGAGCACGGTGGTATGCATCAGACTCGTGCCCGCCAGAAAGTTCACCGGGCAAGGTGCGTGGAGTGAGGAAAGCGGGGAGACGCTTGAGCGTCAATAGCGGCGGGCAGTCCGCCGGTGGGCCGGCCGCACCACGACGGGGATGAGCGCGGGCTGTGGGCGTCTGCTGCCCATTAGAAGTGTGATCAGTGCGTCGAGCATGACATTCCAGGCTTGCCAAGCAGTATTTCGTGACATTTCCCTAGCTCCTTTGCGAGCAGCCGGCTCGCTTGTGATCCTGAATGCGCGTGGCGCGTCTATATCAACGTCTGGGAATCCTCTTCGCTCCAAGCCAGGAGTTTGTCGAGTGCGACGATGAGCGATGGCAGTTCCGAGGACAGGGTATCATAGACGATGTCCAAATCTATGTCGAAGTAACCGTGAATAAGGCGGTTACGCATTGCGACAATCGCCTCCCATGGTATCTCGTGGGCGCTAGCATGGGTCTCCGGTGAGATCCGGCTCGCCGCCTCGCCCACGATCTCAATTAGCTTAACGGTGGCCAGGGACAGCGTTCGTTCTCGGTCCAGATCGTCACGCTGTTTTCCTTGCACGAGGGCGACAGCCTCACGTGCCGCGGGCGGGCCACCCCCCTGCCCGCCGGCCGGGGGGGGGGTTGGAATAAGAGTTCAGGGGGGCCGAAAACTGATTTTTGGGCAAAAAGGGCGATCCCATTT
>JBBSGA010000382.1:0-5923 GCA_038254585.1 Chloroflexales bacterium | reverse complement strand
GTGGGGGGGTTTTGGGAGGGGGGGGGGCGCCCCCGGGGGGGTGGGGGGCGCGGAGCGCCCCCCCCCGGGGGCCGGCGCCCCACGGCTCACGGACGAGACGGCGTATTCCGAACTGCAAAGCGCCGGGTGACGAGCCGCCGAGGATCGTGACATCTCGCCCGGTCTCGGCCTCGTACTGTTCGGCGATCCGATCGAGCTGCGGCCTTGATCCGCTGCGCGCCAGTACCGCGACGGTCCCACCGCTGCCGCCGCCGGTGATCTTGGCGCCGAAGAGCCCGGCCGGTGGCCCTGCCCCACGGACGAGCTCGACCAGCGTGTCGGTGCCCTCCGATCCCAGGCCGCAGGCACTGTAGCTGGCATGTGACTGATACATCAGCTCCCCGAGGAGCTCGAACGTCTCGTACCCGGCCTCGCCGTTCTGCAACAAGGCCCGGAAGAGCCGCACGCGATGATGCTCGTAGATCGGGTGGGCCGTAGGCTGCTGGACGGCGTAGGTTCCCTGCGGGTCGACACGTGTTACCGCGTCGGTCGAGCCACCGTAGCTCGCCACAAACGTCTTGCCGTCGAGCGTCGCAGGGACCTGCTCGCGGTAGGCACCCTCCCAGAGCGAGGGGGAAATGTTGGCCAGGTAGCCATGCCAGAGCGGGTCCTCGATCGAGACGCGCTCACCGCCGAGCGGCCGGGCCTCCAGGCCGGCGAGGCCGGCGATGATGCGATAGCCCATGAAGGCGCCGACGCGGACTGAACCGTAGTCCGCCCCCGAAACCGCGTGGCGGATGCCCGAGTCGATGCCCCAGATCTCGAGCTCGGGCGGCAGTGCCACCGACGGCAAGAGCTCCGCCGGCTGGCAGAGCAGCGTGAGCAGGCGTCCCTGCTCCCCGCAGGCCGACGTCATCTGGTCCATCACCCCGCAGGGTGCGCCGACGACGAGGTTTTCCGCGCGCTGGCAGAGCAGCGCGACGTCACGGCCTTCCAGTGGTAGATCCAGCAGCCCACAGATCGCCTGCATCGTCGCCACCTCGAGCGCCGCGGAGGAGCTCACACCTTTGCCCGCCGGGACATCCGAGTGGATCAGGAGGCGCAGGCCGTGGCCGAGACGCAGTCCATGCTCGCGCTGCAAAACGACGAGCGTGCCGGCGACGTAGGCAACCCAGCGGCGCGCTCGGTCGCCGCCGAAGAGTTTGCGCGCCGCCAGGTAGCTCAGCGGCCGTCCGCCGCTCTCGAGCACTGCCAGGGGAAAGCTCACCAGCTCCTCGCCGTCGGAGGCTCCGATATCTGTGCTGAGCACGGTGAAGCGCGGCTCCGGGTCAGCCTGCGCGGCGACGAGCGTGGCAGCCGCGAGCGGCAGCTCGAGCACGAGCGCGCCCGAATAGTCGGCAATGCCGCCCATCAGATCGAGCCGCCCAGGCGCTCGGGCGACGACGATGGGTCTGTCGGCCGCGAAGAAGTCCGCGTGCTCATTCACCAGGTCGCCGAAGCGGGCGACATCCGGCGATGTCGTAGCGTCGCTATGCTCCAGGCGCCACATCACGCAGATCCTTTCGCCGCGACGAGCCCACGCTCACGTAGAACGTCGTGCAGGACGGGCGCCACCTGGTCGCGGAGCGCTGCGTTGGCATAGCCAATCCATGCCAGATCGGTATGGACGTCTAAAGGTGCTCGAGGCGGCAATCCCTGCTCGTCGGTGACGAGGACGCCCACCTCCCGCGCGACGAGCTCGGTGCACAGATCGTACGGATGGCAGCACATGCCGAGGCGCAGCCCACGCCGCTGCAGCACGGTCTCCATCAATGGGCGCAGATCGGCGATCCAGCGATCGTGGCCCACCATCAGCTCGTAGAGCTGGCCGCCGGTCGAGATGTACTGATCTTCGAAGGCGAGCGCCCGGCCGGGACGCACCGGGCCCAGCGTGCGCTCGATGACGGTTTCCTCGATCGAGGCGAGCTCCTCGCGCGCGCCGGGAAAGAAGCGTGCCAGGCCGCCATAGCCCTGCGCAATCGTGTGGGCGCCCGAGGGATGCGGCACCAGCGGCTGCGTCTCGCCCGTCAGCCGGTTCAGGCGCTCGCCGTGGGCACCTTCACCGGCCGCGGCCCAGAGGCTGTCGCAGAGGTGCTGCTTGACCAGAGGGATCTCGGTCTGGACGGCCAGCTCGATATCCGCCAGGGTTGTAGCCGGCCCGCGATTGGGCGCGACGCCGGTCAGGATCCAGGCGGAGCGCTTCTGATACATCAGCCCGCGCGTGCCGTCGATCGGATCGACGATCACCCGGATCTCGGCCGTGTCGGAGTCCCCGTCCGGGGTCAGCACCATGATCCCGGTCTCGCCGAGGCCCTCGGCGATCAAGACGCAGGGCCACTTCTCCGCGAGGCGGCCAAAGCGATCGATCAGCACGGCCTCGGAGACACGGTCGATGGCGAAGATCGTATCACCGCCCTCGTCGGCGACGATCGCCGCGAGCTGTTCGGTTGCACTCTGCTCGCAGGTCGCGACGACGTCGTCGCGAATGGCGGCGTGGATCGCGCGGATGCGATCGAGGAGCTCAGCGTGGTCACGAATCACGGGCCTACCTCGTCTGTGCATAGTGGGTTGCCGGCTGGGCTTGCAGCTCTGCCGCCTTGGTCTCGGGCGAGGTGTCGCTCAGGAAGTTGCCGCCGCCGATCTCGGGGCCTGCGAGGTATTTCAGCACGTTCGGCCGCCGCAGCGGTGGATGGAAGGCGATGAAGAAGTGAAAGGCGCGGTAGTCGTCGCCGTCGGCCGGCGCCTGATGCAGCGGCATCACGTAGGGGAACGGCATCTGCCACAGGTTGTCGAAGCGCACCGTTACGTCCTTGAGCGCGCGCGCCAGCGAGGAGACCTCGGCTGCGTCGAGGGCATGAATATGCGGCACGCTGCGCCGAGGCGCCACGTAGACCTCGTAGGCATAGCGCGCGAAGTAGGGTACGAAGGCGATCGCGTGCGCGTCCTGGTAGAGGATGCGGCGTCCATCGGCCTCCTCGGCCGCGATGATGTCAGCGAAGAGGGGACGGCCGGTTTCGCGAAGGTAGCGCTGCGACGCGCCGAGCTCCGTCTCGATCGTCTTGAAAACAAAATTCGTAGCGTAGACCTGGCCGTGGGGGTGGGGGTTGGAGACGCCGACGACCTCGCCTTTGTTCTCGAAGCAGAGCACATGCTTGACCTCGGGGAGATCGCCCAGGTCGCGTGTCTGCTGCTGCCAGGCCTGCGCCACGTTCTCAATCGCCTCGACGCCCATCTCGGCCAGGGTCAGATCGTGGCGTGGGCTGTAGCAGATCACGCGCGCGCGGCCGTTGGCCCGCCGGTTGCGGTAGGGTGGGGGCGGCGGCGCAAGTTCGGCCGGCGCATCCGGGCCAACGCACGGGTGGTCGTTGTCGAAGACGTACACCCCTCTATACTCGGGATTACGCTCACCACTGACGCGCAGATTACCCGGGCAGAGATAGCAGCCAGGGTCATATGCCAGTACGGGTTCAGGCGTCGTGTCGACGACCTCGCCGATCCATGGCCGGTTCTGGCGGTGAGCGGCGACGATGATCCATTCCTCGCGTAGCGGGTGCCAGCGCTCTTCCCAGACGGAGGACGGGCCGGGGCTGCGATCCGTAGACGTCATCCTTCGCACATATCCTCTCGTACGACCTCGGCGACGACACTTCGAGACGGCATCCCGTCTGCGCCGGGCAGCACTAGGGTAGCTGCACTGCAGCGTTGCAGTCAAGTGCCAGCCGAAGCGACTGTTACAGGCTCTTATGCAATTTCCGTGAATCGATGGATACCACCTCAAAAGGCGGGTGCACGTCAGAAATCGATGCAGGGATTAAGTGATCGACTCCCGCAGATGAGCAATTCGCCGGGGTTCGTAGCATAGAGTGGTTTCACAGCAACATCGCTCCTCGCAGGCCTTGCCGTCTGCGCTTCAGCGGGCTCTCGTGCCCCTGCTAGTCGCCAGCACACTCGGCATCGCGCTCGTCTTTGGAATCTACCTGCGGCCCCTGGTAGGTGTGCGAGATGCTCACTCGTGGGCTGTTACCGCGGCCGGCCTGTACGACCCGAAGGGGATGCACACTTTTCCTACGTGTATACCAACGGCAATGCCCTGCTGCACTTCCCGCAGGCCGGGATCGGCCGGTTCGTCGTCTGGCTGCGGATGGGAGGACCAAGCGGGAGGTTGCCGGTGCGGGCTCATTTGGAAAGTGGGACACAGCCGCTCGATCTTGGTGCCGTCCAGCAGCTGCGCGTCTATCATCTATTTCTGCAGTCGAATGATCAAGGTGATATACCCCTGTACATATCGAGTAATACTGTACAACTCAACCAGGATCCGCGTCATCTCGTTCCCCTGCTTCAGCACGTAGGCGTACAGTCACTTGGACAGACGAGCCCACCGCGGGCGCTCTTAGTGAGCACGCCGATCATCCTGTGTCTGCTCTGGCTGGCCATCGCACAGCTGCCGGCGCCATCCCGTTGGAAGATACTCCTTCTGATCTTCGTGATTCTCGCGCTATGCGTCACGTATGCGATCTGCCGCGGCAGAATCCCTATTCAGGCATGGTGGATTGGGATCGGTCTCTCGGCCGTCGTGGGTATGGGCCTTAGCCGCTCCGATGCACGTCCCTTCCTACGGTCATTGCCGGGCATCGCGTGTGTCTTCGTCGTGTGGCGGGTAGCCCTGTGGCTGGTAGGCGGCACCGGCCTGTGGTACAGCAGCGTCATCTACCGCTATGGGCGAACGGTGGCCTTTAGCTTTGGTAAAACCATCTTCAATCACGAGGCCTTCTTCTGGCGCACGTTCGCAGCTGCATGGATCAGTGGGACAGCGAGCGTTACCAGGCCATCGCCCTGAGCGGGTACCGATTTATCGGCGAGAAGTGGCCCAACATTGCTTTCTTTCCGCTCTACTCACTCCTTATCCGTCTATTCTTGCCCTTATCCGGACACAATGTAGCAATTGCGGCCCTGCTTATCTCCAACTTTGCCCTGCTCACCGCGGTGCTATTGATGTATGATCTTCTTGCGTGTGATTTTGGCAGTGTCGTAGCATATCGCAGCGTCGTGCTGCTCCTGTTATTTCCAACGTCCTTCTATTTTGTCGCGGGCTACACTGAAACGCTGGCGCTTCTCCTGTCCCTGGCCGCGGTCTGGGCCATGCGCAGACAGCGCTGGTGGCTGGCCGGAGCAGTAGGCGGCTTGCTTGCGCTTACGCGAGTGCCGGGCGTGATGATTACGCCGATTCTCGGCATCGCCTACCTCGAGCATCATGGCTGGCGCTGGCGATCGATTCGCGCACCGTTGCTTGCCGTCCTCCTTCCGCCGCTCGGATTAGGCCTATTCATGCTGTACCAGTTGTGGCGCTTTGACACACCGTTCGCGTTCTTGATCGCTCAACAGAACTGGAACAACGGCGCGGCACCTCCGTGGGTCATTCCGAGTAAAATCTTCCGAGCAATTTGGGATTCTCCTGAATGGGAAATGGCCGCGCTTCAGCTTGGTGTCTGGATCAGCTTTATCGTATTAACGCTGCTTGCCCTGCGTCGTCTCCCGCTCGTCTACGGACTGACCGGTCTGCTGCTCCTGCTGCCGGCCTACCTGGCCAACCAGAGAGGAAGCCTGCCACGTCACGTGCTGATCGGCTTCAGCGCATTCGTGATCCTCGCAATGGCCGGTAAACAGCTGTGGCTGCACTGGCTGATCATGGCTACGCTGCTGCCGCTGCTGGTCATACTTACACTTCTATTCGTAAACGGCTTTGGAATCGCATGAACATCGCAGCTCAGGGCAATCGCATCTTAATTTCAGGGTAACGGCCAATGGGGTTCCCACATAGAGGTCACAATACGACCCGAACTATGACAATGTTCCCACTTCGCGCCTACCAGGAGCGCGTGCCCGATAAGCACCTATGGTTAAGTGG
>JBBSGA010000381.1:0-5956 GCA_038254585.1 Chloroflexales bacterium | reverse complement strand
TCTTCCCAAGCTCACCCGCCCGAAGAGCGGCGGCAAAGGCGGTCGAGCCACTTCCGAGAATCACGAGATCAAACTGCCCGTTCATACGTTCTCCTTCACGCAGCACGGTGATGACGCCAGAGCGCATACCCCGTCAACCCGACAAACACTGCCAGAGCAGGCAGCAATACATAGTCAAGATAGCCACTCAGCCAGCCAAGCCCGACTGCCCCGAGCAGGATGACGACGACCGGTGTAAAGCAACACACGGCCGCGATAATCGTGCCGACAATGCCGAGGCGCACAAGACCAGGGCGCGCTTCAGGACACTCGTTCGCCATCAGGCTTCTCCTTTGCTTCCCCCGGCCTGTTCGCGCTCAGGGTACGTTTTGATCAGGGCACAAACACACTGTTCAAGTGTTACATCGTCGCGGGGTAAGGTCGCGCCGGTATGGTAGAGCTGTCTGAGCGTGTCACGTAGTGTGATCATGTCAGCAATGCGACGGTCAATATCCTCGAGCTGCGCCTCCATTGCTACAAGCACATGCTCACAGGGTGCAACACCGGCATCGCGTGTCGCGATGATTTTGACGAGAGCTGCAACGGAAAAGCCTAAGCTCCGGGCGCTCGTAATAAAACGCAAACGCCCGACATCAGCCTCGGTATAGTGGCGATAGTTATTCTCGTGCCGGGCAGGCGACGGTAAGAGAGCAATGTCTTCGTAGTAGCGGATCGTCTTCGCAGGCACACCGGTTTGTTGAGCGAACTCGTGAATGAGCATGTGCTTTACTCCTCATCTTCCGACGATCGTACACCTTCCAGTTGCTGGAAGGTCAAGTATCGATTCGAGCCGGTTGATGAACTCCCTCCTGAGCTTGATGGGACGGACATACGCCAGCGTCACGAGTCTCTCGCCCGAGTGCAACCGCGGCCAGAGATCGCTGATGGGCCCAGCAGTCATCGCCAATGCTTCCACAGCCGTATCAATAAAGATACATCGTGTACTGATCGGCGTCCGTCCCATCGCGCGTGTCCTCCGCAGCGTCAGCCTCTCCTTGGCCCAAGAGGCACCCCAGCCTGATCCATTGCACCTGGTACACCACGACCGGCGGCAGCCGTCTGTAGAAAAAAGCATGTTCGGCCATGCTCCCGAGCATTGGGGTAGAGGAAGGCCGGGATCGGCAGGAAACAGCGAGAGGTAGCGTGAAACGCAACCCCATCGCAGGTGACTCCCTGTTTCAGCGAGCGTTGCCGCGAGGCCACGCGGCCGGCTCGGTGTAGTGTTCACGTCGCCACCGGTAGCCCGGCTCCACGATGGCGCCGGGGACCGCGGCTTCGACCAGGAGGGTGAGCGCGTCATGGAGGACGGTCAGCTGCTGTGCCCGATTGCCGGGCTCCCCTAAAGGATGGCCGAACGGCCAGCGTACCAACAGCGTACGAGGCGCCTTGACCTTCTCGGCGATCTCACGCAGGAGCATGATGCTCACCGTTGGGATACCTGCCGCCTCAATCGTGCGCGCGATCAGCCCCACGGACTGGTTGCATAACCCTCAGGCAGGCGTCAGCAGCACCGCATCGACCTGCTGCTGCTTGAGGTGCGCCACAACCTCGGGCGCAGTTTGCCCCATCAAAATCGGCAGATGAGGCCCCTCGATGTGGCCCATAAAGCTATAGCAGTCCGCCAGCGAGCCGATCACACCGCGCTCGGCCAGGGACGACAGCAGCCCGATCGGGAAGAGGATATCGAGATCCTGCTCCGCGTCACGGTGATCGTAGTAGTCATGCGTGATCGTCAGACGAGAGGAAGGTGTCCCAGCTGGGATAATCCGGAAGCTAGGATCCCCATGCGGATCCTGCATGTTGAATGGCACCTGGTCAACGAGATGCACGCCCCCGGTGGTAATCGCCGCCAGCCGGCATCTAGGTAGTGGTATCTCGAGGCCTGCCCAGGGCACCTCGTGCTGCTGAACAACTGCGGGAGTCATCTGCGCCCAGAGCTGGCGCAGCCCGGGAACGTGCGTGTATGCCCAGCCGCTCAGTCTTCTCACGTGGTCTGACAATGCCATTGAACCTCTCCGAGCAGGTCGCGGGCCATCCACCCTTTCCAGCGCCACATAGCGCGACACACAATAGCATCCTGGTCCCTAGCCCGATCATACCAGCTGCAACATCGCGCGAACTGTGAACTAGTGCACAGTCCGTGTCCCTGTTCTCTGGTATGGTGCAAAGGATGATCCCGGCGGCGACGCCGTGAAGCAGGTGTCCGTGTGCGATGCGGGGCAGCACAAGCAGCGGGGAGAGGATGACGCAGATGCGACAGGCACGACCTCACACGGAGCGACGGTCATGATCGATAAGGAGTTGCGAATCCCGAAGGAGCAGGCGTTTGGCCCGCTCGCCCTGAGGGTTCCGCGGGCGATCCACCCGACTGCGGTCACTCTCGTCGCGTTTGCCGCCGGCATCCTTGCGGCGGCTGCGGTCTGGCAGCAACGCTATACTCTTGGTCTTCTGTTGTGGAGCGTCAACCGGGTGCTCGACGGGCTCGATGGTACTGTCGCACGCGTCCAGGGAACACAGAGCGACTTTGGCGGCTACCTGGACATCGTGCTGGACACGGTGATCTATGCCGCGATTCCATTCGCCCTGATCCTGAGCCGCCCATCTACCACGGGCTGGCTCAGCCTGACCCTGTTGCTCGCCAGCTTCTACATCAACGGCGCGTCCTGGATGTATCTGGCCGCGCTGCTCGAGAAACGCCGCCAGGGCGCCGCCGCACGCGGCGAGCTGACGACGATTACTATGCCCACCGGCATCATGGAAGGGGCGGAAACGGTCATCTTCTACACGCTGTTCCTCATCTTTCGTGCCACGCTCGTACCGCTCTTCGGCTTGATGGCAGTGCTGGTCGTTGCCACGATCGCGCAGCGCTTCGTCTGGGCACGGCGTCACCTCTGATGCGATCCGACTTGTGGCACACCTGCCTCACCCAGAGGGTGCCCGATGGCGGTCACGGCCGGATTGCCCCTACAGGCTGTGTCTCCGGCACATCGACCACACCGCTGTTCACGGTGTCATGCGAAGGAGTTGCAAGATTGATCGGATCAACCTCCATATCCATCACTCGATCGTTGATCCGCACGGGGCTCATCGCGCTCTGCGCCGTGCTGGTCCTCGCCGCCTGCGGCGCCTCGGGCACGCCGGCCACCTCTGGCACGCCGATGGCTGCCTTCGGAGGCGTCGATCCCGCGCACTGGGACGCCGTGCTCGCGGCTGCGCGCGGCCAGACCATCAACTGGTACCTCTGGGGCGGCTCCGAGAGCATCAACCGGTTCGTCGACACCTTTTATGGTAAGGCGCTCCGGGAGCGCTACGGCATCACGCTCAACCGCGTTCCGGTGGCGGATACGGTGGACGCGGTGAACCAGGTCCTGAGCGAAAAGGAGGCCCACAAGGACCCGGGCGCCGTCGACCTGATCTGGATCAACGGCGAGAACTTCGCCTCGCTCAAGCAGGCCGGGATGCTCTCCAAGGGGTGGGCCCGCGCCTTGCCGAACGCACGCTATGTCAACTGGGACAACCCGGCGCTGAATCTGGACTTCGGCGTCCCGATCGACGACCTGGAGACTCCCTGGTCCTCGTCGCAGTTTCAGTTCATCTACGATACGGCGCGCACGCCCGAGCGCGAGCTGCCGCACTCCTTCGCCGAACTCAAGACGTGGGCCTGCGCCCATCCCGGCCACTTCACCTATATCGCGCCGGGGCCGGGCGCCTTCCAGGGCACGCGCTTCGTCAAAGCGGCACTCTTTGAGATCAGCGGCGCCGCGAAGCAGTGGTCGGGCAGCTTTAACCAGGCGCTCTGGGACCGCTGGTCGCCCACGCTCTGGCAGTATCTGAACGAACTGAAGCCCTGCCTGTGGCGTCAGGGAGCAACCTATCCCAAGGACGAGAACGAGCTGCACAGGCTCTTCGCCAACCGCGAAGTCGATTTCAGCATCACCCTGGCAACCGCCGGCGCGCAGCCCCTGATCGACCAGGGACTCGTACCGAAGACCGCGAAAGCCTTCGTCTTCGACCACAATATGATCGGCGACTTCAACTACGTTGCCATTCCGGCCAACGCGCCACACCGGGCCGCTGCGCTGGTGCTCGCGAATCTGATCCTCGCCCCCGAGCTCCAGGCGGCACAGATCGTGCCGACCAATGGCTTTGGCCTCGGCTATGGCATCGACGTGAGCAAGGTGACGGACGGCACGGCGCTCGCGCGGCTCAAGGCGGCAGCACAGCAACTCGGTCCGGGCGCGGTCGATCCGCGCCGGCTCGCAGCGACGCTGGTCGGCGACGCCGCGGCACCGTATCAAAACCTGGTCGAGCAGGGCTGGAAAATGTATGTGCTGCAGGTGGCGCGGTGAGCTCCGGTGACCCCTCCTGGCTCGCGGGTGCCCGCTGGGCGAAGCTCCAGCGGATGGTGCGCAGCGGCACGTCGCGTGGCATCCTGAGCGCCGGCCTGCAGCGGGCGATACCCCTATCAGGGCGGCCACGGCATCATCGTCGTCTCCGGACGAGTCTTCGGATGATGTTAAGCTTGCTTCCCGCGCTCACGCTCATCGCCGCGCTCTTCGGATCGAGCGTGATATATGGCGTGGGGCAAAGCCTCGGCTACCAGCCGCTGCTCGGGCACCAACAGCTGAGCGGCGACGCCTACCGCGCCGTGCTCGTCGATAGCCGCTACGCCCGGCAGTTCTGGAATGGCCTCATCTTCTCACTCTGGGTCAGCAGCGCGTCGACGCTCCTGGCCGCGGTGTGCGCATTGAGCCTGACCATGTTCTGGGGCGAGCGCCTCCGAGTTCCCGAAAGGCAGGCACGCCGGCTCATGTCGGCACTGACCATGAATCTGGCGTTCCCGCACCTGGTCTGGGCCGTCGGGCTGAGCTTGCTGCTGGCACAGAGCGGGGTGCTCGCGCGCATCGCCGCGTTCTTCCATCTGATCGACGCGCCGGCCGAGTTTCCCGTCCTGATCCGCGACCGCTACGGCGTAGGGATCATCCTGCACTATGTGCTCAAGGAAACCCCGTTCCTGCTGCTGATCATGCTGGGCAGTCTCCGCTCACAGCCGGCTGCGTATGCGGTCGTCGCCGAGAACCTGGGGGCAACGCGCTGGCAGCGGATGCGGTATGTCACACTCCCAATGGTGCTGCCGAACCTGATCGCGGGCGCGCTGCTCGTGTTTGCCTTCGTCTTCGGCGCCTACGAGGTCCCGGCGGTACTCGGGGTGCGCTATCCCGAGATGCTATCGGTGCTCGCACTCCAATTCTTCCTGGACCCCGACCTCAACAGCCGCGCCGAGGGCATGGCAATCAGCGTGATGATGGCGTTCGTCGTGGCCGTGGTGGCCGTCATCGCGCGGCGACTTAACCGACAGGAGGAATAGACATGATACGCATAGCGCGCGCTGCGAGTCTGTTGCTCGTGAGCGGAGTCCTGTTCCTGCCCCTCGCCGTCTTCGGTCTCTACGCCTTCTCGACGAGCTGGTTCTACCCCGACGTGCTCCCGCGGACCTGGACGGTTGCGCCGTTGCTGCGGCAACTCAATGATCTTCGGACCGTCACAGCGCTCCTGCGCAGCGGAGAAGTTGCGCTGATCGTCAGCCTTCTGGCGCTGCTCGTCGGCTACCCTGCCGCGCGCACGCTCGGTACGCGCCGCTTCCGCGGCAAAGGCCTCATCTACCTGCTCCTGTTCTTACCGACGGTGGTACCGCCGGTCGCGACCGGGATCGGGCTCAACATCCTCTTTCTGCGGCTGGACCTGGCCGGCACGACGCTCGGCGTCGCGCTGGTGCATCTCATTCCGGTCCTGCCCTACGTCGTCTTCACGCTGGCGGGCGTGTTCGCGCGCTACGATCCGCACTATGAGTACCAGGCGCGGGTGCTCGGCGCAGGTCGTGGACGCATCTTCTGGAGCGTCACCCTGCCGTTCATCT
>JBBSGA010000380.1:0-5959 GCA_038254585.1 Chloroflexales bacterium | reverse complement strand
TGGCAAGGGCGGCAAGGACCGTTATGTCCCCCTCGCGCCCCAACTCCTGCCCCTGCTGCGCGACCACTGGCGCACCCACCGCGATCCCGTCTGGCTCTTCCCGGCCCGCTGGCAGGTGCCCGAGATGCGGGGTCCGATGTCGGCCCGCGGCGTCGAGGTTGCCGTGCAGGTGGCCGCGGCCGAATGCGGCTTCCAGAAGCACGTCACCGTGCATACCTTACGCCATAGCTGGGCGACCCATGTGCTGGAAGGCGACCGCGGCGATCAACGGCCTGCTGGAGGGCATCGTGTGATCACGCTGGGGGAGATCTTCCGGCGCTACGGCCCTGCCTACCGTGCGAAGTTCGGGGAGCGGCTCTCGGCCAGCCAGCGGGCGGCAATGGCGGCGATTGAACAGTGCCGGACGGAGGTGCTGGGCGGGCAGGTCTATACCTGTCCCCGTTGTGGTACCGTGCGCTACAGCTATCACTCCTGTCGCAATCGGCACTGTCCCACCTGTCAGCACGGGCAGGCGGAGACCTGGCTGGCCAAGCAGCAGGCCCTGCGCCTGCCCGTGCCCTACTTTCTGGTGACCTTCACCCTCCCCGCCGACCTGCGGCCCATCGCCCGCCAACACCCACGGCGCCTCTATGCCGTACTCTTTCGCAGTTCGGCAACGGCGCTGCAGCAACGCGCGGCTGATCCGCGCTTCGCCCAAGGGGCACCCGGCGGGCAGATCGGGATGGTGGGCGTGCTGCAGACCTGGACGCGCGACCTGCGCTATCATCCGCACATGCATTACCTCGTGCCGGCTGGGGCGTTTGCGTCGGCGGAGGGCGGCTGGTTGCCGGCCAAAGGTCGCTTCCTGGTGCATGTCAAGCCACTCGCTCAGTTGTTTCGCGGCAAGCTGCGGGCGGGCCTGCGGCAGTTGAAGGTGGAAGCGGCGGTGCCGCCCTCCGTGTGGGCAAACCGTGGGTGGTGGACTGCCGGGCGGTCGGGAGTGGCGAGGCGGCCTTGAAATATCTCGCGCCCTACGTCTTTCGCGTCGCACTGAGCAACAATCGGCTTGCGGGCGTGGTGAACGATCAGGTGACCTTCCGCTATCGGGTGGCAGACAGCAAGCACACCAAACGGTGCACCCTGCCGGCCGAGGCGTTCATCCGCCGTTTTTTGGAGCATGGGTTGCCCAAAGGCTTCGTGAAGGTGCGCTACTTCGGGCTGTTTAGCCTGGGCAAGCGCGCGGTACTGGCCCAGGTGCGGGCGCGGCTCACCGTGGCGGGAGCAGGCGGTGCGGCAGCGTCCACCGCGCCGCTGACGTCGAGCGCGACCGAGGAGCCGCAGCCTATCGCCTATTGTCCAGCGTGTGGGGCGGTGATGGAGCTGACGCTGGTGCTCCTGCCGACCCCGCGGAGTCCACCATGTCGCGGGGCGTAGGCACGATCGTCCAGTGGGAGCATGGCCGTTCTGGGGTAGGGCGCACGGCGGCGCCAGGCCTCCGCCTGTCCAGGGAAGCTGGTCGAGCCTATAACCGGCACGGATGTCGCGGTTCCTCCGGGGTGCCAGCACGGCGCAACGGCGTGGGGCGGAGTCATGCTCCGTTGGTCGTGCCCTCGCGCACCGCCACGGTCTGTGATCGCTCCTCATCCGCCTGAACAGTCCACGCCAGGTCCCCGTTCAAATTCCATAGAGGCGGTCGCACACATCCCGGCTTCGTTCATGCGGGATTATGCGGCGGCGGTAGGTGTGCGCTTAATGGTGGGTGAGGGCTGATGCCTGACAAACGACTGCGGGTCCCGGTAGAATCCCTCTTGGCTAGCAACCTTGAGGAGGTTCGATGGACCCGCAGCACACAGTCTGCCCCAACCTCGACTGTCCCGCAAGGGGTCAAATCGGCCAGGGCAACATCATCAGCCACGGCCGCAAACGACCGCGCTCCAAGTGCACGCTCTGCCGCCAGACCTTCAATCCGCGTCATGGCACGCCCCTCTATCGACGCCGCACCCCGGAGGCGCTCGTGACCCAGGTCATCACCTTGGTCGCGCATGGCTGTCCTCCGGTCGCTATTGAGGCCGCCTTTGGGCTGCAACCGCGCACGGTTCGGGAGTGGGTCACCGCCAGCGGCCAGCATAGCAAGGCGATCCAAGCGGCACTCGTGGAGCAGCCGCACGACCTTCAGCACGTTCAAGCCGACGAGATCCGCGTGAAGACGCAGGCGGGTGTGCGCTGGATGGCGATGGCCGTCATGGTCTCGACGCGCTTGTGGTTGGGCGGCACCGTCAGCAAGCAGCGTGACTTCGCGCTGATCCTGCGCTTGGCGCAGCTGATCGGGCGCTGCGCGCGACGGGGCGCGCTGCTCCTGAGCAGTGATGGCTTGGCGAGCTATCCGACCGCCTTCGTGCGCGTGTTCCGGAGCCCGCAACGAACCGGCCAGCGCGGGGCGCCCCGGCTGGTGGTCTGGCCCGAACTCGCGGTAGTCCAGCTGGTGAAGGCCGGCCGAGGCACAGTGGGGATGGTGAGCCGCTTGGTCCGGGGGACGGGAGCAGCGGTCATGCGCGGATTGCGTGCGACCGCCGGCTGCCAGGTGGTGAGCACGGCGTACATCGAACGGCTCAACGGCACGTTCCGATCGCGCCTGGCCTGCTTGGCACGGCGGACGCACGGGTTGGCTCGCCAGCAAGCGACATTGGAGCACGGGATGTATCTGGTGGGGGTGGTCTATAACTTCTGTACCTTCCATCGCAGCCTCAGACTGAATGATGGGAGGGAGCGGACCCCGGCAATGGCAGCAGGGCTGAGTGACCACCGCTGGTCGGTGCACGAGCTTTTGCAGTATCGGGTGCCGCCACCGCGCTGGCAGCCCCCGAAACGCCGTGGCCGCCGTTCTAAGCGCCTCCAGACGCTGATTGATCGCTGGGGCTCCGATGCCCACCATTAAGCGCACACCTACCCCGACCGAAGCGGACAGAGCAAATCGTGGCAATTTCCCGAAAATGGAGCGCGCGATGTTCAGCATGGAGCGCGACTACGGCTTCACGGAGCGCAGGTGGGAGGCGAGGTGTTGGTGCGGGCGGGGGCGTGGCAAAGAGGCTCGCCATGCCGTGCGCCAAAAACTGTTGCGCGTGTCGGGCGACCGTCCGTTGCGGTGTATTTGTTGCGCGCGCCCGCTCCGCTGCTGGTTCACCAAAGAGGACGACCGGACGAATCAACTCGTACTGCCGCTGTTGCGGCGACGTGAAGTGGAGTTCAAGCTGCTCCCATTGCTCGGTTGGCTCAATGCGCTGGCGTTTGGGCTTTGCCATGCACCCGATCTTACGCTGACCGCTTCATGCTTGTAGAGAAGATACTTCCATACAAGAGCCGCTTCAATGCAAACTTGAGACGGCTTTTCGCCTGCGTCTACTGGCGGCTAATAGACGCAAGAACTGTAATCTCATTTGCCGCATTTTTGAACATCTGTGCTATATTTACCCTATTGCCAGATGTTCAAGGAACTCAGTCATGCGAAAAGTTATTGTCATCTCCCACGTCTCCCTTGATGGTGTCATACAAGCCATGGGCGGGCCAGATGAAGATCCCAGTGGTGGCTTCGCGTATGGCGGGTGGATCGCTCCCTACTCCGACGATGTTGTTGGAACAGTCGTCAGGAGGGAGATGAACATGCCGTTTGATCTGTTGATCGGGCGCAAAACCTTTGACATTTGGGCCCCGTACTGGCCGCAGCATGCGGATATATGGCCGGGCGTCAATACCGCGACCAAGTACATCGCCTCGAATACCATGACGTCTGCCGCATGGCAGCCCTCCGTGTTTGTAGGCGGAGACATTGCGGAAAAAGTCCTCAAACTTAAGCAGCAACCAGGGCCGGATTTGCACGTTTACGGCAGTGGAAATCTCCTTCAGACGCTCATCAAGCATGATTTGGTTGATGCGTTCTGGCTCAAGATCTATCCGCTGACGTTGGGCAGTGGAAAACGGTTGTTTGCCGATGGCACCATCCCGGCGGCGTTCAAGATGACGGAGAGCCAAGTCTCCCCAAAGGGTGTCATTATCGCGAATTACGAGCGTGCAGGCGCGGTCAAAACCGGAAGTGTTGAATAAGTCGTGCCCCGTCGGGCATCGGAAGGAGAAGCCGATGCCCGACGGGGCGAATGGGTCTCATAGGCTGAGAGACAGGCCGTGGTCAGTACTAAAGAGCGGGACTGGAGGAGCCGTTCGGCTCCCATGACATCGTCAAGGAGAGGAATGATGAAATTGCTGCTTACGTCCGCTGGCATCAAAAACACCAGCATCCACGACGCGCTGGTCGACCTGCTGGGCAAACCGATTGCCGAGTCCAACGCTCTCTGCATTCCCACCGCAGCGTACGCCAGGCCCGGCGGCGCTGGCCATGCATGGCGGTTCATCAGCGGACGACAACCCATCTGCCCCATGTGCGAATTGGGTTGGAAGTCCTTGGGCGTGCTGGAGCTCACCGCGCTGCCCAGCATCGATGAAGAGCTTTGGGTCCCCATGGTCCAGGAGACTGACGTGCTGCTGGTGGAAGGCGGCGACCCCTTGTATCTGTGCCACTGGATGCGGCAGTCTGGGCTGGCGGACCTCTTGCCGTCGCTGCGCGAGGCGGTCTGGGTGGGGCTGAGCGCCGGGAGCATGGTGATGACCCCACGCATCGGGGAGGACTTCGTCTACTGGAAGTCGCCCACCACTGACGACAGCACGCTGGGCGTCGTTGACTTCTCGATCTTTCCGCACCTCGATCACCCGGCCTTGCCGGAAAACACCATGGCCGACGCAGAAAAATGGGCCGCCGGTATGTCGGTGCCGTGCTACGCGATCGACGATGAGACCGCCATCAAAGTGGTCGACGGAACCGTCGAAGTCGTCTCCGAGGGGCATTGGAAACTGTTTACGCCCTAATGGTGGGAACTGGTTCGTTCTTGCGCGCCAAACGAGCGAGGAGCAACCGTCCAACTCAGTGTTCGCTCCACCATCCACCGTCTGGGTAACATACTGAAGCCACGTGTGCCAGGCGTGCGCTCGACCACGTCGAGATCCCAGCCACCTTCCGCCTGGCCCCACTCCGCCGCAGCAGCCCAGATCTTTTTGATCTGAATAGTTCTTGTCAAATGTTTCATCTCACACGTTCACTGTAGAAGACATGTATCTTTCAGGGCTAGAAGTGATGTATCTTTCTTGAACCGTTTGTCACAAAGTTGCTTAGCGCGAATAAGCGTTGGGTAAAGTTCCGGTCCGGCACGAGCTCTGACTGTGGTAGCATAGGCCTCCTGTCCTGACCAAGGAGTCCTCCATGAGCCATATTCGCGTGCTGATCTGCCGCGTCGACGATCCCGCCTCTGACCAGATGACCGAACGGGCGGCCTTCGACCTTCCCGCCACCGATGGCTCCACCTTGCAGCCCGAGACGGCGTTGGATGAGCTGGAAACACGACCCACGCAACCGGCAATGCGATTCTCCGTTGCACCCTCCAAGCCCAGTGGGACCTCATCGATGCCGAACTGACGCAGCAGCACCGTCAGGCTTTTTCCCCCTCAGCCGATCCACGGTGACGGCCATGAGCCGGTCACCGTCGCCAGTCGCTTCGGTACCCTGTCGCTGTCTCGCCAGATCTGTGCGCATCCGGCGACGCAGACCCACGCGCTGCCCGGCAACGCGGTCCTTCCACCGCACAACGGGATCATCATCACCCGTGGCCTCCAAGAATGGGCCTGCTTGCTCCCGCAGGAGTTGCCCTTTGTCTCCGTCGCCCGCCTGCTCGGCTGGCAGACCCACGACGCTGAGAGTCTCTCCGACACAACGATCCGTAGTCTCGTCCGAACGCATGGCCACGTCATCCGGCAGGCGGAGCAGGCCGAGGTCACCGCATTGGCAACCCGGGACGACCTGGCGAGCTTGGGCCTGATGCGTGTGCCGCATGAGCAACCACGGCGCCGTGTGGGGTGGCCGGCAGAACTGAACGCCGCT
>JBBSGA010000379.1:0-6013 GCA_038254585.1 Chloroflexales bacterium | reverse complement strand
GGGGGCGCAGCGGCGTCTGCCTGCCGGCAGCGAGCTGGGTGCTGCGGAACGGTGGCGACAAGAATAATGGTGGTGAGTAACGGTTCTTTGGCATGATATCTATATTTCATCCATGATCAACTAGCAACATCAGTTATTAAACAGCTTCTAAGATGACCGCGGCTGGTTCCAGATCCACATCGACCATAGGGTCAAGGAGGCACGAGAATACGGCAGAGCCCCACCCCAACCCATTCTTAGACCAGATCCACCGTGACCCCATTTGCGCGCATCTCCTCGACGATCGCCGCGGGTGCATGCTCATCGGTGATGATCCGATCGATCTCTTGCGGCAAGGCAAAGGCGCTGAAGGCCCGCACACCGAACTTGCTGGCATCGACAATGCCGACGACCGTCCCCGACGAACTCACCAGGCGTTGTTTCAATTGCGCTTCGTCAAGGTCGGACTCCATCAAGCCGTCCTGCGCTGTCACACCCCGGGCGCCGAAGAAACCGATGTCGACGCGCAGCCGTTGGAGTGAGTTGAAGTTGAGACTGCCGACCAGAGAACTCGAGCGGCGCCGCATGGTTCCGCCGACGACGATTGTTGTAATCCCACCGCTGAAGTTCAACTCAAGCGCCGTATAGAGGCCGTTGGTGACGACCACGAGATCCTCGCGATCTTTGATCAGGCGCGCCACCTGGAGCGCCGTCGTGCTCGCATCCAGGAAGATATACTGACCAGGACGTATGAGGGCCGCGGCCACCTGGGCGATGCGCCGTTTCTCCTCCAGGTGCTCTTGCTCACGTGCCGCGAAGTACAGCTCGAGCCGGCCGCGTCCTGAGACGACGGCGCCCCCATGGACACGCGTGAGCAAACCCTGCGCCTCGAGCTGATCCAGGTCTTTGCGCACAGTTACTTCCGAGACCCCGAGGACCTGACTCAGCTCGTTAACCGCGGTGCGGTCGTGCGCACCCAAATGCGCCAGGATCTGTTCGCGGCGTCGCTCCGAGGGCAGGCCCTGATTCGTCTCAGCCATACACTCCCTACACTTCGTGAAACACATCCGTAACTCGGAACAGCTGTCGAACTCTATCATATCACACGCGCCTCTTCCAAGGGCTATACTTCTCTGCTTTCTGAGGCCCTGCCTGGCAGTTTGTTGGATCGGCCTTGAGCAGAGGCAAGGCACGTGCTCACGAGATCACAATGAAACCGAAGCGATATTGCTATGAACCTCTTGACGTGAGATGCTGCGTATGCTATCGTAGCTAACACGTGTTACCTACCCTACAAAGTGTAGGATCGCTCAGCTGTCTGGATATGACGAACATCTTTGAATGTTCTCGGGGTATTTCCTGAGCTGGGAGCAGCTATGGCGCGCCGCACGACCTCCCGAGATGTAGCCGCGCGAGCAGGTGTCTCGCGCACCACGGTTTCCTTTGTGCTCAACGGCGTCAAGCAAGCCGGCATCAGTGAGGAGACTCGCCAGCGGGTACTGGCGGCGGTAGAGGAGCTCGGCTATGTGCCGGACGCCGCGGCTCAGGCCCTCGCCAGGGGTCGTACGCACACGATCGGCCTGGTCTTCCACCGCACGCAGCCCCATCCCACGGCGGTCTCCTCGACGATGCAGATCATCGAGGGGCTGATGAGCATTGCGCGCCAGTTCGGCGTACGGCTGCTGATCGACTCCGTCACCCACGCTGACAGTGCGGACGTCTACGTGGACCTGGCACGCACCAAGCGCATCGATGGATTGGTCCTGTTCGATTTACAGGTGGACGATCGTGCACTCCATGACCTCGTGAACGATGATTTCCCGATCGTTATACTCACGGGTCCTCGCGAGGTCAGGATATGTAGCATTGACTTCGATAATCGTAGGGGTGCATATACTGCTGTCGAACATCTGCTGGCGCAGGGACATTCACGGATCGCGCTGCTCGCCCACGCGCCCCTGACTTTCTCAGGTGTTGCCGAGCGGCTCGCTGGTTACATGGAGGGATTAGCCACAGCCGGCATCCCATTTGACGAAGCACTCGTCAGGTACGGGGACTTCAGCTCTGAAAGTGGCTTTGCGGCAACCACGAGTTTGCTCGAGGGTCCTGACGTACCCACAGCTCTGTTTGTCACAAGTGACGTGCTCGCATTTGGTGCGCTCGCGGCTCTACACGAGCGGAACGTGGCCATTCCAGATGACATCGCCGTCGTCGGGTTTGATGATCATCCGCTGGCTGCATTTACGACCCCGGCGCTGACCACGGTTCGGATCTCGTTCGAAGACCTTGGTCGTCAAGCCGGCAAGATGCTGCTCGACCTCATTCTTGGCGACGTCGAAGCTGGCTACCAGGGATTATTAGAGACCGAGTTTATCGTTCGAGCGTCTTCGGTGCGAGATTGCCGGCGCTTAGCTGCGCCCGCCGGCGCTAGATGGTCTGGCTTGCCGACAAAGCCGCTGCAGCGCTGGTAGACGCACGCTGATTGGCGCCGCTCCTCTGTTCGCACGGAGGCGGCCTGAGCGCAGGATACGAATGAACGAACACAACAGAGCCATGCTGACCAATCTGCCTGGCGAGGAAGCACCATGGCCGCTCGCGATTTGCCTGCTGGGCAATCTGCGCCTCCTGCGCGCGGGGGAGTTAATACCGACCCGTGCTGGAGGGAAACGCGAAGCGCTCTTGGCGTACGTTGCGCTCCAGTGCGGCCGGCGTATCCCGCGCGAGCAGCTCGTCCAAGTGCTCTGGCCCAATCGCGATCTCACCCTCGGCCTCAACTCCCTGAATAACTTGGTCTACACCCTGCATAAGTTCCTCGGCCCGGCGCTGCATGGCGCCCCGCCGGTGGTGCACGAAGACGGTTACTACCGGCTGAACCTGGACGCAGGGATCGGCGTCGACGTGACCTGCTTTGATCGCCTTGTGGAAATCGGCGATCGGCAAATGCAGGCGGGCGACATGATCGCGGCCGGCATGGCCTACCGCCAAGCAGTAGAACTCTACCGGGGTGACCTCTGTAGCGAAGCAGGTCCGCAGACCGTCGTGGAGCGCGAGCGCCTGCGAGCGCGCTATCTCACGCTCCTGGCGCAGCTGGCCGAGCACTCCTACCGTGCCGCCGACTACCGTGCCTGTCTGGAAAACCTGTGGCGCCTGCTGGCGCGCGATCCCTACCGCGAGGATGCTCACCGTCTGGTCATGCGCTGCTTTGTGCGGCGGGGTGAACGGGCGGCAGCGCTGCATCAATACCAGGTTTGTGCGGATTTGCTGCGCGCCGAGTTCGACGCCGCGCCGGAGCCGGCCACGGTCGCGCTCTTCGAGCAGATCCTAAATCAGCCCGACCGTATCTGACCGCGACTTAAGCGAAAATTAAGACGACATACGATTGCTGTCTACGTCTCAGGAGCGCATAGTAGGCCAGAAGACTTGGGGTCCTGTATAGAAAATGAGGCTCTCCAATGGCGCAACCGGCTCACGACAGCACCGTGGCAGATCAGCACTACGTCACCCTCATCTTGCGGCTCACCCTGGATCGATGCGGCCACGTGATCCAGGGCGAGCTCGTGGATACACTGGACACATGCCAGCAGCGGTTCAGGGGCTCGTCCGGCTTGAGCCAGGCCGTCGAGGCCTGGCTCAGGCTTCAGGAGCAGGCCGAGATTAAGCCATGATCATACTGCACCCCCATGCTGCACACCGCATAGCTCTAACCTCCGGGCAGCCTCTGCATGATCTCAATCCCGACACCAATGGGTGCGGCGCAGCCGCGCCGTTGGACAGTCCACCATACGGTCGCTTTCGCCGGTGCGTCCTCGCATCATAGTAAGTGCCTTCGGGCAAAGAAGGAGGTGAGTGCCGGGAGGTAGGGATGGAGCCGAAGTCGTATCGTGGTGTTCCCGTTGTCGATCACCAGGTATCAACGCTGTTAGATGGAGGTCTCAGATGACCCAACGGAACAAACTCTCCCGCCGTGCCTTCCTGCGCAACATCGGAGGCATGACCGGCGCGGCCATAGTGCTTGCCGCCTGCGGCAACACACCGGCTCCCGGCGGCGCAGCAACGAGTGCAACCGCCACGTCCGCTGGCGTAGCGGCCGGTACAACCGCTGCAGCGGGTGGCGGACCGGTGCCCACGCCTGTGCCGACCCCGGTCCCGCCACGCCAGGCGGCGAGCGGCCGTGAGTCCGTCGTGGAGGTCTGGTATCCCTACGGTGGCGACACCCCGAAGCAGATGGAGCAATACTGGAAAAGCTTCGAGGACAGCCATCCCAAGATCGGCATCAAGGCGGTCTTTGCCGCCAACGACCTCTCGACGAATGCCAAGCTCTTTACAGCCATCGCCGGTGGGAAGCCCCCGGACGTGACGTGGGTCGACGGACCCCAGGTCTCCGAGTGGGCGGCGCGCGGGGCGCTCGAGCCGCTCGACGATCTGATCAACACGGCCGGCATCAAACCCGACGACTATTGGGCGCCGTCCTGGAATCAGTGTGTCTACAACGGCAAGGTCTGGGCGCTGACCTACGGCACGGACCCGAACTTCGGCTTCTTCTGGAATAAGGATATCTTCAAGGAAGCGGGCTTCGACCCGGAGAAGCCGCCCCAGACCATCGACGAGATGACCCAGATGGGCGACAAGATCGCGAAGGTCAGCGGTGGCCGTATCGAGCGGCTGGGCTTCATTCCATGGACGGTCTACGGCTCGGCAAACTCGATGGTCACCTGGGGCTGGGCCTTCGGGGGCGATTTCTTCGATCCCAAGACGAACAAGGTCACGGCGAACGACCCGAACAACGTCAAGTCGCTGGAATGGATGGTCTCCATCGCCAAGAAGTACGATCCGAGCAAGATCAGCGGCTTCACAGCCGGTTTCGGCACTGGGGCGCAGCATCCTTTCCTCACCGGCAAGCTCGCCATGGCCCCGCTCGGTCCATGGGAGCTGTCGAACTTCAAGAAGTATGCGCCAAACTTGAAGTATGGGATCACCTTCCTGCCGCTGGGGCCGGGCCAGACGTCGCATTCGTCGTGGGTCGGCGGCTGGACCGTGGGTATCCCGAAGGGCGCCAAGTACAAGGATGCGGCCTTCGAGTTCATCAAGTGGCTGACGACGAGCGACCAGGCGACCACCATCGAGGGCGATTCCTTTACGCAGTTCCCCGGCGACAAGAAGGCGCCCTACTACCAGAAGGTCCAACAGGATCCCGTGCTGAAGCCCTTCTACGATATCCTGGTGGCGACCAAGCACCAGCGCCCGGTGATGCCGGCGCAGGCCTTCTACATGGGCCAACTCGGGACCGCGGTCGACGATGCGATCTTCGCCAAGAAGACGGCCAAGCAGGCGCTCGACGATGCCACGACTGCGACGCAGAAGGAGCTGGACCGCGTCCTCAAGGAGGGCGTCAAGTAACGCGCATGCCAGCAGGAGAGCACGGCGCACGTGCTCTCCACCTGCTTATATGCATGAAGGAGGACTCCATGGAGTCGACTCTTACGGTACCCCGGCACCGTTCCTCGCCCGTGCAGCGGCACAACCTGCGCATGGGCTTACTCTTCGCCGCCCCGGCGATCGTGGGACTCCTGCTGTTCACCGCCTACCCGATTGTCGCCTCGGTCTATTACAGCTTTACGTCGTACAGCGTGCTCCAGCCGCCTATCTGGGTCGGCTTCGAGAACTATCGCATCTTATTGACCGACGATCCACTCTTCTACACCACCTTGTATAACACCTTGTTCATGGCAGTCTTCACGATCCCCTTGAGCGTGATCGTCGCCATGGGCCTGGCCATGTTGCTCAACCTGAAGGTCCGTGGGCAGGCCTTCTACCGCACGATCTTCTACCTGCCGACGATCGTCCCGTTCGTGGCGTCGAGCGTGCTCTGGCTGTGGATCTACAACCCGCAGTACGGCATCCTCAACTCGCTGCTGTGGTACGTCGGCATCCAGGGGCCGGGGTGGCTTAACGATCCCGGGTGGGCCAAGCCCGCGCTCATCATTATGAACCTCTGGGGCGTGGGCTCGTGGATGGTGATCTACCTGGCCGGCCT
>JBBSGA010000378.1:0-6038 GCA_038254585.1 Chloroflexales bacterium | reverse complement strand
CTCCTTTCAGTGATTTAGCCATCCGAAAGGATACACCCAGACCTGCTGGTTCAGGTTCTTGGTTCCACCACTTTTACAGAAACCAGTTTACACTACCTCACGTGCAGGGCCTGGCGTTTGGGCGCTTCTTTACCGGCGCGGATGCCGGCGTGGACCTCACCGCGCTCAATAACCTCAAGGCTGCCGTGAGCGCAGGGACGGCAACGGCGAGCGCCGACCAACAACGTCTGCTGGGTCTCCTGGGCCAGTTCGACGCCAGCCGCGCTCAATCGCTCTCCCTGATCTCCTCCCTCGGCATCCTATTCTCCATGTTCGTCGGGCCGGTGGTGGGTGTCGTGTCCGACCGCACCCGCTCGCGCCTCGGGCGTCGCGCGCCGTGGATCCTGGTTGGCGCCATCGTCGGTGCGTGCTTCCTTGCGGCAATGCGGTTCGCACCTTCGATTGGCGTACTCGTGGGCTCTACGCGCTGACGATGATCTTCCTGGGTATGGCGGCAGCATTCAACGTGACCGTCGCCGACCGCATTCCGGAGTCCAAGCTGGGGACGATCTCGGCGGTGGGCGGTGTAGGCACCATGCTCGGCGGCGTCATCGGCGCAGTTATCGCCGGCGTTACCTTCGCGAGCCTGGGCCTCAACTTCTACTTCATCCTTGCGGCGCTCCTCCTGCTTGGCATGGTCGGCTTTGTTGTCTTTGCCAAGGACCGGCCATCCAGCGCCTTGCAGGTGCCGCCACACAGCTGGGGTGAGTTCTTCCGCGGTTTTCTGGTGCCGCTGCGAGACAGTGATTTCCGCTGGGTATGGATAGCGCGCGTTGTCTTCATGTTTGGCCAGACGGTCTCTGGTGCGCTGAGCTTCTTCATGCTGCAGAGTTACATCCGCCCGGCCTTGAGCGCTGCGGAGGCGACCACGATTGTGCCGCTGCTCGGTCTCGTCGGACTGCCGGGGATGATCGTGGCCATCATCGTCGCAGGGCGGTGGTCGGATAAACTCGGGCGGCGCAAGCCGTTCGTGATTGGGGCATCGCTGCTGATGGCAGCGTCGTTCTTCGTGCCGCTGCTCTTGCCGACGTTGCCTGGCCTCTTCATCCAGACCTTCTTCACCGGGACGGCCTTTGGCATCTTCCTGCCGGTGGACCAGGCGCTCTTCATCGACGTGCTGCCGGATAAGAACGCAGCCGGCCGCGATCTGGGCATCGCAAGTATGGCGACCAACGTCGGGCAGGTTGTCGGCCCGGTTCTCGCCGGGCAGATGGTCGCGCTCACCGGCGTCTACCGCGGGATCTGGGTGGTCGCCATCCTAATTGGTCCTCGTTGCGGCGGTTGTCATCGTCCCGGTCAAGCGGGCGCGTTAGCGACCACGAAGCAGTGATACGACTCATTGGTCTCATGTAAGGGAGCTACACCATGACATCATTTCCGGAGCATTTCCTGTGGGGCGCGGCAACGGCGGCGCACCAGGTGGAAGGCAACAACATCAACAGCGAATTCTGGGTGATGGAGCACACGCCTGGCGGCATCTTCGCCGAGCCGAGTGGCGACGCCTGCGACCACTACCGGCTCTACCGCCAGGATCTGCGGCTGCTGCGTGAGCTCGGCTTCAACACCTACCGTTTCTCGATCGAGTGGGCGCGGGTCGAGCCAGAGGACGGTTTCTTCTCAAAGCCGCGCTGGCCCATTACCGGGATGTGCTGGAGACCTGTCACGAGCTCGGCATCACGCCGATGGTGATACTGCACCATTTCTCGAGCCCGCGCTGGCTGATGCGGCTGGGCGGCTGGGAAGGCGCCGAGGTACCACAGCGCTTCGCCCGGTACAGCGAAGCGGTGGCGCGGGAGCTTGGCTCCTTGATGCCATATGTTTGCACGATCAACGAAGCCAACATCGGCGCCCTGATCCGTCAGATAATCGCGGCAGCCGCACACGGTAAGCGGGATGGTCACGCGCCGGTCGGCGTGAGCGGGCACCCTCAGGGTGAAGGCGGTGCGGACCCCCGAATTGCCTGGACGCAACGGGTGGCACAGGCGCTCAATACGACGCCCGACCGTGTCAAGCCCTTCCTGATGACCATCGGGGAGGCAGCACAGCCATTGATCCTGGAGGCGCACGAGCGCGCGAGGGATGCCATCAAGGCAGCCAGCCCTGGTAGCCAGGTGGGCATCACGCTGGCGCTCGACGATATACAGGCGCTGCCTGGTGGGGAAGCCAATGCCGACGCGCTGCAGCACGAGGTCTTTGGCAGCTTCCTGCCCGCGTGCACCGGCGACGATTTCATCGGTGTGCAGAACTATAGCCGCAAGCGCGTCGGCCCGGACGGAACGCTCCCGAACGAGGAGGGCGTGGAAACCACTCAGATGGACTACGAGTACTACCCCGAGGCACTTGAAGGGGTGATCCGTGTGGTGGCGGCGACGGTGGGCAAGCCAATCATCGTGACCGAGAACGGCCTGGCGACCGCTGACGACAGCCGTCGCGGCGAGTTCATCCGGCGAGCACTGGCCGGCATGCGGCGCTGCCTGGATGACGGCATCGACGTCCGCGGGTACTACCACTGGTCGCTGCTCGATAACTTCGAGTGGATGCTCGGCTATCAGCGCACGTTCGGCCTGATCGCCGTCGACCGCGAGACGCAGCAGCGCCAGGCGAAGGCGAGCGCACGATACCTCGGCGAGATCGCCCGCACCAACGGCGCCAGCCTGGACTAACCCGCAACGGCAAGGCCGTAAGGTGCGAAAAGTCCATTCACTACCAAGGGAATAACCCGAAAGTAGTAGACGGATGGTGAAAGCAGGCAGGACAGGTACTACCCATGTGCGGCTCGCGTTCCTGGGAAAACTTCCCGCGCACGTCGGGAATGCGCCGGATGACAGACCACGTCCTGCGGTCTATGCTGGTGGCAGTCACTCGACACCGACCGCAATCGGCCCGCGCAGGGCCCTACTGATCCGGAGCACGACCATGTTCGCACGACTCACCACCACCACGGTTCGCCGCATCGCCGCTGGCCTGACCTTGATTGGCGCACTCCTCGTCGGCCTCAGCTCTACCCTGGTCACGCCGCGCTTCAGCAGCGGCATGGAGGGCGAGCTCGCCTTTGTCGCCGCGCACCCCACCCGCTACTCCGCCGGGTTCCTGCTGGTGCTGCTCACGTTCTTCCTGCTGGGACCAGCGATCTTTGCCCTGCTGCCGCTGCTGCGTCGGCGGGGTGCCCTGCTCGCGCATGTCGGTGCACCGCTGGCCCTGGTCGGCTGCTATTTTCATGGCGCGATCATCGGCTTTGCCCTCACCGAGGTGCCAATTGCGCCACGGGCTGATGCACTCGCCCTGTCGCACGTGATCTACGACCATCCCGTCTTTATGATGGTACTCATGCCGTTCTTCGGCTTCTACCTGGGTTACCTGCTGCTGACGATCGCCCTGTGGCGGGCTGGGGTCATCCGCTGGTGGATCGGGGCCATCATTGTCGTCGGGCTGCTCTCGGAATTCATCGGTCCCTCGGCCTGGCATCCTATTCCGATGTTTGTCGGATTGCTCATCGGGCTCGGCTCGGTCGGGCGCACAATCCTCCAGATGTCGGACGACGCCTGGGTGCGCGGGCCGGTGGACGCTCCCCACCACGTGGATAGCGTCAGGCACCCGGCACTCGTCGGATAACCCCCGATCGGCCGATGGCTTCTGGGCGCTGCTGAGCCCAGAAGCCATCTGGTCATTGGGCTCACGATCGGGTACAGTGCGACCTAGCTGATCATCTTCCACGGTACCGATCCTACAAGGAAGACCAGTATCTTCTCAAAAAACCGGGGTAAAACCTTTGTGCTAATGAGTTCTCCGTGGACAGCTTCTACATCTAGTAGTGCTTTGTGGGTGAAGCCTACTAGATGTAGAAGTGCGGCACGAAACTCTTTACACTCAACATGCTTTCGGCCAACTTTCCCCCGATTTATTGAGAAGATACGAAGACCAGATGTCTCAACAGCGCAGCACATCTCAGGGTGCAGCGGCACCCCCGGTCGCTTTGCCGGCGCTGTGGCTCCGTATCGCGCGTGGTGCATGGCTGGTCATCGCAGTGTGCTTCCTCGGGCTCTTCGTCGCGAGCATTCCCGTCTACTTCACCTACGTCCGCGACATGTGTGTGTGGACGCTGTGTACCGAGGGACCGACCCCGCCGCCCGGCGTGTCCGGTCTGCAGCAGCTTGGCCTCTCCCCGTCGGGCTTTGCTGCCCTCTACACCACGTTCCACACGGCACTCGCCCTGATCTTCCTTGCCGTAGCTGGACTCCTCTGCTGGCACCCGTCGGCCGAGCGGATGGCGCTGTTTGGCGCCGTGACGCTGCTGATCTGGGGTCTGATCGGGACGTCGCAGATCCTCAACCCACTTGGCGTCGTCTACCCGCGCTGGCAGCCCGTGCTGGGTATTGTGCGTTGGCTCAGCCTGGCGTGCATCACCTACTTTTTCTACCTCTTTCCGGACGGCCGGTTCGTGCCGTCCGCGACGCGCTGGCTGGCCCTGGCCTTCCTGGCCCTGTTTCTGCCAGGATTCGTGTGGCCAGGTTCTCCGCTTGACGATGCAACCTGGCCTGTGCCGGCTACTTCAGTCATCCAGCACACTTACTTGAATAGCTTGTCATAAGGGATGACGCTGTCGGCCGTAAGTGCGTTGCTTTGGACCGGATAATGGAGGTTGCAGGCAATAGAATCGCCGCGTGACCGCCGTACATGATCCAGTTCGCACGACCTTCGACGTCGTCCGCAACTGCGAAGAAACATGTGGCTGCGGATCACGAACGTAGCCAGGACACCACCCGCAAAACAGGTGATCGAGGTATGCTGCCCCATTTCAGTGCCCTCGTCGCCGCCTGCGCATGACGATGAACAGCAAGCAGCCACCGAGCAGTATGCCAGGTAGAAGGAGGAAGGCTGCGGTGCCTTCCGTCGACGACGACCTACCATCGTTCACCGGGGCACCTTGGACACTGTTCCCCACTCCGTCGGCGGGTATCGGCGTCGGATCCGGGATGGCAAGGTCGGGTGGTGCGCCCGGGCCGAGCACCGCGAGCTCCTCGGGTGTTAGCGCGGTTGCACCCTCACGATTCCCTGCACACTCATTCGTTCGCAAGAGCCCGGGTGGTGATCCCGTCAGGAACAGGAGATACGATTGGCCCTCCTTGAAGGTAAAATCGACGGAGGTCTGCATGCCGGGGTCGTCTGAGTTGCGGCCGGTCACACTGAGCTCGTGAGGTCCCCGACCCTTGTGGTACGTTTGCACGACAACGCGCGCGTCCCGCCCCGATGTCGTTGCCACCTGCCCGCGAACAATCACATCAGCACCCGCTTTTAACTCGGAGAGTGGAACGAGGGCACACGAGGCACGGGCGAGCCTCGGTGTGAACGCCAACCAACTAGCAGACAAAAGGCTGCAGAGGAGCACGATGTGGCGGATGCGCCATCGGGATGATGCCATACGTTTCTCCTTGCTCGCTGTTAAGGACAGACCGCTGGTGCTTATGCGCGTCCGTCAGGGTAAAGGTCCTCGTCGTCCTATCGATGGATGCGGGAGGACCTCCAGGGGCTTCGCCCGACGCCGAACATGACATACGCCAAGAAGAGCGCTGCGGCAAAGACCATGCCCCAGATCACCCACCTCCCCCAATGGACAACCTCATACTGCACGTCCTCCTGGTGGTAGGTCGTATCCTGCGCGGCAAACGGAAACGCAAAATCGTCCGTGATGCGACTCGGCGTGTCGAGGTAGATCTCAAACTTCGTTAGGAAGACTTTTCGCGGCACGAACGGCGCGAGCGGCGAGTGCGGCTCCAGCGTGGCGGGGTCGATCCACTGCGCATACGGCACATTCGACCAGCCGGGCGGCGCGGCGGCCCCCTCCCTGTACTCGAAGCCTGGGCGCTGGTCCACGCGGTGCGGAGCGACCACGTACAGGAAGACCGGCAAGGGGTGCTGCGCGAGTGCCGTCGGGCGCATCGGATACACCATCGTGTCAGACGCGAAGGACACCCATAGCGGATCGAGCTGGCCAGTGAGCG
>JBBSGA010000377.1:0-6044 GCA_038254585.1 Chloroflexales bacterium | reverse complement strand
GAGACGCTGGTCATCGACCGGGGTGGCCTCGGCGGCCAGGCCGGCGTGACCGAGCGGCTGGACAACTATCCCGGCTTCCCGGATGGCATCGGCGGCGCCGAATTCGCCGACCGGCTGGTGGCGCAGTGCCGGCGCTTCGGTGTCGAGTTGCTCTCCGCCGCCAACGTCACCGACATTGAGATCGACGGCCAGTACCGCGTGGTCCGTCTCGCTGACGGCAGCGAGGTCCGTGCCTACGCTGTCCTCATCGCGCCGGGCTCAACCTATCGGCGGCTGGGTGTGCCGGGTGAAGAGGACTTTATCGGGGCAGGCGTGCACTTCTGCGCGACGTGCGATGGACCGTTCTACCGCGATCAGGAGGTGCTCATGGTCGGCGGCGGCAACAGCGCTGCGGAGGAGTCGCTGTTTCTGACCAGATTTGCCCGCCATGTCACGATCGCCGCCCGCGGGCCGGCATTGACTGCCAGCCGCGTCGCACAGGATAAGCTCCGTGAAGATCCCCGCATCGCGGTGCGCTACGGGACGGCCGTCACCGCGTTTCGAGGCATAGCGAAGCTGAGCGGCGTCGTGCTGCGCGATCTGGCAAGCGGCCGCGAGGAGGAGGTGCATCCGGCCGGCGTCTTCGTCTTCAGCGGGTTGCAGCCGAATACGGCGTTCCTGAAAGGTGTCGTCGATCTGAACGAGGCTGGCTTCATCGTCACCACGCCGATTCTTGAGACGAGCCTGCCGGGCGTCTTCGCCGCGGGCGACGCACGCGCCGGCAGCACCAAGCAGCTTGTCAGCGCGGCGGGTGAGGGCGCCACGGCCGCGCTGATGATCCGCCAGTATCTCCAGACTATCCATGAGGCACGCACCGGCGACGCGCTCGAGCGGGATGTCGCTGCGATGGCAGTTTCGTGACACCCTCCTATGACCTGGTCGTAATCGGCGCCGGATCGGCTGGCCTGACGGCAGCCCGCGTCGGGCGTGCCCTCGTGGCACGTGTGGCGCTCGTCGAGCGCGGCCGGATCGGCGGCGATTGCACCTGGACCGGTTGCGTGCCCAGCAAAGCACTCCTCCAGGTTGCGGAGCTGGCCCACCGCATGCGCCACGCCGATCGCCTCGGCCTCGCGCCCCATGCGGATCCGATCGACCTGCAGCAGGTCATGGCCTCCGTACATGCCACGATCGATCGGGTGTATGCGCTGGAGACACCGGACATACTGACGCGTCAGGGCATCACGGTGATCGCCGGCCTGGCCCGTTTTGTCGACGCGCACGCGCTCGACGTCGACGGCCGCCGCGTGCATGGCCGCCGCTTCATCATTTGCACCGGCTCCCGGCCCGCGCTGCCAGCAATCCCGGGGTTGGCCGAGTGCGTGCCCCTCACCTCGGAGACGATCTTTGACCTGCGGGTCCTGCCGGAGCGCCTCGTCGTCCTCGGCGCGGGAGCGGTCGGAATCGAGCTGGCGCAGGCATTTGCGCGACTGGGATCCGCGGTAACCGTCATCGAGCAGGCCGAGCATATCCTGCCAATGGCGGACCCCGAGGCAAGCGCGGTGCTCGCCGCAGCCCTCCGGGTCGAGGGTCTGGTGCTGCGGACGGGTACACAGGTGGAGCGCGTGGAGCAGGCTGGCAGCGGCGTACGCGTGGCCTGCAATGGGGTGTGGATTGAGGCGGACCGGCTGCTCGTCGCCACGGGTCGCCGGCCGAATATCGCGGAGCTTGACCTAGGGCGTCCCGGCATCCACTGCACGGAGGCGGGTATTCTGGTCGACGAGCACCTGCGCACCAGCCGGCGCCACATCTATGCCGCCGGCGACGCGACCGGCGGTCCATTTTTCACCCACTACGCCGGCTGGCAGGGCTTCCGTGCCGCGCGCAACGCGCTCCTTCCGGGCCGGGCCGGCGGGATCAAGGCGGCCGTCCCCTGGGTCGTCTTCACCGATCCGCAGGTCGGCCAGGTTGGCCTGACCGAAGCGCAAGCCCGCACGGGTGGTATACGGCCGACGATTCAGCGCTGGCCGGTCGACCGCATCGACCGGGCACAGACGATGGGGGAAGACACGGGCTTTATCAAACTGATCGCCCGATCGAACGGAACGCTGCTCGGGGCGACGGTCGTCACCCGTGCGGCAGATGAGCTCACGAATGAACTGGCGCTGGCGGTCGAGCGCCGACTCACCTTCGCCGATCTGGCGAGCATCATGCACACCTACCCGACCTATGGCATCGGCCTGCAGCAGGCGAGTGCCGCCGCAACTCTTCATCAGCTCACGGGTGGCTGGCGCGGCCTGCTTCTCCGTGCATTGGTGCGAGTATGGCCGTGAGGAGATAATTTTGGAGCAAGCAGTAGATCACAACGGAACCTGTGCGCAGCCGGCCCCGGATGGGCCGGGCATCGAGCCGCGCTGGACGCGGAGTGAGAAACATGCCGTCGGCACGGCCTACGCGACTACCAGCCGCATCTGGTTCACGCTGTCGCAGGGCATCCTCAACGAGGTCTATTATCCGACCATCGATCGACCGCAGGTCCGCGACCTGCAGTACCTGATCACCGACGGCGCAACCTTTTTCCACGATGAGCGTCGCCACCTCCAGGCCCAGGAGGAGGCGTTGTCGTCGCATGCGCTGGGTGTGCGTGTCATCAGCACCGCGCCCGATGCGCGGTACCGCATTGTTAAAGAGGTCATTACGGACCCGCATCAGGCCTGCGTGTTGACCCACACGGAGGTGCAGGCACCGGTTGATCTGCTGGCGCAGCTCAAACTCTTTGTCCTGTGCGCGCCCCATCTGGAGGGCCGCGGCTGGGATAACGCCGGCGAGGTCGTGCAGGTCGCGGGCCAGACGGTGCTCTGCGCGCGCAAGGGCCGCACCTGGCTGGCGTTGGGCGCCACGGTTCCCTTCCGTGCGACATCGTGTGGCTATGTCGGCGTCAACGACGGCTGGACCGATCTCGCGGATAACTACCGTATGGACTGGACCTTCGACTGTGCCGGCCCCGGCAACATTGCGCTGACCGGCGAGCTCGACCTGAGCAGCGGGACGACGTTTACCCTCGGCCTCGCCTTTGGTGAGACGTTCCACCACGCCGTGTCGACGCTTGTGCAGTCCCTGAGTATCCCCTATGCCGATCATCGTGAGCGGTTTGTCGCCCAATGGGAACGCGTCTGCATGCATCTGCTGCCGCTTGAGCAGGTAGCACGTGACGGTGGCCGGCTCCTGCACCGATCCCAGAGCCTGCTCCTCGCGCACGAAGATAAGTCCTATCCCGGCGCGATGATCGCCAGCCTCAGTATCCCATGGGGCGAGGCCAAGAGCGACCAATCGGGCCTGGGCGGCTACCACCTGGTCTGGACCCGCGATATGGTCAACAGTGCCATGGGGCTGCTGGCTGCGGGCAATACTGCTACGCCACTCCGTGCGCTGATCTACCTGGCAATCTCCCAACGCCCCGACGGCGGCTTCTCCCAGAACTTCTGGGTCGACGGCGAGCCGTACTGGCACGGCGTGCAGCTTGACGAGGTCGCCTTCCCGATCCTCCTCGCCTGGCGACTCCACACGCTGGATGCGCTCGCGGACTTCGACCCGTATGCCATGGTGCTGCGCGCGGCCGGTTATCTGATCCGCACCGGGCCAGCGACGCCACAGGAGCGATGGGAAGAGGCGAGCGGGTACTCACCGTCGACCCTGGCCTCGAACATCGCGGCGCTGACGTGTGCCGCCGCCTTCGCCCGCGAGCGTGGTGACAGACGGACCGCTGATTTCATCCAGGAGTACGCCGACTTTCTCGAAGCGCACGTCGAAGCCTGGACGGTTACCAGCGAGGGGAGTCTCCATCCCGAGATAGCCCGGCACTACATTCGCATCCATCCCACCAACCCCGGCGATCCACAGCCCGACGAGGATCCGAACCGTGGGATGCTCCGTATCGCCAACCGGCCGCCCGGCGGGTGCCCTCCGGGCGTGGCCGAGTTCCCGGCACGCGACATCGTCGACGCCGGATTTCTGGAGCTCGTCCGCTACGGCATCCGCCGGCCCGACGATCCGCTGATCGTGGACTCGCTGAAGGTCGTGGATGCAATCCTGAAGGTCGAGACGCCGCACGGCCCCTCCTGGTATCGCTACAATCACGACGGTTACGGCCAGCGTCCGGACAGTGGGCCGTTCGAGGACTGGGGCAAAGGGCGGCTCTGGCCGCTGCTGACCGGCGAGCGCGGTCACTACGAACTGGCAGCGGGCCGGCCAGTCGCGCCGTACATTGAGGCCCTGGAGCGCTTTGCCCATGCGACCGGGCTCCTGACCGAGCAGGTCTGGGACGAGCCGGATCAGCCAGACGAGCACCTCTGGTTCGGCGGACCGACCGGCGCGGCGATGCCGCTGATGTGGGCACATGCCGAGTACCTCACACTGCTGCGATCGGCCGCCGATGGGGAGGTCTTCGACCGGATTCCACAGGTCAGCGCCCGCTATGGGAATGGGACGCCTCGCGCACTGCTCGAAGTGTGGAAGCCAAACCGCAAGGTGCAAGGAGTCAGAGCGGGCTGGACGCTCCGCATCCAGGCGCCCGCCGCCTTCACCCTGCACTGGAGCACCGATGACTGGCAGACGGTGCAGGATACCACGGCGACGCTAACCGAACTGGGGATCGCCTTCGTCGATCTCCCGCTCACGGAGGAGCAGGCCAGCCCCATCCGCTTCACCTTCCACTGGCCGGGCGAGGATCGCTGGGAGGGTCGGGATTATGCCGTGGCAATCACGCGGTGAAGGCTGGAACTCCTTCCGCGAAGGGGCGATTGGCTTCGTCCGGGACAACGACCACCAAGATGTTGATGCCTTACACATGCCCTCACGCGCGGATCGAGCGCGACATCATGTTGAGCGCCTGCTGGAGGGTGCACTCGGCGTAGGTATTGGACGCTGACACAAGGCGAGTGGTGGCATGGCCGCCAGGGATCATGGTCGGTGCTGGCGGAGCGGCGACAGCACATGGAGGATCTGGCATGCATGTCGATGATGGTGGTGCCGGCGTCACGACATTCGCCAAAAACGGAGGGGAAGCGCCACACATTCGGCTCGGATGCCTGGTGACCGAGCTCGTGTAGGAGGGTAGCACTTCCCTGGATCGGCGAGAGCAGTTCGGCACCATACCAGGGAGCATGGCCTGCCGACGTACATCGTTCGGCGCACGAGCGGCGGACATGCCGGGGGCACGGCCGTCGTTGGTCGAGGACTGGTGGAGTGACGCGTGTTGCGGTGCTCGCCGCTCGCGAGGCGATGATTCGATGAGGAGCAACCTGTAGATATTGGAGGGCAGTTATGACTGAACTTGAGGGCTTCCGCACCGAAAAAGACCGTTTCTTTCGCACGCACCCCGAGAGTCCGCTCACACCGGCGCAACAGCATAGCTTTCGGGGACTGCGCTATTTTCCCGACAATCCAGATCTCGATCTGAACGTAATCGTAAGCAAGTTCCCAGCTCAGACCGCTGTTGTATTACCGACATCGACCGGTGACACGCAGACCTACCGGCACTACGGCTCGTTCAAGTTCATGGTCGCTGATCAGGAGGCCCAACTCACGATCTTTATTGGTGACGCAGGTTTCTTCATGCCCTTTGTTGATGCGCTGGCTGGAACAGAAACGTATGGGGCCGGTCGCTACCTGGAGCCCGAGCCGCTCGGCAACGACACGTTTCGGGTCGACTTCAATCAGGCCTACAATCCCTATTGCGCCTACAATGATCGCTGGTCATGCCCGATCACACCGCCCGAAAATCGGCTTCGTGTGCCAATTCGTGCGGGAGAAATGATCTTTGCCACGTAGCCGCAGCCGTCTGCCGGACTGATATCGGCCCGGCGGACGGTGGCGCTGACTCTGCCGCGCTATGCTGGCATTTCTCGTGTATTGGTTGCCAGAGCGGCCGAATCATGAACGGATTCCGCCACGGGGAGGTCCTGCACAAAGCTTCGCACCGAGTTCGGGCCTTCTTGGCCGGCTGGGCCACGGAAAAGCCAGACATTCGCAAGGCGATGAGTAGCTCAGCCTGACCCACGCTCCCGACG
>JBBSGA010000376.1:0-6102 GCA_038254585.1 Chloroflexales bacterium | reverse complement strand
GCTCGGCGTGCGGCTGTATCAGTACCTGTGCGATCGATTGCTGCATCCAACCAGTACCCCGTCGTTAGCCGAGCGTATCGGAGAGCGGTCGCGCGCCGTGGAACTCTCCGCAGCCTGACCCAGCGGTTTTGGAGAGGATACGGATTTGGGGTCCACTACAGATCCCGAACTATCCGGCAGTGACGGATCGACCAGCAGTACATCGGAAGTGCTCATGCTGAGAAAGCCAATGATCTGATCGTTGCTCGACGCCAGAAAAATCGGGGGATGCACTGGAGCCAGAAGACGAGTGATGCGTTAGCCGGGTTGCGCACGCTGATGCTCAACGGTGGGTGGGAGCGCACCTGGCAGCAGCGCGAGATCCTGCCCCTCCTGGCCAGTTGACCCAGCGCTTATGCGCGCTTCCAAAAAAGCCGAACGAGCGGCAGAACGCGTGGCACAAGGCAAGGTTGGTGGAGGCAGGCCACCCGGCCGGATCGGGTTGCGGATCGTTCGTCCCCGGCCCCTGGTGCCAGCACCGCGTTCGATCCCCCTGCTGTTGGCTGGTCGTTCACCCTCCTGTTCACCAGCGACGCGGCGTTTCACGCCGTGGGTTGCGCTACGCGGTGCAGACTCCTTCACCTGCGGTAGCGACTTCTCTACGCTCAAGAGCCTTCAGCAGGCCTAGAATGAATCAGGAACGGAGGTCAGTATCGCGGTTAATGGCACAACAATTCCTGACAGGCAAGGTCCGCATATCTGTCCAGCACCATAAGGCGAGGTCTGCCTCGTAGTATGGATAACACGGTGACATGCCGTGCCACAGCGGGTACGGGCTTTTGTAACTCCTGAACTCGACTGTTGTGTTTTGGTCGCTAGAAAGGAAGGTATCATGTGAGCACTCCCACTCCCTGCTTTGCAAACACTCTCGCGAACACATCGCTGATGCTTGCTCCTCCAAGCAGTTGGTCATGGACATACAGCAGTAACGTCTGGAGCAATGCCTGCGCTTGCTGACGACACGCGTCCCCAATGGTTGTGATCGGGGCGCTGCCTTTTGTCAGTGACGTGGAGAGACACGCTAAATGCAAGAACGAATACGCCACGAAGACCAGACACCAATGTTTCCCAATGGCTTCGGCACTTCGCATACGATAATCGGCCAGACCCAGTTGCCCTTTCCCGTCCTGATAAAAGGTCTCAATCGCCAGGTCAATCTTGGTGTGGAACTGCTGGTGCAGAGCCGCGCAGGTCGGGTCCTTCAGCAAGACCGGATCACGCTCCTTGTGCAGCCGCGCCGTTCCTTCTTAGTCGTGGGAATGGCCCGGTCGGGGAAGTGGTTGTGGACAAAGCTCTCCATTGCGTGAGTTCCTCATAGCGACGGTAGCGGCGCAAATCGAGCGGGAAGCGCGCGGCTCCACTGCCGTAGAAGCTGGTCACCGGATTATGGGCCAGAGGATAGCTCCCATCAGTGTGGTTGTAGTGACGATCGACGTAGTCAAACAGACTGCCGCCATGCTCGCACAAGGTATCGTCGATGCTAACAGCAGCTTCAGCTTTGGGGCGGCGATGGGGCTTGGTCTGCTGGAGCAGGTAGCGGATGCGACGATGGTTGACGAGGGCTTCCTGCCAAGGTGCTTCAGAGAGAAAGCGTGAGAGGTTGGTCTTGTCGGCGCTCTCAAGTACACAGCGGGCGATGTTGGTGAGGCTTTTGTTGGGCAGGACGATGAGGCCAGTGAGGTAATGCTGGAAGTGCTGCAACTGGCGGCGGTTTTCGAACAGGTCGCGAAAGGCATCGGCATGCGCGGTCACGAGTGGAGCCGGAGCGACGAGTGGCAGTTGCATCACAAGCTCATCCTGGTCATGTCAAGTATTCTGACCATACAAGGTAGCATGCTCAGGCCGCTATCTCAAAACACAACAGTCGAGTCCTGAAGTGATGTGGTTGTTGGCGCAACGCCGCAACTCTCCTACAAGAGCCCGTTCACGCCCCAACACCTGTCGTGGCCGGGTCACACTGCCCGCGCAGCGCGGCGCTCGCTGCGCGGTTCCAGGCTCATCGCGGACCGTCATGCGATTGACTGATGCTGGGTCCTTGGGCCGCCGATGGCTGCGCATACGGATCAAAATGAGGGCTTCAGGGATCGCCCCTGGCGTCGATCAGCAGGCGGCCCGGCTGGCGGCATAGCCGCAGAACAGATAGTGATAGGGCCGGATCTGGAGGAACAAGATGCACAGATGGTATCGGCGGGTCGTGCCCAGCTTGGCCGGCCTGATTGTCCTCATTTTGAGCGCGTGTGGCGCCCCTGCGCCGGCCGGCGGCGCAAGGGCGGCCGGGGCCGCCAGTGAGAACGGCCGCGCCCAAGGTGGTGGCTACCTCCCCGAACTCACAGGCTCGCTGGTACAGGCATCCGCGGACAAATCGGTGACGATGGGCGCCGCTGTGCAACCTACTTCGACCGCTGCAGCCGCGGCCTCTGGCTCGGTGCTGGGTACGCTTGAGATCCACGGCTTCGATCTCGGCTTTAAACCTGCGACGCTCAACGTCGACAAACCGGGACGCTACAGCGTGACGTTTATCAACGATGGCGCTATTCCCCACGACATCACCTTCGTGAACGGGGTCAAAATCGCGGCCGATGCAGGCAAGACGGCGACCGGGGAGGTGGATGTCCCGGCCACAGGCCTGAACTTCATCTGTTCGGTGCCAGGTCATGCCCAGTCCGGCATGAAGGGCACCCTCACCGTGGGAGCGACCGCCGCGGTGGGCAAGGGCGGCGGCAACGCCGGCGGCGACCACGGCGGGCCACCTCCGGCCACGGATGTGCAGCCGGACCCGAAGGCACCCCCCTACACGCCGCGTGATCCGGCGGCACCCGCACCGCTGGCCGGCACGATGCATGACATCGACCTGGTGATCCAGGAACGGGAGATGACCGTGGCTGAGGGCTTCGTGCAGCAGGTGTGGACCTTTGGCGGCACGGTGCCCGGCCCGGTCATCCGTGTGCACGTCGGCGACACCGTGCGCGTGCACCTGAAGAATCCGAAGACGAACGCTCTGCCGCACTCGATCGATTTCCATGCGAGCCAGGTCGCCTGGAATGACGAGATGACCTCGATCAAGCCGGGTGAGGAGAAGCTGTATGCGTGGACGGCGGACTATGCCGGCGTGTGGATGTATCACTGCGGCACGGCCCCGGCGCTGCACCATATCGCGAACGGGATGTATGGCATGGTGATCGTCGAACCCAAAGCGGGGTTGCCCCGCGTCGACAAAGAGTTCGCCCTCGTCCAAAGCGAGTGGTACCTGGGACCACAGAAGGACCTGACCAGCCTGGAGAAGGCGTCGGCCGCGGCGCCTGCGCCGGACTACGTGGTCTTCAATGGTGTGGCCAATCAGTATAAGGATCACCCGTTGGAGGTGAAGACCGGCGAGCGTGTCCGCCTCTTCATTCTGAACGCAGGACCGAGTGTCGACAGCGCCTTCCATGTGGTCGGGACGATCTTCGACACGGTGATCAAGGAAGGGGTGGCGCTCACACGTGAGAATACGGGGCGCTTTGGGGCGCAGGTGGTCGACCTGGCGCCGGCTCAAGGCGCGATCGTGGAGCTCACGACGGCGGAAGATGGGATATATCCGATCGTGACGCACGCGTTCAACTTCGTCGGGCGTGGGGCGCTGGGCATGATCAAGGCAGGCGACGGCGATCCGAAGAACTAGGCGGAGCAGGAGGAGATCCGGCGGCAGACGGCCACGTCCGGCGCTGCTGCTCCCGGCGGCATGATCGTGATGGCGCTGCAAGTCGGGACCGAGACGGCGGGCGTCGGCACCGGTGAGACCGCCACAGCTGGTACGGCCGCAACGGCGACCAGTGGCGCGACGGCGGCGTCAGGCACCGGTGAGACCGTCACGGCTGGCACGGTTGGCGCGACCGAGACCGCTACTGCCAACGTGACCGCGTTGGTGCTCTGCCCGACCGAGACCGAGACCGCGGGGACCATGGAGACGGCGACGGCGGGCGGGTTATCCGGGGTGTAGGTCAATACGTGGCGCTCGAACGTCTGCATCAACACATAATGGTCCACAGGCGTGCTTGCCAGCCGTGGAGTCTGTACGCGATCCCGGCTCCCACGCACCCCCGGTTGGCCTGGTACCGACCCGCCACCGTCGGCTCCTTTGTGTTGCTGGTCGTCTTGACGTACTCGCATCGAGGGCCGATACTGTACAGGTGTGGATAGCGGCTCGCCGGACCCTCCTGCCGCCCTGCGCCGTGTCGGCCGTCGCGTCACCGCCTCACGGTTAGCGGTGCATACCGCGCCTGCAGCAAGCGCCGTGCGCGAGCGTTGGCGCGGTCGTCAGCGCCGTGCGCGAGCGCCGCGGGCATGGCTCGGCCCAGCCCGTGTACAATGTGCTGCGCACGTTCACCGACGTTGGGTTGGTGCGTCGCATCGAGCCGGCAGGCCGGCCAGGCCTGTACGAACTCCGCGTCGGCGACAACCACCACCTTGTCTGCCGTCGCTGCGACGCCATCGCCGATGTCGACTGCGCGGTCGGCGACCCCCCGTGCCTGACGGCCGCCGACGACCCCGGCTACGAGATCGACGAAGCCGAGGTCATCTCCTGGGGCCGATGCCCCGAGGGTGTCGCGGTGACTTCTGTCTCGTCCGGCGCGCTAAAGCGGACGTGCGGCGTGCGACACCGGCTGGGCGACAGAGCCCTGGATCTGGGGCAACCACGGTCGGGAGCAACCGGCCATCAGCAGGAACCACCGAGAGAGGAGCATGACCGACGTGTCTGATAACGACCTGCCTCATTCGAAAGACGCGACTGCAAGCGTCAGCGAAAGCGAGAACCCGGCCATCCCCGCCCCGACTCCCAAGCAGACTCGGCCCAGGACGAACCAGGACTGGTGGCCGAATCAGCTGGACCTCGCGGTGCTCCACCAGCACGCTCCCCTGTCCAATCCGATGGGCGAGGACTTCAACTACGCCGAAGCGTTCAAGACCCTCGACCTCGACGCGCTGAAGCGGGACCTCATCGCGGTGATGACGACATCGCAGGGCTGGTGGCCGGCCGACTACGGCCACTACGGGCCGCTCTTCATCCGGATGTCGTGGCATGCCGCGGGCACGTACCGCATCGCCGATGGCCGGGGCGGTGGCGGCACCGGCGCGCAGCGCTTCGCTCCCCTCAACAGTTGGCCCGACAACGCGAGCCTCGACAAGGCGCGCCGGTTGCTCTGGCCGATCAAGCAGAAGTACGGCCGGAAGCTCTCCTGGGCCGATCTGTTGGTCTTCGCCGGCAACGTTGCCCTGGAATCGATGGGGTTCAAGACGTTCGGCTTCGGCTTCGGGCGAGAGGACATCTGGGAGCCCGACGAGATCATCTGGGGGCCTGAGGACACCTGGCTCGGAGATGAGCGCTACAGTGGCGACCGGGAGCTCCAGGGGCGTGTCGCCAACGTTCAAATGGGCCTGATCTACGTGAATCCGGAGGGACCCAACGGCAACCCGGATCCGCTGGCTGCCGCCAGGGACATTCGAGAGACCTTCCGTCGCATGGCGATGAACGACGAGGAGACGGCTGCGCTCATCATTGGCGGCCACACGTTCGGCAAGACCCATGGTGCCGTCAGTCCGGAGTACATCGGCCCCGAACCAGAGGCTGCCCCCATCGAGCAGCAAGGCCTCGGCTGGAAGAACACCTTCGACCGCGGCAACGGCGCCCACACGCTCACCAGCGGCCTCGAGGGCGCATGGACCAATGAGCCGACGAAGTGGGACAACGGGTTCCTGGCCAACCTGTTGACGTACGACTGGGAGCTGACGACGAGCCCCGCGGGTGCGAAGCAGTGGACACCCCGGAATCCCGAGGCCCAGGGTACGGTGCCGGATGCGCATGATCCGTCGAAGCGGCACGCGCCCATGATGCTGACGACGGACCTGGCGCTGAGGTTGGATCCGATCTACGGGCCGATCGCGAAGCGCTTCCACGAGCATCCGGACCAGCTCGCGGACGCGTTCGCCAAGGCGTGGTACAAGCTGTTGCACCGCGACATGGGACCCGTCTCGCGCTACCTCGGCCCGTGGGTTCCGGAGCCGCAGTTGTGGCAGGACCCCGTC
>JBBSGA010000375.1:0-6147 GCA_038254585.1 Chloroflexales bacterium | reverse complement strand
GCAGGTCGGCGGCGACCAGCACATCCGCCGCGATCGCGGCATCCGGCTGGATCACGCCGGCCTTCTCCAGAGCCGCGGCGGTAAATGCGCGGAGCGCCTCGGTACCCACCATCGATGTCTGATGCATCATTTTGGTCCGACTATCTGGGCTCGGCCAGTCAGAGGAAGCAGTGACCGCTGCGCTGATGGGCAGTCGCGGGCGGGATCGATGCCGCCAGGGTGCCCCGCAACGGCTTACTGCGTACGATATTGGCGCTGAACGAACGAGAGGTGCCAGTCGTCGAAGTGCTCGACCAGGCCGGAGTGCTCGAAGGCTGACTGCGCATAGAAGAGGTACAGCCCGGCCTTCCAGATCAGATCCATGCCTTCCACATTGGGCGGCATGCTCGGCGTCCGGTACTCCTCGTACATGGCCACGCGATAGCGGGCACTGCCGGCGAGTGCGTCCTGGACGGCGATCCCGGTATATTCGTGATCGGAATGTTCGGTCACCGTGGGATCGACGATGTGCACCCAGCTTGCGTCGCCTTTCTCGTCCGCTGCTTCGATCTCGAGAATAGCTTCGAGCGTCGCCACTAAGTCCTGCCACGACGTGTATTCCGTCCGGTACTCGGCCTGATCGACGAGTGCCGCGGCAATGCTCCCTTGGTGCAGCTTCGCGAGGCTCTGGTTGCCCGTGGCCGGAAAACCTGCGCCGTCTCTGTTGCCGTCCGGCACGCCGAGGAAGTAGCTGCGCGTGTTCGCTATCGTATAGCACGGGACCGGGTGGTTGTTGACCACGCGGCGCTCGGGCGATAGAGCTTCGATGCGCTCGTGCTTCACAAATTGAATCGAGCTCAGAGCGCCGGCGCGCCGCCCGTGCCACCAGCCCGCGTCGCCTCCCGCGTCGCCGGCAGTCGTGTAGATGAAGACCACCCGCATGTCCTCGGCGATCAGATCGGTGTAGGCCTGCGGCGACATAAAGAGCTGCCAATCGTCCTGATGGCCGCCGATATAGAAGACGATGGATTTCGAACCGGGCATATTTGGCCTCCGTAGGCTGGCTTCAATCCACTGCGAGCCGATAGTACCACACGGGCCGGCAGGGCTACTTCCGCGGCGCGCCGATCCGATAGGCATAGAAGAGCGGCGCGCCGTCGTCGGGACGCCGGACCGCGATCCACGCGCCACCGGGCAGGCGCTGGCGAATGCGGCGCAGCTCCGCCTCGCGCTCCGGGATGCTGAAGAAGAAGGCGGGACGCTGTGTGTCGAAAGCGGCGGGCAAGGCCTGTACCGGCTGGGGAAGATCCGTGCCCGGCACGTCCGGCGCCAGGAACTGGAGGGTCGAGAACGAATAGAACATGCGCGGGAGACCCAGGAAATAGACGTGGTAGCCGGGGCCGAGCTGGCGCAGGTATTGGCCGGCGGCGGTCGCAAGCTGTGCGTTGCGATCGCCATAACGATAATGCCGGGTGTAGTCGCCGAAATAGTGCTCGACCCCGCTGATGCCGAGCGCGAGCACGACGACGGCCGTGAGCGCCGCGCCGGTGCAGAGGCTCCACAGCTGCAGGCGCCGGCCGAGCCGGGCCAGCGTGACGAGCGCAAAGGCAACCATCGTCACCAGCACGGGAGCCAGGCCTGTCAGGCGCGTGGTATATGGTGGGCTGAGCGTAAGTGCGCCGCCGAGAAAAATGATGCCGAAGAGCCACAGGATCAACAGGAGGAAGAGGCGCCGCCGAACGTAGAAGAACGACGCGGCGAGCCCCAGCGGGAAGAGCACGGCCGGCCAGAACTGCAGCAGTCCCGCCGGATCGTTGAAGAACTGCGTCGTATCCCGGTAGTATCCGTAGGCGAAGAAGGTGCGGAGGAACTGCTCCCAGATGATCGCCGCCGCGCTCCGGCCGGTCGCCTGTACCTGCCGGGCCAGCCATCCGGTTTGGACGATGCCGACCTGATTGAGGCGGTCGTTGAAAGCTCCCCAATGGCTCGCATAGAAGCGCATCATCGGCAGCCCGGCCAGCATGAAGACGGCGGCCGCGACGACCAGCCCTTGCCCGTGGTCGCGCAGCCAACGCCCGCGCGTGCGAACCGCAGAGATGACCACGAGGCTGGCCAGGAGGATCAGCGCTACCCGCGCGCCGGGGTAGACCGTCAGCGTCAGCGCAGCGCACAAGCCGAGCAGAGCCCAGGCAAGGGGAGCCCGCGAGCGAAGACCCCAGAAGAGAGCGGCAAACGTCGACGCCAGCAGCAGGCTATCGTCGGCCTGGTTGACGCCCAGGCGGCTGACGTGGATGTGAAACGGGTCGGTGGCCAGCAGCCAGATCGCACATTGGGCCAGCCAGATCCCGCCCTCGGGTCGCAACAGCAAGTACAGAGTGACGATGGTCGCGGTGCCGGTAAGCGCGGCATGCATCCGCAGGCCGCCGATCTCCTGGCCCCACAGCTGCATCGGCAGTGCCATCGACAGAAAGGTGAGGCGCGGCAGGCCCGCCCAACCGGTGACGAAGGACGGGTCAGTCTTGGCCGCGAGAATATTGCGCGCCTCGAGACCGATCGAGCCTTCGTCGCCAATGATCGTCTGCGGGATCGTTTCCAATCTCACAGTGCGGACGACCAACGCCACTATGACACACAGGAGTACCAGCGCCGCTTCCGACCGGTGTGCTCAGCCAGGACCACGCGCGCGGCACGGGACAGCCGGTAGTGGTCGCCAGCAGGGCCAGGCCGATGCTCGCCAGCCACAAGCCGACGGCATACCAGCCCCGGCCGGGTGTCTGGCCGAGCAGTGTCGCGCCAAGCGCCAGGCCGGCTGCCGCGAGCCAGCCGAGGGGCCGGACGGGCCGGGAGGCCAGGCGCAGGATGCGGCCGTCCAACCGGCGGCCGCGCTGGCCGTGCCGAAAGCGAGGGCTGGTCCAGACGAGCAGGCCGTCGAGCAGCGTGCCCGCAAGCAGAATCAGCGCGACCCCGCCGAAGGGCAGGCCGATTCCGCGGCTGAGGTTGAAGGCGCGCTGGCCGGCGAAGGCGAGACCGATCACCGCCGCCAGGCTGACGGCATGCAGAAGCTGCCGCATCAGCACAATCCGCGATGCGGGCGGAACAGGAGCATGATTCTCTTCTGCCGGAGCCTGCAAAGCCGGATCGAATCTGTCGGGCGGCTCCGCACGTCTCGACGAATGCTCGGGGAGAGAAAGCTGATCGGAAGTTCTCATCGGCCACGAGCGCCACTCTACACCCACGGGGCACAATGGCGCACTGAAGATAGAGGAGAGGCGATTCGCACAGTATTGTACTGCAATTGGATCCGGCAGCGCACAAGCTCGACAGCTGATCCCCTCTTTAGCCTCTCCCGTGAGACGTTGCACGATGATATACGTCACACAATGGAGCTGGATCGCGACCTCGCGGCCACGCGCGCCCAGCTCGACGCAGCGGCCTTCGAGGCGGCCTGGGCCGAGGGCCAGGCGATGACGCTGGAGGAGGCGATGGCGTATGCGCTGGAGGACGTGGGCTAAGGCTCAATGGCGACGACCTGATCCGCTATTGCAGGGGCAGATAGCGTACCTGCCCGTCCCATTCGCCCGCCACACTGCATTCGATCAGCAGTAAGACCTCGTCAATGGCCATGCCAATCGGCACCTCCCGGCTGATCTCAAAGACGCCCGGCATCGCCTCGCCGGCTACCACCCGCGCATAGGCATACTTGGTGATCGTCGTGACATCGTGCGTGAGCAGCACGCGCACGTCTGCGGCTGCCCACGCCAGCACGGCAGGATCGTCCGCGCCGGAGAGGCCAACATCCTGGACTCGGACAAGATCGGCGTCCATTTTGCGCCGCAGCACGCCGCGCACTATATCGTTATCGAAGTTCTCATCGGCCAGAAGGCGTAGCACGCTTTATCGCACGTCGGCAGAGCGTCGCGCGAGCAACCGCGCACGGATGCCGCGCGGGTCTGCGCGGCGCTCATTCTGCTGCCGCACCGCCAGCCGCTGCTGCTGTCGCCGCTGCAGGTACGCGTCGACCTCGGCATGGTGGCGCAGATAGTAGCCGAGCACCGCATACACATCGGCGAGGCTCACCGAAGGGTATTGTTGGACGATTTCTTCCGCAGTTGCTCCGTCGGCGAATGCGGCGACCACCGTATCGAGGGTGACGCGGGTCCCGCCAACGTGCACGAGACCGTCGGCATCGATCTGGAGAGGCATAGGATCGGTTGCGACTTCGAACATCATCGGCGGTATATCCTCCACCAGTATCGTAGCACACCCTCCATATTATGAGCTCGGCGGTGGGATCGACCCGCCCCCCGACCGCCGCGAGGGTCAGGCCGAGGATCAGGATGCGGCGACTCTCCCGGCGTTCGCCAAGCACACCTGCAGGCATAGACCAGGCGGTTTAGCGCAGTAGACCAAGTTCTCGAGGTCGTCGCCGCCCCCGGCGGAACGCGGCTGGCTGCTCACGATTGGAATACACGATCATACTCGGCATGAAGTGCGTCGCGCTCGTCTGCGAGTGCGCCAAGCTGCACACGCGCGCGGGCAATCAGGTCATCGTATCGCGCGGCGAGCGCGGATAGGATGGCATTCTGCGCCTGGAGCTGGCCCAGGTCATCCTGCAGTTGCCTCTGCTCGTCCCGAAACCGATCGAGTGCCGGCCGCAATGCGATCCACTCCTGCTGCTCCAGCTCGTAGACGAGTTGATCCAACGTACGCTGCTCGTCCGCCGTTAGCGTCCGGTCCTGTGCATATTGCCGCAGCTCTTCGAGACGCCGCTGCTTTTCGTCGCTCCACATCGAGTGTAGCTCCTGCCTAAGGTGAGTCAACACGCATCATCGATCATAGCACGATGGCTACGCCAGTATATCGCCTCTTTCCGGCGCACCAGCGCGAGCTGGATCGGGACGTCGCCGCCAGGCGCGCCTAGCTCGACGCAGCGGCCTTCGAGGCGGCCTGGGCCGAGGGGCGAGGGATGACACGGGAGGAGGCCGTCGCATATGCACTGGAGGACGAAGTCTGGTGAGCAGGTAAGGTGTAAGCCGTGTTACCAGTGCTTCCCTCGTCACCGACACGACTGAGAGCTCATTTAATAATTCGTATGGACACCTGTGGGAAAACAAGCCGTCCACGAATGTTACACGAATACACGAATAGATCGCACTGAAAGCCTATATGCGCCTCATATGGGGCGTAGCCTCATCATCAGTCGGTGATATCTGTTGCTCTGCCAAGAACATTCGTGTATTCGTGTCGTATTGGTGGACGGCATCGTTCGGTAAAGCTATCTCCGCTAGTAACTGTTAAATCACCTCTAAGCTCGTCTTAACAGCTTACCCCCTTTCTAACGCGGTCGAACGCCCAACGCCGCCTCGACCCGCGCGCGGTCTGGGATCCCGCTGCGGCCGCCCGGCTGTGTCGCTTTCAGGCCGGCCGCGGCCGTGGCCTCGTGGATCGCCCGGTGGACGCCATCACCCTGGGCGAGCGCGGCCGCGTAGGCGCCGTGAAAGACGTCGCCGCAGCCCGTGGTGTCCACCACCGGCACGTCCAGCGCGGGCACGTGCTGCACCGGGCCGCCGTACTCCGCGTACCAGCAGCCCTGGTCACCCGCCGTCACCGCGAAGCATGCGCGCTGTGGGCCGGCAAGTGCCGGCACGATCGCCTCTGGCTCGCTCGATCCGGCCAGGGCGCTCGCAAGCTCCAGGCCAAGAATCAGGTGGTCCACCTGCTCCATCAGCTCCATAGCCAGCGGATCGGCTACGCGCTCGAAATCGCCGACGACCGGGATGGCGTGGTTGCGCGCAATGGCGGCCGCACGTAAGCCCGCGGGAATGGCCGTGTGGTCGAGCAAGAGCACACGTGTCCCCTGGATCATCTCGGCGGTGATCTCTGCCGGCGCGCGATCGACGACGCCGAGGTCCGAAAAGACGATCGTGCGCCGGCCGGTGGAGCGATCGACGAGCACGACGGCGTGAATGGGCCGGGCGTTCGGTCGGCGGAGGCACGGCCCGCAGTCCACGCCTTCGCGCTCGAGCTCCTCGACGCTGAAGCGGGAGAGTGCGTCGTCGCCCAGAACACCTGCATACGCTGCGCGGGCGCCAAGCCGGGCCGCGGCGACGAGCGCCATCGCCGTGAGCCCGCCGCCGGCGCGCTGCTCCGCCGTGGCCCTGGTCTTGG
>JBBSGA010000374.1:0-6157 GCA_038254585.1 Chloroflexales bacterium | reverse complement strand
GGGCCGCGAGGAGCGCCACTACGCCTGCGCTCGAGCATAGGTGATACGATCCTGATTGGCCGTTCGGCCGGACAGAACGAAGAGGTGACCTTCAAGGAGGCGCTGCCGGATGACCTCTGGTTCCATGCGCGCGGCGTGCCGGGCGCTCACGTCGTAATTCGCACCGAGGGCATACCGGGCGATGCGACGATCCGCGAGGCCGCAGGTCTGGCCGCCTATTTTTCTAAGGCTCGCGCCTCGACGGCGGTCGAGGTCGCCGTCTGCCCGCGCCGGAATGTGCGCAAGGTCCCGGGCGGACCACCGGGCCTCGTCACACTTCGTAACGAGCGAACTATCCGTGTGGCGCCCCTGGCGCCTGGAGATCTGGTGAGCAACGCGTAAAGTCCGGCTGTGCGCAGGTCGTGGTGGCGCCATCTCTGGTTCTTTGCGTTTCGCACCTGAGCCGGCCCATGGCCCATCGGACGGCTTGCGAGCCGTCTCCCACCGGCGTATACTTCCCTTGCAACTTGATCGATGTCGATCTCCATCCGGCGAAGCTGCCTGCCCTCTTGAGGGCGGGCTTTTTATATTGCGAGGATCGAAGGAGCACCATATGGAAGATATTCGCCGCGCCTGTCCAATTTGTGGCGAGATGATGGCTGAAGCGGAGGGCCGTTTTACCTGCGCTGAGCATGGCGACTGGTACAGCTATAGTGTTAACCTCCTCGTGCGCGCGCCTACTGCCGAGGCAAAATCGCCCGAGCGAGTGCTTATGCCGTGGGAGCCGCTGCTGACCCACCCGATCTAAGCTCCCGCGATTCTCCGAGGACCGTTCTCTTCCCCAGCTCCCTGTTCAGGTCTATACTTTTAAGCATGCGAAGATTACTCTTAATTGCACTCCTGGCCTGCACTATGCTGGCCGCGGTCGGCTTTGCCTGGAAAAGCTATGCCGCGCCCGCAGCTTACCGGCCGCTGGGACCCGGCGACACTTACCTGGCACTTGGTGACTCGCTCGCGGCCGGTTTCACGGTTGGAGATCCCGCCGAGGCCTACGTGGCACGCATCGATCAGGCGCTGCGGCAGCTCAAGCCGGGGATCGCGGTGAACAATCTCTCCGTACCGGGAGAAACATCCACCTCATTTCGGGCGTATCAGATCCCGCGTGCCCTGGCGTTTATCGCCGCAGAAGGGAAAGCCGGCCGAAGGATCAGCCCGATTACGATCGACATCGGGGGGAACGACGCCCGAGCCGTCGAGAGGAGTGACCGGACTGCACGCGTGCAGGCGATGAAGCACGTAGAAGAAAACCTCGGAGTGGCGCTCGATCAGCTCCTGCGAGCGACCGCCGATCGCCTCGGCCGCCGTACCGTCGACATCGTAGTCATGAGCTACTATAACCCCTACGGAGGCGATCTGGCCGACGAGAGCTCGCCGGCCTACTGGATGGTCCAGCTCAACCAGGCGATCTCGCGCGCGGCCACGGCGCGCGGCGTCCCGGTCGCGGACGTGGCCTCGGCCTTCGGCGGCGGCCTGGCCTTCCGCTATACCTATGTCACGACCGGCGACGTACATGCCAACGCCGACGGCCATCGCGTCATCGCCCAGCAATTCTGGAAGGCGCTCGCTTACGCCGGAGCGGTGCCCGCGAATCCCTGAAAGACGCGGCTCCCAAGGCAAAAAAGCATGGCGCTCCAGTTGGAGCGCCATGCGGTGAGGATCTCTTAGCGGCGCTAGGCCTCGTCCACAGTCTCCTCGGGCTCCTTGCCGACCAGCTCCGGCTCGCCCATCTCCTCCTGCTCCGTGATCGCCTCCTCGTCGGCTGCAGTCGTCGACGGGGTGAGGCTTACGATGGGCTCCTCTGCAGAGGTGAGGACTTCGACGTTATCGCCGAGGTTCAGGTCGCTCACATGCAATACTGTCCCAAAGTCGGTAAGCCGGCTGATGTCGACCTCGACGTTGTGTGGAAGATCGGCCGGCAGAGCCCGGAGGTGGAGTGTGTGCAGCGTCAGGTTGGCAATCCCCTCGCCGCGTGCCACGATCGGATTCTCGCCGACCAGCATGAGCGGTATATCGGCGGTCATCGGGACGCGCAGATCGACGACCCGGAAGTCCACATGCAGCCAGACGTTGGAGATCGGATGGCGCTGGATTTCGCGTATGAACGCCTGTCTCGTTCCCGTCGGCGTCTGCAATTCGATCAGTGCGTTCCGGCCCGCCTGCTGGTAGACCTTGCCGAAGGTTCTGGCGTCGACCACGTAGTTTTCAGGCGTGACGCCGCGGCCGCAGACCGCGGCAGGTACGTATCCGGCGGCGCGCAGGTGCTTGACTTGCTTGCCGGTGATCGAGCGAGGCTCAAGCGTCAGAGTTTGCTGGTCCATTCAGTCTGGCCCCTCCTTTTTGGGCTACTGCTGATGGTGGAAATCAACCGGCGGAGTATAGCATGCCCCCGAGCCGGGAGCAACCGGCGGAGGTCGGAACGTTTGAAAAAGGCATGCTGATCGTGTAAACTCGCTCCGGCAACCGGCCGCTCGTACATCACGGGGCGGCGTCGCATTCTTTGGGTAGGAGCATCTGCATGGCTATCACCGTCATCCTGCCGAACGCGCTCCGGCCGCACGCGGCAGGCAACGATCGTGTCGCGCTCGACGCCCAGACGGCGGGCGAAGCACTTCAAAAACTCGTCCAACGCTATCCCGCGCTCGCGGGACACCTGCCCGACAGCGGGGGAGCGGGCCAAGGCATTTATCGCAACGGATCGCTGCTCCAGAAGCTCCAGGGGCTCGAGACCCCGTTGCGCGTCGGCGACACCTTGACGCTGATTGTGCCGGCGGGCGAGCTCTAGCGGCGCGCCCGGCACCCGCGGCACGCATGGTACAATTCACAGAATGTCGCGAGACGTTCAGGAGGATGCCGATGATCAATGAAGATATGGTGCGTGCCGCGCTCAAAAACGTCTATGACCCCGAGATCGGGCTGAATATCGTGGATCTGGGGCTAGTCTACAACGTCGACGTCGAGGACGCGGGGAAGGCCGTCAACGTCGATATGACTCTGACGACCCCGGCCTGCCCTGCCGGCCCGATGATCCTCGAAAGTGCGAAGAAGGAGATCGGGACGCTCAAGGATCTTTATCCCCAGCTCGAGGACGTGAAGATTAATCTCGTCTGGACGCCGTTTTGGAACCCCTCTATGATGAGTGAGGACGCCAGGGAAGAGCTGGGCTACTTCTGATTGCCAGTTGGTCCTTGCTCTCGGCCTATGGCACGGGGCTTGCTTTACTGCCTTGTGGCTTCGATGCGAGGGGAGAGGACGCCGGCAAGGCGAGTTTCGAAGCCTGCCGCACCCGCACTGCGCCGCAGCGCGGGTGTTGTCTTAAGCGCCGTGGTGTAGTGCCGGCCGCGCTCGCCGATCTCCAGGTGCCGTCTGGCCTTGACGCTCGCACCATAGAAGAGCTCCTGCACCACGCCGTCCGCTGCTTCTCCGCGCCACAGGTCGTTGATCTCTGCCGCCTCGTGCAGCTGCCCTAGCGTTGTCGGGATGAAGGTGATGCGCCTTAGGCGGCGGCTCGGGATCGGCCGCTCCAGCTCCTGCATCGGGCCGAGCGCGATGCGGTAGTAAAGCTCGTGAGCATGCGGATGGGCCGGCTCACCCGGCAGGATCTCGGCGCGAGTCCGGATCTGGTAACGCAGCGCGCGGGCATAGTAGCGCACGTGAAAGGCATCGGCCCCGAAGACGCGCGTTTGGTAGAAGGCGAGATATGCGGCCGCTACCGGCCGTGGCGCGCGGCGCAATGGGATCCGATACCAGCCTTCCTGCACGACGCGACGCCAATCGTCCTGGTTGTTGATCAAGACGACCAGTACCGGTGTGCTGCCGGCCTCACCGTCATACATGGGCCTCGGCGTGCTGCAGGAGCCGCCAGCCGTCCGGGGCATAGCGCATAAGATCGTCGCGCAGCCGCAGCAGCGCGAGGTCGCCTGCCTTGGCCTCGATCAGTACGTCGAAGTCACGTAGACCTGCTACGGCGAGCGCGAACGCCTCAAATTCCCATGGGTTGACATAGTCGGCGTGGTGTCCGGGGCGGGGCGGTGATAGGATCCATCGCCGACGACCCCGGTGCTCGCCGGCTGTTTGAACCGCTCGGAGCTCCGTCCGAGGAGTGGCAAAGTGTGTCTTGGGCACGACGCTCGCAGGCCACGTGTCGAGCGCCTGCTCGACGGCCGCCCGCAGACTCCAGCGCTCGGGATTATGCAGGCGGAAGTGGAGATGGTCGAAGATCACCGGCACACCCGTCGCGGCATGGATGCGCAGCGCGGCCGGAAGCGTCAGACTCTCCGAGTCGTGCTCGATCACGATCCGTCGCCGCGTTTGGGGCGGCAGCCGTTCCCATGCCTGTACCCACCGGCCGATCAACAGCGCTTCCCCGCCGGCCATTCCACCGGAATGGACCACGATCACGCCTTCCGCCGGCTGGCCCATCGCATCGAGCAGCCCTGCCAGGACGCGCAGCGTGCGGCAGGAGCGCTCGACGATCGCCGGATCGTTCGAGCCGAGCGCCACCGACGGCGGTGCATGGAACGAGAGCCGGATGCCGGCTTGACAGGCGCCCCTGCCTAGCTCCTCGAGCTCGGCCAGCGACTCTTCGATCTGCCGGAAAGGTGCTTCCGAATCCGTGCCGGATGGCACGAGATCTGGCGCCATACGGTACATACGGATGCCGGCTGCCTCGAGATAGCCCAGGATATCGCGCAGATAGGCCAGACTAACGGTGAGATGCGGTGTGTCCGCTGCCCGCAGACCACCGTAGCCGCGCAGACCTGACTTTCCCAGCACGCGCACTGAAACGCCAAGACGCATACGTCTGCCCCGCTCCGACAGTCCTTAGCTCGCTTTTCTACTGCACCCGCTATCAATGATGATGCACGAGCCAGCGGCCCGTTTTCACCCGCTGGCCGTATCCCGGCGGCACGTAGGTTGCATGTCCCGGCCCAAGTAGGAGGGTAACTCTTATGGAAGAGCCAAAGCGAGGCATGACTGTCGCCGGGCCGAATGGCCGTCTCGGGACGGTCGAGGAAGTGATTTACGAGAATACCGGCGAGCCCGCGCGCGTGATGATTCGCCGGGAAGACGGCCAGACTATGGTCCTGCAGCCGGGCTCGTATCGCGTCGAAGGCGGTTCTGTCTATATGGGCGCGGGAGGCACCGTATTCGAGGCGCGGCAGATCGAGCCGGAAGTCTCGCAGGGGACCGGCCCAGAAGACCCCTACCTCACGCAGCGCATCGGCCAGGTTGGCAGTGTGGAAACACGCGACGTCGGTCCGGGTGAGGGTATGGTCATCCCCGTGGTGCGTGAGGAGGTCCAGGTTGGACGGCGCATCATCGAGCGCGGTGGCGTGCGCGTTCACAAACGGGTCGAGGAGCGTGAGCAGGTCGTCGAGCAGCCGGCGTTCCGTGAGGAGGTAACGGTCGAGCGCGTTCCCCTGGGCCAGCCGCTTGACCACGAGATTGGGTCCCGCCAGGAGGGTGATACGCTGATCATCCCCGTGCTCGAAGAGATGCTCGTCGTCGAAAAGCGCCTTGTGTTGAAGGAGGAGATCCGCATCACCAAGCGCCGCATTGACGAGACCGAGCAAGCGCGCATCGTGCTGCGCGAGGAGCACGTCGACATCGAGAACCTGGGAGCACCGGAAAGTGCTGGCATAGGGCATGCTACATAGTATCAGCTAGTAGAGTGCCGTATCGGCCCTCGGTTGGCGAAACAGTATTGGAGGTTAACACATGGCTAAGTCAGTAGTTGGTCTTTTCGACACGAGTCAGGATGCCCAGGGGGCTGTGCAGGAGCTGCGCAACGCGGGCTTCGGCGCGGACGATATTAGTGTCGTCGCCAACAATGCCCGTGGCGAGTACAACGTACGTGACGGCGATAGCGAAGCGGCCGCGGGTGCCGGAGCCGGTGCAACCGGTGGGGCGGTCCTTGGCGGCCTCGCGGGCCTGCTCGTCGGCCTCGGCGCACTGGCGATACCTGGCGTGGGGCCGGTTGTGGCGGCCGGTACGCTGGCGACGACGCTTGGCACAACTGCGGCGGGTGCCGGGTTGGGTGCCGCGGCGGGCGGTCTCGTCGGAGCCTTGGTCGGCGCAGGCATTCCGGAGAATGATGCCAACATCTATGCCGAGGGCG
>JBBSGA010000373.1:0-6161 GCA_038254585.1 Chloroflexales bacterium | reverse complement strand
TAATGTTTTGGACTCGGCAGTGCGTTGCTAAGCGCCAGAACCATCGTTGGAGTCCAGATCTTTTTCTGAATGTCTATATGCGACTCGCCCCTCCTCAGCAACTCCGCAAAAAGATGAGACACACCCGTCGTCCTCGTCATCCTTGCGTGCCCCGGGGTATTTGGTTATACTCAGCACCGCTATACGCTCAAGCGGTGGCTGCTCGACAGCCGTCACGACGCCGTTACGCACATATTTTCGGAGCAGCAGCAGCAAAGGTGTATCCTGCTCGACACCGCGCGTCGGCTTTTGGGCTACCAGATGGAGGCGCGCGCTACGCGGATTGGCGGAGGCGAGAAGCTGGTAGCGGCGCCCGGCCCGAAAAACCTCGAGCCCGATGCTCAAGGGCGCAGGCAGGGTTACATGCTGGATCCGGCCGCCGACGATTATCCGCCGCAGCTCGTCTACCACGGCAGCCAACGTCAAGGCATCAACGCTCATCAATCTTATTTTCCATCCGGTCGAACGACCTGCGAGGATACCAACCGCGACAGCGGATGTCAACGAGAGGCAGAATGGACGATCCGGCGCTCAATCCAATCGTAGAGGGGCGACGGCCATGGCCGCTGCTCGTCGTTTTGTCAGGCCCCTCGGGCGTCGGCAAGGATGCCGCGCTGATGCGGATGCGTGAACTGGGCTTTCCTTTTCATTTCGTGGTCACCGCCACGGACCGTCCGAAGCGGCCCGGCGAGATCCCGGGTGTCGACTATCATTTCCTGTCCACGCCGGAGTTCCAGCGCATGATTCGGGCGAACGAGTTCCTCGAATCGGCCGAAGTCTACGGACAGCTCAAGGGAATCCCGAAGGCCGAGGTTCGTGACGCCCTGGGCAGTGGCAAGGATGTCGTGATGCGCATCGACGTTCAGGGAGCGGCGACGATCCGCGAGCTAGCGCCCGAGGCGATCTTGATCTTCATGATTCCGGCGACCTTCGAGGAGCTGCGTGGGCGGCTCCAGTGGCGGCGCACAGATTCGACCGAGCAGCTCGAACGGCGTCTCGAAACCGCGCGGCAGGAGCTTCTACATATCCGGAGCTTCGACTACGTGGTCGTGAACGAGGAGTCGCGGCTCGACGAGGCGGTCGGCCAGATTCGGTCGATCATTCGCGCGGAGAAGCAGCGCGTCTGCCCGCGCCGTGTTGACCCGGCGCAGTTTCTTTGATGACCACCTCGCGTGTAACACGCCTGCCGGCGGCAGAGCTGGTTGCCGAGGGCCGGGCGGCGCTGCTGGCCGGCGAAAAGGCGCGGGCACGCAGCCTGCTCCAGATCGCAATTCGGGACGATCCAGATAACGTCGAAGCATGGCTCTGGCTCAGCGGCACGCACACACAGCCGGATGAGATCGCCTACTGTCTGCGCCAGGTGCTGGCGCGCGACCCGGCCAATCCACAGGCACAGGAAGGCCTCACATGGCTGGCCGAGACCTTCGATTCGGAACAGATCGGGCGCGAGCAACTGGCGGCCGCGGCCCAGCCAGTTGTAGAGCCTCCTGCGCCGGCACCCTTGCGCGTGGACCGACCCGTGACGACGGCTCCCTATGCTGCACAGTCTGCAGCGAGCGGAGTTGCGCTGATCGAGGCAGGGCTGCATGTAGCCGGCGTAGGCGCGCTGCTCGGCCTTCTCCGCTTGACGGCCAGCCTCCGTCCCGGCACACTCCTTTTGATCCGGGGCGCCCACGGAGCGATCGACCTGGCGGCTTCGCTCGGCCTGGCGTTCGGCGCCGCTCTACTCCACGCGCTGGCGCTGATCGTGGCGTGGGGCCTCCTAGGGCGGAGCCTTTCCAGGGCGCGCAACGATCGCCGCGGCGACCACTTCGACAGTCTGCTGCGCGCGGCGCACATCTTCGTCCCCGGCTACCTGATTCTGCCGGCGCTGCTGCTGACCGCGGCCGGTCTCGGATGGAGCGAGCGCCGCTGGATGCCGCTGATCCTGGCCGTCTGGATCATGCTGCTGTTAAGCCTGATCGCATGCGGCCGGCGCTTTGCCGCCTTAGTGGAAGCGGTGCGGGTCTCGTACGACCGCCGCGCGCTTCAAGTGGCTCGAATCCTCGTCCCGGCGTTTCTGATTGCGCTGCTGGGCTTAGGGCTTGCCGGTCTTGCCGTCCAGGCTCTGCTGCGAGCACTGTAGCCCGACGGCGATCTACTCCGGCTCCGCGACGGCCTCTTCCCGCTTCAGGCGTCCGAGCAGACGCCGGCGCTTGGGCTGGGCCGTGCGCCGGTCGTGCAGCGTCGAAAGGTCTTCGATGCGCTCGGTAAAAAGGATGCCGTTGAGATGATCGACCTCATGCTGGGCGATGCGACCCACGGCATATCCACGCGCATCGGCACGCTTGATCTTATGCTCTTTGCCCTGTAGATCGTGGTAGCGGATCGTCACTTCGGCAGGCCGCGGCACATCTCCATACCAACCCGGTAGGCTCAGGCAGCCCTCGGGCACCACCGTGCGCTCCATGCTCGGCTCGCAGATCTCGGGATTGACCATCACAAAGAGCTCGGAGGCCTTCGTCTCACGCAGCGTGCCGTCTGCAAGCTCCTCGTGCTCGGCAGGCGTCTCGATCACCACGAGACGGCGCAGCACGCCGATCTGCGGCGCAGAGAGGCCGACGCCGTCGACCGAGCGCATCGTCTCAATCATGTCGTCGGCAAGCGACCGCAGGCTCTTGTCGAACTGCTTGATGCGCACCGACTTAGACTTCAATATCTGCTTTTCTGCGGGATTATCAATTTTCAGGATATGGCGAATGGCCATAGACACCTCAGCATAGCGGCAGGCTCTCCAGGCGTGGAGACCGCTCTCACGTCTATTATAGTCATGCGTTGAATTCTACCGCAACGCCGGCAAGCAGGGAGGCGTGCGAGCAAGGTATCGAGATGCTAGAGCATGCTCACGGGGTCCACGTCGACGATCCATCCCGGCAGCGGACCAAGCGCCGCGAGGATCGGGTGGACGTCGGGAGCGCGCACCAGGAGGTGCCAGCGGTAGCGGTTGCGCACGCGCTCGAGAAAGGCCGACGCCGGCCCGATCACGCTCGCGTCGGCGACGCCCTGCGCACCGATCTCTACGTCGATGCGACATGCGAGCTCCTCCGCCGACGCGCGAGCGCGCGCCATGCTAGTCGAGCTCGTGACGAGGCGCGCAAGCTGGCCGAAGGGAGGGTAGTGCGCCTCGCGGCGAAAGGCGATCTCCTCTTGAAAGAACGCCCGGTAGTCGTGTGCGGCAGCAGCTTGCAGAGCATAGTGGTCGGGGATGTACGTCTGGAGCACAACTTGCCCGCCGATATCGCGGCGGCCCGCCCGACCCGCAACCTGAGCCAGCAGCTGGAAGGTTCGCTCGGCAGCCCGGAAATCGGGGAGGTGCAGGCCAATATCGGCCGAGACGATGCCGACGAGGGTGACGAGCGGCAAGTCGAGCCCTTTGGCGATCATCTGCGTTCCTACGACGACGTCGGCCTCGTGGTTCGTGAACGCGTCGAGCAGACGGTCGTGACTGCCCTTACGCCCGGTTACATCCCGATCCCAGCGCAGCACGCGCGCCTCGGGAAAGAGCGCCGCCATCTCCTCGACGACGCGCTGCGTGCCAACGCCGAAATGCCGGATGCGCATGCTCCAGCACTCCGGGCACTGGATCGGCGGCAGCTCGCGATAGCCGCAGGTGTGGCAGCGCATAATCGTGTCGAAAGGCGAGGGCGCTGCCTCGGCCACTGCGGAGGCGGTGTGCTGGACGCTATGCAGCACCAGCGGCGACGAGCAGCGCACGCAGCTTGCGACGTAGCCGCAGTCGCGGCAGAGAACGATCGAGGCGAGACCGCGGCGGTTCAGGAAGAGGATCGCCTGCTGTCCCGCGGCCAGCGTCCGGCTGAGCGCGTGCTGGAGCGCGCGGCTGAAGAGCGAGCGATTGCCGGCGCGCAGCTCGTCGCGCATGTCGACCATCCGCACGGGTGGCAGTGGAATGCTCTGCGATCCACTGCCACGCCGCGGGGTCACGCGCTCCGGCAGCTCGAGCAGCCGGTAGCGGCCGTCAAGGGCGGCCTGGTAGCTCTCCAGCGAGGGCGTAGCACTTCCCAGAATAACCGCACTCCTTGTCAGCGCGCCCAGATGCACCGCCACGTCACGCGCCTCGTAGCGTACTCCGTCCGCGTGCTTGTACGAGCCGTCGTGCTCCTCGTCGACGATCACGAGGCCGAGCTCGGGCAACGGAGCGAAGACAGTGGAGCGCGAGCCGACGACAATGCGCGCCTCGCCTCGCCGCAGCCGGCGCCAGGTATCGTAGCGCTCGCCCAGCGACAATTCGCTATGGAGGATCGCTACTGCCGGTCCGAAGCGCGCGGCGAAGCGCCGGACGAGCTGCGCGGTTAGGGCGATCTCCGGCACGAGTACGAGCGCCTGCCGGCCCTGGCGCAGGACCCGCGCAATCGACCGTAGGTAGAGCTCGGTCTTGCCACTGCCGGTCACACCATGCAGCAAGAAGATCTCGTGCTCGCGCCGCTCGAGCGCCCCGCTGATCGGATGGAGCTCGCGCGCCTGCCGCTCGGTAAGCTCCGGCGGCATGTCGCGCTCGACCGTCGAGCCATCCAGCGGATTACGCAGCGCCTCGACCGCCTCGAGTGCAAGCCATCCGCGTGCCTCCAACGCGCGCAGCGTCGCGAGCGGCAGGTCGCCCGCCGGGAGCAATAGATCGTCAGCCGGCGTGGTGGCCCTGCGGGCAAGGAGGGTCTCGAGCGCCGCGCGCTGCCGCGGAGCGTGCCTGATGGCGGCGAGGGCGTCCGGCTGGTGCTCCGCCGAGAGCAGGAGACGCGCCACGCGACGGCGGCGGACACGCACCGCCGGGCGGGTCAGGGCAGTCCGGCGTGCGATGAGGCCACGCTCCGCCAGCGCAAGCGCCAGACGGCGCAGCTCCGCCATGCTCCCGCGTAGCGCCTCGTCGAGCTCTACTTCGGAGGCCTCTCCCTTGCGCCTAAGGAAATAGAGCAGCTCTCGCTCGCCGGGCGGCAGCGCGCCAAGCTCGGCCTCACGTCCCGCGGGCAAGATATGCCACGTCGCCACCGACTCCTGAGCGATCCCAGGCGGAAGAAAGAGCGCGAGAGCATCCCAGAGCGGCGCGCGATAATAGCCGGCCAGCCAGCGGGCCAGATTAAGCTGTGCGTCCGGCAGGCGCACTTCCGGGTCGCCGAGGTCGGCGATCGGACGGATCGTGAAGGACGGCAGCAGGCCGGGCTCATCTCCACCGGCCGCGGGGCGCGCCTGCTCCCGAAGCGCCAGGACGATACCCTGCACTCGTTTGCGCCGTAGCGGAACCCAGACGAGCATGCCCGGCTGCAGCGGCGGCCGCAGCGCAGGCGGCACCACATAGGTATAGATCGCCTCGGGATGGTTGAAAATATGTGCGCGAACGGCTACGTCGGCGAAGAGCTCGGTAGGCACAGCTTCGAGATCAGAAATCGCAGGTCGATCGGCGATGATGTTGTTGTCTCCCGATCCTGAGGAGCAATGGACCAGCGCTCTCGCTTCAGGCGTCCGGCTAGCGACTCAGTTCTGAACCTCGATTAGGCCGCCGAGGCCCTCGCCGAGGATCAGGACAGTTCCGTTGGCCGCGCGGATCCAGGCGGTCGTATCGGAGACTTTGACGCGCTGGAGCCCGCCGGCAAGATGATACGAGGCCACGGGCCGGCGCATGCCGGCCGCGTGCAGTTCGAAGCTCATCGAGAGCGCTTCGCGTGTATCGTAAATATGGCCGGCGACGATCGCCAGCTCGAAGCCTCCCGGATAGACCCGCCTGAGCTCGTAGCGCGGCTCGCCGCGGAATGAGCGCTCGGCCAATTCGGCATCCAGCACACGCGCCAGCCGTCGCAGCATCTCGGCCGGATCGATCAACTGATTGGCGGCATGCTGATCGTCCCAGGTCACCAAGTGCGGCAGTCGCGCAACGGTCATCCCCGGCTCCTCCAGAGGCTCACCTTCAAGCAGCATACCCGCGCCGATCCCGGACGTCAAGGCCGGAGCAGGACCAGGGTGTGTCTCATCTTTTTGCGGGTTAGGCAGTCACCGCCTGCTCCCTTTGGCGGCGCAGACTCCACGGACGGCGCCATGGATGGTCATCCGCTGGCCGGTGTGGCACTGGTCCATCC
>JBBSGA010000372.1:0-6162 GCA_038254585.1 Chloroflexales bacterium | reverse complement strand
TGACAATGCAGGGCAGCCGAGGTCCCCGGATATGCCCGGGGCGCCGCGCCGGGTGGGCGCGGCGCGGGTATTGTGCGCACGCGCCGCTCCGCGCCCACCCGGCGTCGTGGGCGATCGGTAGAGCCGTTACCTTCTACACATTGCCGCTATGGATCGGCCGCTGCGGGTGGGCGTGGTCACGCCGTCTGCGCCGCGCGCGCCGCGCTGCGCTGGGGAGACTCTTCCACGAGCTGCATCAGTTCGATCTTGTTGCCGTCGGGATCGGTGATCCACGCCTGCATGTTGTGGTCGAGGCCGCGCTTCGGCTCGCGATCGATCGTGACGCCGTCGGCCCGCAGCTGCTCCACCGTGGCGTGGATATCGTCCACGAGCAGGCAGAGGTGCATGAAGCTCCCCGGATGCCCCGGATCGGGCGGGGCTCCCCCGGGGAAGACCTCGACGAAGCGGTCGCCCGCCACGTGCAGGTAGACCAGCATGAGCGAGCCGTCCGGATTGTTCAGCCGGAAGGCCTCGCCGATGCCGAGCTTGGCGTAGAACGCCAGGGACTGGTCCAGATCGTGCGCCTTGAACGCGGCATGGCCGATATCGGTAATCATGGCTGTGCTCCTCCTGTCGTCGGTTATATACCGCTATTCTACGCGATAGTGCCCTGGACGGCGCGGGCGAGAGGCGCGGGATAGTGTATCGTTAGTCCGGCGGCGGCCGTCGCTGCCCGCAGATCGTAGGAGCGAGAAAGGGTCGTATGAAGCTCAAGTCGCTTTTCGAGACCGGCGATCCCGAGCGGCTCGCCACCGGCTTCCAGTTTACCGAGGGCCCGGTCTGGCATCCCGACGGGTACCTGCTCTTTTCGGACATTCCGGCCGCCCGGATCTACAAGTGGACGCCCGAGGACGGTGCTCAGGTCTGGCGTGAGGGCAGCGGCAATAGCAACGGCCTGACGCTGGACGCGCAAGCCCGGTTGATCGCCTGCGAGCACGGCAATCGCCGCGTCTCGCGGACGGAACTCGACGGAACGGTCGTCACGCTGGCGGATAGCTATCAGGACAAGCGGCTGAACAGCCCGAACGATGTCGTGGTAGCCCGCGATGGCACGCTTTATTTCACGGATCCGCCCTACGGCATCGACCCCGACCCCGGCGAGCAGGGCTGCAACGGGGTCTTCGGCATTCGCCCGGACGGCAGGGTCGAGCGCATCTTCGCCGACTTCGACCGGCCGAACGGCCTGGCCTTCTCACCCGACGGCTCGATCTTTTACGTGGACGACTCGCGCCATCGGCACGTGCGCGCCTTCGACGCCGGAGCGGACGGATCGTTCGCAGACTCGCGGGTCGTCTGCGACATGGACCACCCGCAGCCGGGCTCGCCCGACGGCCTGAAGGTCGACGTCGAGGGTCATCTCTACGTCGCGGGCGCGACCGGCGTCTGGGTCTTCGAGCCCGACGGCCAGGCGCTTGGGGTGATCGTGACGCCGGAGCGGCCGGCAAACCTGGCCTGGGGCGATGCCGACCGCCGCACAATGTACATCACCGCGCGTACCTCCCTGTATCGCGTGCGCGTCACCACACCGGGCTGCCCGCTCATACCGGCGTAGGCTCGGCGCGGCAAGCGACGCCGGCGCAAGGTTGCGTTAGGTCGTCGTGAGGCTTGGAAGACTGCCGGCCGGTTCCCGGAGAGAGCAAAGCGGACGGTGGGTTCATCCCACCGTCCGCTGATCGGCTTCCACCATTCGCTACCCCAGCTCGGCGTTTTGCTCTTGCCGTGGTGTGCGTCGTCGAGATCCGAAGTAGCCGCCGAGGGATGCGGCCCCGAGGCCGAGCAGGAGCGATCCCAGCGTTCCCCAGGCAGCTTTTGCCGTTGTGCCGGCGACACGTGTGACATTCTGGGGGTTCGTGAGCGCCTGTGCTGTCGCCTGGACCCCCGCTGCGCCCGCCTGCGCCGTTGCCTGCACGGCAGGATTGTTGGCGGCTTGCCCAGCCGCCGCGCCCGCGACCTGCGCGCTCGTCGTCGCGGCGGTCCCGACCAGTGAGCTCACACCGCTCGTGAGCAGGTAGAGCAGCAGTGGAATCGCGACGGCCCATACCATCGCGCCATGCAGCAGCCCCTCGTGCTCCCCGCGCACCGCCGCGGTCCGGGCGGCCAGCCAGCCGCCGACTAGGAAGGCGACGAGCACGCTGAGACCACCCCAGATGCCCGCGCCAATCCCATAGTCGCGTGCCCGACTGCCCGTGTCGACATTGGAAGCGCCGATGGCGAGCCCGAGCAAGCTCAGGAGCGCAAGCGTCGAGAGCGCCGCGAAGATCCCGGCGATGATCGGACCCCAGCGGATACGGTCGATAGGCGTTACACGCTCGTTTTGCACGCTGACATTTCGAGTTTCGTTGGTAACGACCGGTTGTTGAACCGGCTCGACCACCGCCGGTGTCTGGTATACATCGACCCGTTCGGGTACACCCGTCTGTCTTCGATTGGATCCATCTGCCATGTTATTGGTCCTTTTTATTCCTCAGTGTTGACGCCAGCCATACGTTGGCGGAGCCGTCGAACGCCGGTGCACCTGGGCTATCGCGCCCCGGTGATTTGCTTCGCGCGCACGTACATCCCTTGTTTGGCAAGCTGTGCGCTGTTCGCGGCGTCGAGCCCCCAGGTTTTCTGCGCTTCGGCCGCGCCCTGCAGCTGCTCGATCACGCCGCTCACCGTGACGTTTTGACCGGACTGAACCTGTGCTGCGGCGGCCGGCGGTCCACCATTGCTCGGGTCGTCCGCGACGACGAAGAGCTGCTGGTCCTTGTTCGGGCCGATCCAAAAGCTTCGGTTCCCGGTCACATTCTGGACCTTGACGTTGGCGAACTCGGCCGGCCTCCCGACAAATGTGCTCTTATCGGCCGCGTTGACGACCGTGAGCATATCGGTCACGGCATTACCTGCCGTGGGCTGGCTGCTCCCAGCGCGCTGGTCGTTGGCACCGCGCAGGGAGAGCCCTAGCGCGAGGGCGCCGAGAACCAGTGGGATTAGCGGCCAGGCCCACGCGGGCACCCCAGGACGCCGCGCGTGCGCCGGCTTGCTAGCTGCAGCGCCTCGCGGCTGCTCGTACACTTCGGCCATAATCATCTCCTCCTCTTACAAGTGCGCCGTAAGGGCACGATGCGTGCCAGGCGTCGTTTGTCACCGGCCGGCGTCTGGCCAGCCAAGGCTCTTACAGACGGCTTAGGCTTTCCTCATCAATTCCTTAGAGTTGCGGACTAGACTGAATCTCACACCGTAGCTCGCCGGACGACGGGCATAGCAGACGAGGTGATGAGATGCCGGTGAGCCGGCGCACATTTATCAAAGGCACGGCGGCGCTGCTCGCGGCGGCCGGGCTGCCGGCCTGGGCGATCGCAGAGCTCCAGCCTCACGGCGAGCTCTCGCCGCTCGCGCGCCACATCTTTCAGCCCGCAAGCGCCGCGCCGGATGATGCCGCCGTGCATCTGCTCAACCGGATCACCTTCGGGCCGACCACCGGCGAGGTCGACCGTGTGCACCGGATCGGCGCCGAAGCGTACCTTCAGGAGCAGCTGCATCCCGAGAAGATCGACGACAGCGCCCTTGACGCGCGCCTGTCGCTCTTCCCGACGCTGACCATGGACGGGACGAGCCTGTTGCAGCAGCCGCCCCGGCAAGTCCAGCAGGAGCTGGCGCAGGCGACGGTGCTGCGCGGCCTCTACAGCCGTCGCCAGCTGCAGGAGGTTCTGGTCGATTTCTGGTCGAACCATTTCAACGTCTTCATCGGTAAACAGCAGTGCCGGTTCTTCAAGACGCTTGACGATCGGGACGCCATCCGCCCGCACGTCCTGGGCAAGTTCCGCGATCTGCTCGGCGCCAGCGCGAAGAGCCCGGCGATGTTGGTCTTTCTCGACAACCGCCTCAACCGCAAGCAGGCGCCGAACGAGAACTATGCGCGCGAGCTGATGGAGCTGCATACGATCAGCGTCGACGGCGGCTACACGGAGAAAGACGTCGTGGCCGTCGCGCGCTGCTTCACAGGCTGGACGATCAAGGATGGCGCGTTCTACTTCGCGCCGCGCCAACACGACGTCGCGGCGAAGACGGTGCTGGGAAGCGAGATTCCGGCGGGAGGAGGCATCGAGGATGGCGAGCATGTGCTCGACCTCCTGGCGCTCCACCCCAAGACGGCGCACTTCATCGCGCTCAAGCTCTGCCGCCGGTTTGTCGCCGACGTCCCGCCGGCTACGCTGGTCGATCGCATCGCCGGCGTTTTCCAGGCGACCGACGGCGACCTGCGCGAGATGATGGCGGCAATCGCCCATGCACCCGAGTTTGGCGCATCGCGCGGCCAGAAGTTCCGGCGCCCGCTGGATTGGGTCTTCGCCGTCGCGCGCGCAACCGGCGTCGAAACTGACGGAAAGGCGCTGGCACAGCAGCTGCGAGGCCTGGCGCAGCCGATCTTCGGCGAGGCGGCGCCCGCGGGGTATCCCGACGTCGGACCGGCGTGGACCACCACCGACGGCCTGCTTGGACGCTGGAACTTGGCCCTGACGCTCGCCCACGGCCAGGTCAAAGACGCCAAGATGGACCTGGCCACGATTGCGGGAGACGCGCGCGATGCCGCCACGACGGCCGAGCGGCTGGTCGCGGCGCTGCTGCCCGGCCGGCCGGCGGCCGATCTCACGGCCTACCTGACCAAGTTCCTCGGCGGTCCGCAGGCGACGCCCACGCAGGTCAAGCAGCGCGCGCCCGTCGCGGCCGGCCTGCTGCTCGCGGCGCCGATCTCACAGTTTCGCTAGCCTGAAGAACGGAGAAACCCATGGCCCAGATAGATCCAACCTTAACCCGTCGCGAGCTCCTGACGCGGGGCGTATCCCTGCTGGGGAGAGCGGCTTCTGGCGAGCGCAGCCGCGGCACAGTGGCGCAGACGGCTCCTACAGCGCGCGATTTGCTGCTCTACGTCTTCCAGCGCGGTGCCGCCGACGGCCTCAACATCGTCGTGCCGCATGGCGAGGAGCAGTACTACAGCCAGCGCTCGAACATTGCGATCGCGCAGCCCGGTAAAGGCGCGGCCGCCGCGCTCGACCTGGACGGCTTCTTCGGCCTGCATCCAAGCCTGGCGCCGCTGAAGCGCCTCTACGACGCCAAGCTCCTGGCCGCGGTGCACGCCTGCGGGTCGCCGGACCCGACCCACTCGCACTTCGACGGGATGGACTACATGGAGCGCGGCTTGCCCGGCGACAAGAGCACGGCGACCGGGTGGCTCGGGCGACACCTGCAGCTGACGGCCGGCTCCAACGCTTCGCCGCTGCGCGCGGTCGGCATGGGCGGTCTGCTGCAGTCGTCGCTGCGCGGCTCCGCGGCCGTGGCGATGAGCTCGATCGCCTCGTTCCACCTCCGCGAGCAGCCGGGCAGCGGGCCGGTGATCCAGGCCGCGCTGCGCGAGCTGTACGGCAGCGACGGCGCGCTGAACGGCGTCGCGGCGCAGACCTTCAGCGTCCTCGAGCGCATCGACCAGCATCTCAAGCCCGACTACAAACCGGCTGCCGGCGCCAACTACCCCCAATCGCCCTTCGGCCGCTCCCTGAAGGAGATCGCGCAGCTGGCCAAGAGCGACCAGGGCATGGAGGTCGCCTGCGCCGATATCGGCGGCTGGGACACCCACGCCAACGAGGGCGGCGCGCAGGGCCAGATGGCGAAGCTGCTGGGCGACCTCGCGCAGTCACTGGAGGCCTTCGTGACCGACCTCCACGACCAGGTCAATCGTCTGACGATCGTGGTGATGTCCGAGTTCGGGCGGCGCGTCAAGGAGAATGCGAGCGGCGGCACCGACCACGGCCACGGCAACTGCGCCTTCGTGATCGGCGGCGCGGTCAACGGCGGCAAGATCTACAGCCAATGGCCCGGTCTGCATCCCGAGCAGCTCTACGGCCCCGGCGACCTGCAAGTCACGACCGACTTCCGCGACATCCTCGGCGAGATCGTCGGGCGGCGTCTCGGCAATACGCGCGTCGGCGACGTCTTCCCCGGTTACCAACCGCGCACGCTCGACCTCGTGCGAGCCACATAGGCTAGCCGCGGGTCAGGCCGCCCCCGCCCGGTGCGCCCCAGTGGGCGCTGTCGCGGCCCCCCCCGACACCCCACCACTTAGCGGGCGGGTAATGGGTCGCTGGAGTG
>JBBSGA010000371.1:0-6170 GCA_038254585.1 Chloroflexales bacterium | reverse complement strand
TGCCCGTCGCGCTCACTACTACCAGGCCCGGAGCCAAGCCGGCGCCAACCTCGACGCTCCCGGCCCGCGTCACGCTGCGGAGATCGTCCTCCGCGTCCCGCAGCGCCTGGGCCAGGCCGGCATCCTGCGTCGCGATGTGCAGCCGCTCCAGCTCAGCGCTCATCGGCAGGCTGTGCTCGCTCTTATAGCGTCGGACGGCCGTGGCGATGTCGACGAGTGCTTCTCCGGCGGCCTCCGCGCGACCGTCCACGAGGGTCTCGTCGACGATCGGCCACCCGGCGATGTGGATCGACGCCTTTCCGTCGACACTCGCAAACAGCCCCTGGTAGATCTCCTCGGTAATGTATGGCAAGATCGGCGCGAAAAGCTTGACGATTGCGAGCAGCACGTGGTGCAGAGTGTATCGCGCGGCGGTGTGCCCGGCGTTGGCCACGTCATAGAGCCGGCGCTTGATCAGCTCGAGATAATTATCCGCCAGGGCGCTCCAGAAGAAGCGCTCGACCTCGCTCTTGGCCGCCGCGTAGTCGCAGGCGTCGAAGGCGTCGGTAACCCGCCGGACCAGCCCCTGCAGGGCGGAGAGCATCCATCGGTCGGCGACCGAGAGCGCCGGCCGCTCGGCGGGAGGATCGTAGTCCTGCAGGAAGCGCTGGCCGAAGTTGGCGACGTTCCACAGCTTGGTGACGAGCCGGGTCCCGACCTGGATCTTCTCCTCGCTGATAACCGCGTCCCGCCCCACGCCGGTGCTGGTCGCCCAGTAGCGCAGGGCATCCGCCGAGTAGCGCTCGATCATCTCCATCGGCGGCAGCGGGCCGCCGCCCCGGCTCTTGCTGATCTTCCCGGTTCCCTCCGGCGCAAGCCCCCAGCCGGAGATGAGCACCTCCCGCCATGGCACCTCGCCGAAGTGGTGGTACGACTTGACGATGGTATAGAAGGCCCAGGTGCGAATGATTTCATGCGCCTGCGGGCGCAGGGACATCGGAAAGACCTGTGCATAGAGCCGCGGATCGGCCTGCCATTGGCCCGCGATCTGCGGCGAGAGCGACGAGGTCGCCCACGTATCCATCACATCCTGCTCCGGCTCGAACGAGGTGCTGCCGCACGCGCACGGAGCTGCCGGCTGCGCGTGGGTCGGATCGACCGGAAGCTGCGTCTCGCCGGCCATCACGGCTGCGCCACACGCAGCGCAGTACCAGACCGGAAGTGGAACGCCGAAGTAGCGCTGGCGCGAGATACCCCAATCCCAGCGGAGGTTCTCCACCCACTCGCGGTAGCGCGCCAGCATGTGCGCCGGCCGCCAGGTAATCTGCTCGCCGGCCTCGAGCAGCGCCTGCTTGTGGTCGAGGACCCTGATAAACCACTGCCGCGCCACGACGTACTCCACCGGCGTATCACAGCGCTCGTGAACCCGCACGGACTGCGTAATCGACTGCCGATCGAGAACGAGCCCCTGGGCTTCGAGCGCCGCGACGATCCGCCGACGCGCCTCGGGTACGGGTAGGCCCGCGAAGTCGCCCGCTGCCGCCCCTAATCTTCCATCGCGCTCGACGACGGCGCGCAGCGGCAGATCGTGGCTGCGCCACCACTCGATATCGGTCGTGTCGCCGAAGGTGCAGCACATTACCGCGCCGGTGCCTTTCTCTGGGTCCGCCGCGCGATCTTCCAGCACAAGGACCTCCTGCCCAAAGAGGGGCACACGCACGCGCCGTCCGACAAGGTCTCGAAAGCGCTCATCGCCGGGATGGACGAAGACTGCCACACAGGCAGGCAGCAGCTCCGGACGGGTGGTGGCAATCGGCAGCGTCGCGCCATTGTCGAGACGAAACGCAAGTGTCACGAATTCGCTCTCACGTGCGAGGTCGTTCAGCTCGGCCTGGGCGATCGCGGTGCGGCATTCAGGGCACCAGATCGCCGGGGCATCCTGGCGGTAGGCCAGCCCCTTGCGATAGAGCTCGATGAAGGAAAGCTGCGAGGTGCGGCGCGAGCGATCGTCGATAGTGCGGTAGATGTGGCGCCAGTCGATCGAGAGTCCCAGCCGCTGCCAGAGGGCCTGGTAATCGCGCTCGAGATCGACGCTCAGATCGAGGCATTTCTCGATGAAGGCTTGGCGTCCGACCTGCAGCGCGGTGATACCCAGCCGGTGCTCGACCAGGCGCTCAGTCGGCAGGCCGTTATCGTCATAGCCCATCGGGTAGAAGACGTTGTAGCCGCGCATGCGCCGGAAGCGGGCCACCACGTCGGCATGCGTGTACGAATAGACATGCCCCAGATGCAAATAACCGGAAACCGTCGGCGGCGGCGTGTCGATCGAGAAGACAGGCGCGTCGGACGCGGGCTCGAACTGATAGGTGCCCGCCTGCTGCCAGAACGCTTGCAGCCGGGGCTCGACGATCTTGGGATCGTAGCGCTTTGCTAAGCTCACGTATGCCTCCTCAGGCGTATCATAGCTTCCGCCAGGCCATCCTGCCGGCCTCGGGCCGGTGGGCAAACAGAAAACCCCTCCGTCCTCTGTGAGGACGAAAGGGCCTGACCTTCCGTGGTACCACCTCGCTTCGCCGGCATGCGTCTGCCGGCGCACTCGTCGCCTGATCTCTCAGGGTCGCGCGTAACGGGCGCATCCGTGCCGGTCTAGTCTCCGCACATACGGATTTCTTCGGCAATCACGCCAGGCGACCTTCGGCGGCAGGCTCCCGTGGTGGCTTCCAGCTCATAGCCACACCTTCTCTATCGGGACGCCGGCGGCCTACTCCTCCTGGAGGGGAAATCGCTCGGTTGTCATCGCAGAAGATATGCTATTCCGGCCGGGACGTCAACACCTCATTACAACCACGCCCGACGACCTCGAGGCATTGAGCAGCAGCGTCCGTTGCCGCTGGCCGGCGTGCAGTGCGACGGCCCGATAGTGTGACGAGATCGGTTGGGTGGCTTGCAATCGCGCCGGGCGCGACATACACTACGCGTTCTGTCGGTCACCCATATGTTTGGAAAGAAGGAGCGCGCTATGCTTCGATACATGTCCGGCGCCCTGTTCGCCTTGCTCGTTGTTACCCCTGCTGCTGCCCGGCCGCTCTCAGCTCCGCAGTGCTTCCAGGTTCCCGGAATTACTGACTGTATCGACGGTCGACTCGCCACCTTCTGGAACAGTAATGGTGGCCTCCCGGTTTTTGGGTATCCCATTACCCCGCAGCATGATGAGGTGAATGCTGACACGCAAAAGACCTACCCAACGCAGTGGTTCGAACGAGCGCGCTTCGAACAACATACCGAGAACGTCGCGCCATATGACGTGCTCCTGGGTCGTCTCGGTGCCGAGCTGCTGCAAATGCAGGGGCGCGACTGGCATAGTGAGCCCAATAACGGGAATCCGCTCGGCGGCGCCTGTCAGCACTTCGACCTCACGAATCGCGACGTGTGCGGCCCGTTCCTAACCTATTGGTTAGGCCATAGATTGAACGATCCGAAGTTAGACGCCTACAACCAGTCGTTGCAGCTCTTTGGTTTCCCTTTGACGGGCGTTAAGACCGAGCAGAATCGGGCGGGCGATATGGTGCTGACACAGTGGTTCGAACGAGCGCGCTTCGAGTGGCACCCCGACAAGACCGAGCAGTTCAAGGTGCTCCTGGGATTGCTCGGCAGCGAGCTACTGGGTTCACCCAGCACGACTCACCCGCCAACGCCAGCACCGCCTTCATCCCTGACCTTCCTCGCGGTAGCCGACACCTTCGTTAGCAAGGATTTCCCGGACACCAACTTCGGCAAAGATGGCCTCCTGGTTATCGATGCTTCTCCATACCGCGAGACGTACATCAAGTTCGAGCTGAGCGGTCTAAGTCGTCCCGTCGCCTCGGCTAAACTTAGGGTCTATGTGACTGCCGACCCGGACTATAACGGTGGCTCCCCAAGTGGCGGTTCAGTCGCCCGTATGAGTAACACAAGTTGGGACGAGACGAAGGTTACTTACAATACCCGCCCCGCCATTGACGGGCCGGTCTTAGCGACAAAGGGTCCCGTGAGCCCTGGCGAGTGGTATGAGTTCGATGTGACCGCCGCAGTAACCGACAACGGTCCGCTGAGCCTCGGGCTCATGAGCCAGGATCCGAATGGTGTCTACATTCAGTCACGCGAGGTCAGTGGCTTAGGACCGCAGCTCAGCGTCACGCTCAAGTGATCGGTGGCTCCGACAAGACAGAGCGCCAGCAGCGTGATGTAATGGACGACTCACTCTGCGACAGCCTCCGGATTCAGAAGGTGCCCGATAGTGCATGCACGATCCACGCTCAGGAGATCTCGCGTCGCCGTCTCCGGTACGGACGCGGTCTACCTCCCCGTTCGTGCGTCACGGAAGACAGGCCATGCCGCGGCGGACCAAGTGCCGCCGTGGGAAAGCAGCACTCCGTATGCCTGACCACCTGACCGCCGAGCAGCGCCGCCTGGACGTCACACGCGACCGTACCGTCGATTGGAAAGCGTGGGGGCCGTATCTCAGCGACCGCGCCTGGGGCACCGTGCGCGAGGACTATAGCGCTGACGGCTCCGCCTGGGACTATTTTCCGCACGACCATGCCCGCAGCCGCGTGTACCGCTGGAACGAAGATGGGCTCGCCGGGATCTGCGACCGCGCGCAGGTGCTGTGCTTCGCGCTCGCGCTGTGGAACGGCAACGATCCGATCCTCAAAGAGCGTCTCTTCGGCCTGGCCGGCCCCGAGGGCAACCACGGCGAAGACGTCAAGGAGTATTACTTCTACCTCGACAATACCCCGACGCATGCCTACATGAAGATGCTCTACAAGTATCCGTGGGCCACCTTCCCGTACACCCGGCTTGTGGAGGAGAATCGCCGCCGCGATCGGAGCGCACCCGAATATGAATTGATGGACACCGGCGTCTTCGACGGCGACCGCTACTTCGACGTCTTCGTCGAATATGCCAAAGCGGCGCCGCACGACATCCTGGTCCGCATCACGGTCGCCAATCGCGGGCCGGACGCCGCCGCGGTGGATGTCTTACCCCATCTGTGGTTTCGGAACACGTGGGCCTGGAACCCGGCCGGCCCGCCGAAGCCGCGCTTGTCGGCCCTGGACGGCACGACGATCTACGCCCAGCACGCGACCTTGGGCGAGCGCTGGCTGTACTGCGCGGACGATCCGCGTCTCCTCTTCACCGAAAACGAAACCAACACCGAGCGGCTCTACGGCGTTCCCAACGCGACGCCATACGTCAAAGACGCCATCCACGCCGCGATCTGCCAGGGCGCGCTGGAGCGGACCAATCCGGCGCGGGTCGGGACCAAAGCCGCGGCGCACTATCACCGCGAGCTCGGCCCCGGCGAAAGCGTGACCCTGCGCCTGCGCTTGACCGGCACGGCGACGCCGTCCCCGTTTGAAGATTTCGACGCCATCTTTGCGACCCGCGTCGCCGAGGCTGACGCCTTCTACGCCAGCGTGCAGCCGGCGGCGTTGAGTGACGACGAGCGCAACGTCCAGCGGCAGGCGTTCGCCGGGCTGCTCTGGAACAAGCAATGGTATCACTACGAGGTCGAGGGCTGGCTGAAGGGTGATGCAGCCGCGCCGCCGCCGCCCGCGGAACGTTGGCGCGGCCGTAACCACCAATGGGTCCACGTGACGACCCGCGACATTCTGTCGATGCCCGACAAATGGGAATATCCGTGGTTCGCCGCGTGGGATCTGGCCTTCCATTGCCTGGCGATTGTGCTCATCGACCCGGATCTGGCCAAGCGGCAGTTAATCCTGATTTTACGCGAATGGTACATGTTCCCGAATGGTCAGATCCCGGCCTACGAGTGGGCCTTCGGCGATGTGAACCCGCCGGTGCATGCCTGGGCCGCCTGGCGTGTCTACAAGATCGACAAGAAATGCAGTGGCGTCGGCGATACCGTCTTTCTTGAGCGCATCTTCCACAAGCTGCTGTTGAACTTCACGTGGTGGGTCAACCGCAAGGATGCCGACGGCAAGAACGTCTTCCAGGGCGGATTCCTGGGGCTCGACAATATCGGCGTCTTCGATCGGAGCGCGCCCTTGCCGGACGGCGGCCGGCTCGAACAAAGCGATGCCACGAGCTGGATGGGCATGTATTGTCTGAACCTGATGATGATGGCGCTCGAGCTGGCGATGACCAATCCAGCGTATGAGGACGTCGCGACGAAGTTCTTCGAG
>JBBSGA010000370.1:0-6172 GCA_038254585.1 Chloroflexales bacterium | reverse complement strand
CGCTACTTCGACATCCCCGGCTATACGACCGAGTTCGGCCACGGCCTGGTTCCCTGGGGCCGCGTCGGCCGACCCGCGGACGTTGCCGGCGCCGTCGCCTTCCTGGTCTCGGACGCCGCCGACTTCATCACCGGCCAAGTGCTCTACGTCGACGGCGGCACGACCGCCCGCATGGCCCTCTGGTGGGACCAGGGCGACAAGCCACAGTAGTCTGTCAATCGCTGTGTGAACGGCGGTAGAGACGATATAAATAACGTCTCTACCGCCGTCCGAATTCGCCAATTGACGATTGGCAGGCCACTAGAGCCCGAGGTACCGCCGGTGAAAGGCGATCGCCTCCTGCACGTGCGTGTCCCAGTAGCTCCAGTCGTGCGCGCCCGGGAACTCCGCGTACTCGTGGGGTAGATCGAGCTTCGCCAGGTGCGCCTGAAACGCGCGATTGTCGTCGATCAGAAAGTCCTCGGTCCCGCAGTCGATGCGCAGCGCCGGAAGGCGCGCTCGGTCGATCCGCTCGGCCAGGGTGAACAAGTCGTTCGGACCGCCGGCGGGATGCTTGCCGACGACACGCTCGAACTCGACGCCGAACGGGTTATCAGGCGGGAAATCGCCGTGCGCGAAGCCGAGCGCTCCCGAGTGGCTATTGGCCGAGCAGAAGAGGTTGGGATATTTGAGCGCCAGCTTGAGCGCTCCGTATCCGCCCATCGAGAGCCCGCCGATGCACCGCCCGGCGCGCTCCGCCTTGGTGTGGAACATCCGGTCGACGTAATCCACCAGATCTTTCACTATCGCCGTCTCATAGGCGAAGCCCTGCTCTGCGTCCGAGTAAAAGCCGCGTCCCCCGTCGGGCATGACTACGATCAAGGGCAGGCCCTCGACGTAGCGCTCGATACTCGTCTGACGTGCCCAGCGCGTGTAGTCGTCGGAAAGGCCGTGCAGCAGGTAAAAGACCGGAAACGGCCCCTTCTCCGCCGCTTCTCCCTCCGGCAGGATCACGTTCGCGCCCGTGTGCTTCTCGAGCGCCGTGCTGCGGAAGTGTAATTCACATAATCCCATTCGAATGCTCCTCCTGTGGCCAGCGATGGTAGCTTTCGATCCGGTCGCGCTCGACAACGTGCTCCAGCGTCTCGCCGCGGGCCGCGCTGAAAAAGGCAGGGTACTGCGTGCGGTGCGCGCGATAGCCCGCCAGCTTCTTCGACAGCCACGGCGTTACGTCGATCACGATGTCGGCCGGATCATCCGGGTTGACCTTGCGGTCCGTCCCGGCCTCCGGGTAGGCTGCCTCCCAGGTCAATACTTCGCGCGGATGCCACGGCCTGAGCGCCTGGAGCGCGGCGAAGACCGCCGCGTGCGTGAAGAGATGCTGCGGATGGCCGTACTCGCCGCCCGAGCCATGCGTGATCACCGCGTCCGGCCGCAACGATCCCAGCACGTCGGCGATCGCCGCACTGAACTCTTCCCGCGTCGCATTGATCGGATACAACGTGCCGTCGGTATTGCGAACCGGGTCTTGAAACGGGAGGAAAAGAACATCCCGCGCCCCCAGGGCGCGGGCGGCCGCCTGCGCCTCGCGCCCCCGAAACTCGGCCAGCTCTGCTCGCCCACCGATCGGCGGGTCACCCATGGGCCCACCCTCTCCTCGCGTGCTCAGCAAGATATAAACGTCATGTCCTTCTTCGGCATACTTCGCCAGCAGCCCGCCGGCATAGAGCTCGTCGTCCGGATGCGCGCCTATCGCCAGAACAATCATGCAAGAATCCTGCCCTTTCTCCGTTGGCCCGGCTTCCCGTGCCATTTACTGTGGGAGGCGCCCTCTCCCGGCGGCCATGGTACAACAAGTTCGCCGCGTCGCAGCTGCCCCCGGCCCGAGGCGCCCGACGATTACTCCTCCTCGCCGCGGTGGAGGCGATGAATGTGGACGACCACGCCGGCGTCGCCGAGCGTGGTCCACGGCCCGGCATGGTGGAGGGAGTCGTCGTGCCAGCCGCGCCCGGCTGCCGCCTGGAGGAAGTGCTGTGCCGTCAGCCGGCCGGGCTCTGCAAGCCAGAGCGTGCCGCCGGGAGCGACCACGTGCTCGATCAGGTCCAAGAGTGGCTCGACGTCGCGCGCCTCGTAGAGCACGTCCGCGGCGAGAACTTCGGGAAAGGGAGCCCCTGCCGCGCGCAGCAGAGCCGGCTGTGGCGAGCGCCAGTTGAGCGGAAGCGCCGGTGCGGCGCGCCCCACGTTCTGCAGCGTGTTCAAACGGCAGAGCAGGAGAGCCTCCCGGGCATAGTCGGTTACCACGAGGCGTGCGCCTGCCGCCAGGACCGCGGTGGCGGTGATACCGAGGCCACAGCCGAGCTCAAGCACGCGCCGCCCCTCGAACCGGTCGCGCCACGCAAGGACAACGTCCGCTAAGGCCATGCCGCTCGGCCAAGTCGTTGCCCAATACGGCAGGTTCTCTTCCGGATCCTCGGCAGCCGCGTCTAACAGAGGATCGATGGCAGCAGGCTGCCAGATCCGGTAGGTGAGGCCGCTCCGCGGTAAGTCGATCGGCATCTCGACCAGACGGAACTGTCTCATCAGCCGTGCTCGCAGCCGGGCGACGGTTGCGGCCGGCGAAAGGGAGCGCGATTTGCGATGACCCTCGTTGGGATCTGAGCCGCCCGTGTCGTCCAGCGTTGACTCGCCCCGCGTGTCCGGCGCCTCCACGGCCGGCTCGCCCGCGTGGTCTTCTTCGAGCTCGGCGTTTCCGCCCGTCACCGCTAGAAGAGCTCGTCCAGCAGCTGGAAGAACTCGATCTTGGCCGCGTTCGGCGCGTTCAGGCCATACTCCTCGAATAGAAGCGCGCTCCAGCCCTCGCCGAGATTGCGCTCGATGCTGCGCGCAGCCAGGGCCAGGTCACGATAGCGATCGCCCATGCCGGCCGCGCCAAGGTCGACGAACCCGGCGACTTGTCCTCCCTCGAGCATAATATTGGGCAAGCAGTAGTCGCCGTGAGTAAAGACAAGCTCCTCCGCCCGCGGACGGGTAAGCCGCACCAGTTCCAGCAGCTCCGCGGCGGACCGGTCCTGGCGCTGTTCGTCGAAGTCCGCCTCGTCGACCAGCCCGCCGCGCACCTGCGCTTCGGCGCGGGCGATCTCCGCGTCGAGGCGGTGGTCGAACGGACAGTCCTCCATCGGTAGAGCATGCACCGTCCGCAGCCCCTCCGCAAGCAGCCGGACCAGCCGCGACGGATCGGCGGCGTGCGCGGAGTCCATCGCGTCCAGCCCCGCAACCGTCGTCATGAGCAGAAAGCTGCCGGCTGGCTCATCTGCAAACGCTATCACCTCCGGCACGGGTAGGCGGCCGCGTAGCCAGGCAAGCCGCCGCGCCTCGGCCGTCGTGTCGATCCCGGCTCTCCGTGGTACGAGCTTGAGATACCGCGGAGCGCTGCCGAGCTGCTCCAGTCGAAAGACCTGTGCCCCGGATTCCCCCACGGTCACGGGCTCTGCCCGCCAGCCCATAGCGAGCTCCTGGAACGCCGGGGGAAGGTTCGGGAGCTCCGAGGCATCCCGCGGAGCTTGCCCGGCTTCAGATCTGAAGGGGTGCATGAATTCCTTCTATACCCGCGCTCCGTCCGGAGAGACCACGTCATCTCGGTCGAAGTGTGCCCATAGCTCCAGCTCCGTGACGATTGCTCGCGCCACCACCGCCAGCATCCCTGCCGCGGCTCATAAGCAACCCGGTAGGTAACCGAGACGCCGTGCCTGTGCCTGCGCCCGGAGCGCGAGCTCCGAGGCGAGGAAACAGTGCTCCTGGCTCATCGCCGTCTCGGTACGATCGCGAATGTCGCGCAGCAACTGCGGGCCGTACGGCAGTGGCACATCACTACAGTCGAGATAGTGGGTGCCCTGCCGGTCCACGAGAAAGAGGTGGTTCGCGCCGGGCCGTCCCGCAATGTCACAGTTCTTGCGGACCTCGATATATCCCTCCGTGCCGAGCACGGTGAGCCGCGTATCCCCCCAGGTCTCCAGCCCCTCCGGGGTAAACCAGTCCACCCGGAGATAACCCGTGCCTCCGTCGCCCCGCACGAGCGCGTCGCCGAAGTCCTCTAGCTCAGGATGCTCGGGATGGCTGTAATTCGCGACCTGGGCTACCACGATCTCCGCGCGTGTGGAGCTGGTGAAGAAGAGAAACTCGTCGGCCTGGTGCGTGCCCAGGTCGGCGATGATGCCGCCATAGCGCTCGCGCTGGAAAAACCACTCGGGCCGGCTTGGTAGGCTGGCACGATGCGGCCCGAGGCCGATGGTCTGCACGACCTGGCCGATGGTGCCGGACCTTGCGATCTCACCGGCGCGGACGGTCGCAGGGTTCTCGAAGCGCCCGCCGTAGACGACTGAATAGATGCGTCCGGTCGCGGCCTGGACGCGGCGCGCCTCCTCCAGCTGTGCCAGCGTGGTGAAGCCCGGCTTGTCGCTCATGACATCCTTGCCATGCCGCATCGCCGCGATGCCGAGCGCAGCACGCTCGTCCGGGATCGCCGCGGTGACGATCAGCGCGATCTCAGGATCCTCCAGGATCTCCTCGACGCCACGCGCCAGCCGCGCCTGGGGATAGGACCCGGCAAAGGCGGACGCCAGCTCCGGTTCCGCGGCGAAGAACGCTGCAAGCTCCGCACCAGCCTGGAGCAGCACGCTCACCTGGCTATAGACATGGCCGTGATTCAGTCCGATCACGGCGAAGCGAATCGGGGGCTCAGTAGCTCTCGTCATGACGCCCAAGTATACCCGCCCTGGCAATCGCCGCGCGTCCCTGGCGATGCCGGCTCCACTCGGCCTTGACGCGTGGCGGGGGGCTCACTACACTGGGACGCCGCCAGGCCGGTGCTTCGGCCGAGCGAAGCAGCCCCAGAGACGTGAGCATGGTATGAAGGAGGGCAAGATGAACGAGGTGCGCGCGGCGCTCGTCGGGATGAATGTGATCGGCCAGCCGCTGGCCGGAGGCATACTGAGCAACCCGCGCGGCAGAATCGTAGCGCTGTGCGACGTCGTCGAAGATCGCATGCGTGCCTTCGCCGCCGATCTGCCTTCGCCGCCGCGGCTCTACACCGACTACCTCGAGCTCTGCCGCGACCCGGAGATCGATGCCCTCCTGATCGCGACGCCGAATCAATGGCACGTTCCGATCGCCCTCGAGGCCGTCCGCCACGGTAAGCACGTGCTGATTATCAAGCCGCTGGCCGACTCCCTCGCGGCCGCGAAACAGATCGTCGCCGCCGCTGAGGCCGCAGGCGTCGTCAACATGATGGCGCTCTCGACGCGCTATAGCGCCGAGGTTCAATACCTCGGGCGCCGCAGTGCCGAGGGTGTCTTTGGCGAGATTTACTATGCCCAGGCACGCAGCATCCGTCGCAGCGGGATCCCCATTCGCCGCCCCGGCTTCATCCGGAAAGGCGGCGGCGCCTTCCGCGATATGGGCGTGCATATGCTCGACGCGGCGTGGTGGCTGATGGGCATGCCCCGGCCGCTCAGCGTCATGGGCGTCGCCGGAGCGAAGTTCGGGCCACACGGCGCGGGCTACATGACCTACGAGCCCCAGCCTCCGGAGGTCGCCCACGAGTTCGCGGTGGACGACTACGGCAGCGGCCTGATCCGCTTCGAGAACGGCGCGAGCGTCCAGCTCGAGAGCTTCTGGGCTTCGCACCAGCCCGACGAGTTCCAGATCGCCCTCTTCGGCACGGCCGGCGGTGCCCGCCTGCACCCGCTTACGCTCTACCGGACGCTAGATAATGCGCCGGTGGACACCGCTGTCACGCTCCCCAAGGAGCCTGAAGCCTGGGACCGCATCGTCGGCCATTTCGTCGACTGCATCCTCGACGGCGTTCGCTGCCAGGCGCCGCTGCGGCAGGGCATGATCGTGCAGGCAATGCTCGAGGCGGTGCTTGAAAGTGCGGAGACCAGCCGGCAGGTCCAGATCGATCCCGAGGTGAGCTAGCCTTGGACGAGCTTCGCCTCGACGTCATCTGCCGGTCGGGTTACGGACTCGATCGTGGCCTAGCTATAGTCGTTCAGATAATGTTTTGGACGAGGCGGCAGCGGCCAAGGCCACCACCTCATCCAGATACGTCGCCATCAGCTGTTTAACGTGCTGGGGATGCTGCTGGACATGGCTCAGCGCCGTGTCGACCGCCGTTGTCAAATCGCTGAACTCCGGG
>JBBSGA010000369.1:0-6213 GCA_038254585.1 Chloroflexales bacterium | reverse complement strand
AGATAGCTCCGCGCATCAGGCCTCCTCGCTCCAATCCGTAGGACGACTGAGGTAGGAGAGCAAGGATGAATCAAGAGGTGGAGGCAGTCAACCGATCAGAGCGGTGACCTGAATTGTCCACCACGGATAGAGGGAGCACCCCTCAGGCGCCACGCCTCCGGTGCGGATCGTGCGGACGAGCACAGTCGGTCTCCGCTGCTTCCCACTCCCGCCTTGCCGAATCCGTGTTACGAGCGTATCATGTCACATATGTTACATAATGTGCTTGTATCACAGGCGGCTGGATGATGGCAGCCCCACCAGACCATCCAGGCCTGACGTGGCTCCTGTTGATCTACCGGGTGCCTCAGGACCCGGCGAGCCGGCGTACCTTCGTCTGGCGCCAGCTCAAGCAGCGGGGCGCCGTATACCTCCAGCAAGCCGCGGCCATTCTGCCGGACCGTCCGGATGTCCGTCCCGACCTCGAACAGCTCGCGGCGCGCATCCGTGCCTTCGCGGGCGAGGTCTCGCTGCTGGAAACAACCTCGCCGTCACCGGAGTGGGAGCAGGACCTGATCGGTCGCTTCAACCAGGCGCGGGACGACGAGTATGTCGAGGTCATCGAGAACGTCGAGCGCTTCGAAGACGAGATCAGCCGTGAAAGCCGCAAGGGCAAGTTCACGTTCGCGGAACTGGAGGACATCGAAGCCGACTGGGAAAAGCTCCAGCGCTGGCAGGACCGTGTGACAGCCCGTGATTTTTTTGGCGCGCCGGGGCACGCCCTGGCGGTTGAAGCCCTGGAGCGCGGGCGGGCGGCGTTGGAGCGCTTTACGGCAGAGGTCTATGCGCGAGAAGGGGTCCACGAGGACCGGTCCGGAGCACTGCCCGGCCACGCCGAAGGGGCGCCTCCGCTGGTTAATGATCGCCCGCACGATGACGGAGAGGAGGCAGCATTGGCATGAAAACGCACGTCATCCTTAATCCAAAGGCAGGCGCCGCCGACGCGCACGAACTGGCGACCGCGCTCCGCCGCTTCGGGGAGGCCCAGCTCGACACAACCGATGCGCCCGGGAGTGCGAAGGCGCTGGCACAGGCGGCACTCGCCGCTGGCGCGACGCTCGTGATCGCCGCCGGGGTGACGGCACGATCAACGAAGTCGTCAACGGCCTGGCCCAGGACTTCGAACAGGCGCGTCTCGGCATCATTCCGCTCGGGACCGGCAATGATTTCGCCCGTTCGATCCAGCTGCCGACTGACCTCGAAGCAGCGATTGAGACGCTCATGGCGGCGCGGACGAAGGCGCTGGATGTCGTGCGGGTCACCAGTGACGATGTCCGCTTCTTCATCAACGTCTCGGCCGGCGGCTTCAGCGGCCTGCTCGATGAAAAGGTGACCGCTGAGGTGAAGCGCGCGTGGGGACCACTGGCCTACCTTCGCGCGGGCGCCGAGGTGCTGCCCGACCTGACCACGTACCGGGCCACGTTCAGCTTCGACGACGCGGACGAGCGCGCGCTGGAGGTCTACAACGTTGTCGTCGCCAATGGGCGCTACGTTGCCGGTGGCATCCCCGTCGCACCCCAAGCGAAGCTTGACGATGGTTTGCTCGACATCATGCTGGTGCCGGCCGCGCCGCTGCCGCAATTGGTCATTGAGGTCCCCCAGATCCTGGTCGGGCGGCACCTCGACAGCGAGCTGCTCATCTTCCATCAGGCACGCAAGGTCAAGATCGCGGCAGCGCCCAGTATGTGGTTCAACGTCGATGGTGAGCTGGTGGGCAACCAGCCGGCGACGTTCGAGGCGCTGCCGCGCATGCTGGAGGTGGTGGTTGGAGCAGACGCCTAAGATGGCCGGCTGGCTTCCGTTAAAGGGATCAGGAAGCGTCATGCGCGCGGGCGCCAGGCAGGCTCTGTGCCGCTCCGTCGCGCGTTGAGGAGGGAGTGTGACCATACGCGAAACTCCGGTGGAGGTTGCGGCCGGCGACTGGCACGCCCGGCCGGTGTCCGACGCGCTGGGGCGCCTGCGAGCGGACCCACGCCAGGGGTTGAGCGCCGCCCACGTGCGTACCCTGCGCGACAAGGTGGGTCCCAATAGCCTGGTGCGTACCCGGCCGGTGACCTTCTGGCGTGTGGCGCTGGAAGAGATCACCGAGCCGATGATCCTGCTCCTGCTCGCGGTCGGGGTCGTCTACGCGCTCTGGGGCGAGCCCCGCGACGCGGTGGCTATTCTGGGCATCGTGCTCGCGATCCTGACCATCGAGCTCTGGATCGAGTTTCGCGCCAAGCGAGCGGTCGCCGCGCTCGGCACGCTCGCCCCACCCCAGGTGGCCGTGGTGCGCGACGGCCAAACCCGCACGGTCGCGGCCGCGGAGCTCGTACCGGGCGACATCGTGGTGCTGCGCGCGGGCGAGCGCGTGCCTGCGGACCTGCGGCTGCTTGAAACCCAGGGGCTGAGCGCGGACGAGTCGGCGCTCACGGGCGAGTCGGTACCCGTCGACAAGGATGCGGCGCGGATCCTGGCGCCCGCCACGCCACTGGCCGAGCGCGCCACCATGGCCTACGCTGGTACGATCATCACGCGCGGCAGCGGCCGGGCGGTCGTCGCCGGCACGGGCATGCAGACCGAGCTTGGGCGCATCGCCGGCATGGTCGACGCCGCGCGCGAGCCCAAAACCCCACTCCAGCAGGCGATGAAGGCGCTCAGTGGCCGGCTCGTCTTCGTCGCGCTCTTTTTCAGCATCGGTGTGCCGCTGCTCGGCATCCTGCTGGGCCAGCCCGTCAAAGCCATGATCCTGACCGGGATGACGCTCGCCTTTGCCACGATCCCCGAGGAAATGCCGATCATTATCACGATGGTGCTGGCGTTCGGCGCGCTGGGACTGTCCCGGCGCAACGCCCTCGTCAAGCGGCTGCGGGCGGCCGAGGCGCTGGGCGCCGTCACCGTGCTCTGCACCGATAAGACCGGCACCCTGACCGAGAACAGGATGACGCTCACCGAGCTCGACCCCGTTGCTGCGATTGCCGCCGACGACCTGCTGCACGCCGCGGCGCTCGCGACGGAAGCAGCCTCCGATGACCCCACCGATACCGCGATCCTGCTGGCGCGCCTCCAGGCCGGAGTGGAGCCAATGCCGGCCGGATGGGAGTTGCTGCATACGCACCCGTTCAACCAGGACACCCGCTCGGTCACGCTGGTCTACCAGGCCGGCGACCGGGTCGTCGCCTGCACCAAGGGCGCGCTCGAATCCCTCCTGGCCATGGCCGCGCCCGACACAGCCCGTGCCGAGCTCCAGGCACGCGCGGAAGCGCTGGCCGCGCGGGGGATGCGGGTCCTGGCCGTCGGCCAGAAAACGCTCGCGGCCGAGACCCAACCGTCGCTCGCGGCGGCGACGCGGGGCCTGACGATCCTGGGGCTGGTCGGCTTGAGCGACCCACCGCGCGCCGCCGTGCCCGCGGCGGTGCGGGAGGCGCGCGCGGCCGGGTTGCGGGTCGTGATGATCACCGGCGATCATCCCGTGACTGCGGCCGCGATCGCCCGCGCCGTTGGGCTCCCCGACGCGCCGATCTTCACCGGCGCGGAGCTGGCGAGCTTCGACGAGGTAGCCTGGGAACGTGCGAGCCGGACGGCCGCGATCTTCGCGCGCGTGCTGCCCGAGCACAAGCTGCGGCTCGTGCAACTGCTGCAAGCCGGCGGGCAGGTCGTGGCCATGACCGGGGACGGCGTGAACGACGCGCCCGCGCTCAAAGCCGCCGACGTAGGCGTGGCAATGGGTACCGGCGGCACCGACGTGGCGCGCGAGGCCGCCAGCGTCGTCCTCACCGACAATAACTTCGCGTCCCTGGTCGCCGCGGTGGCCGAAGGCCGGCGGCTGTATGCCAACCTGCGTAAGGGCACGCGCTACTACCTGGCGGTCAAGGTCGCGCTGATCGCCGCCACCCTGGTGAGTGTGCTGCTGCGGCTGCCGGTCGTTTTTGCCCCGATCCAGATCATCGTGCTGGAGCTCTTTATGGACGTGAACGCGGCGCTGGGCTTCGCGGTCGAACCGGCCGAGCCGGATAGCATGCGCCGGCCGCCACGCGATCCCAACGCGCCGTTCCTGGACCGCGCGCTGGTGAGTACGATCCTGTGGGGTGGCGCCTGCCTGTTCCTGGCCGTTATGGCGGCCTACCTGCGCGTACTCTTCTTCGCCCCCGCGGGCGCCGAGGTTGCCCGCGCGCAAACCCTCGCGTTCCTGACGTGGCTGCTGACCCACGCGATCGTAGCGTTGACCATGCGCGGCGAGGGCAGCCCGCTGCGCCTGCGCACGCTCTTCGCCAACCCGGTCATCAACCTCTGGACAACCGCGGTGATCCTCGCGATGGTCCTGGTCGTAACCGTTCCGGGCGTGCGCGGGGTGTTGAAAACGGTCCCGATCACCGCCCCGGATTGGGCCTGGACGGTCGGCCTGGCGCTGGCGGGTGGTCTCCTCTTTGACGTCGGGCAGCGGCTACGGCTGCAGGCCGCGCGGCAGCCAGCGTATGCCAAAGGATAGCCACTCGCTGCCGCGCTCGATCTGTCCCTGCCACGAAGCCGCAGGTGTCGATCAGTATGGCCACGGTCCGTCCGGTCTGGCACACACGGCTGTGAAGCTGAGGAGGGAGGAGGGTATGCCGATCTGGCCTGATAACTGGGCAAAAATACTCATTCCCGACATTCCGCTCATCGAGCTGATCGCCCGCATCTCGATCGTCTACCTGTTTCTCTTTTTCCTGTTGCGCGTGATGTTGAAACGCGAATCCGGCGGCATGGGTATCTCCGACCTGCTGGTGGTGGTCCTGGTCGCCGACGTCGCGCAGAGCGGCATGGCCGGGGAATACACTGCCGTCGGCGAAGCGCTGATCCTGGCCAGCACGCTTGTCTTCTGGGACTGGGCCCTGAGCTACCTGGCCTACCACCAGCCGTGGTTCGCCCGACTCATCCGCCCGCGGCCGCTGCTGCTCGTCCAGGATGGCAAGCTGCTCCAGGCCAATACCCGCCGCGAGTTCCTGACCCGTGAGGAAATCGAAGAGCAACTACGGCTGCAGGGCATCGAGTCGATCGGACAGGTGTCCAACCTTGCTTTCATCAGTGTTCGGGCGTGGCAGAACACATGCGAGCTGGGGGTTTTTGCATGTGCGACACGAAGTCGCATCCAGAGAGTGAGTGGGTAGCACCGCTCCCGGCCAGTGTTCAAGCCGGTTCCCAACCCCAAGTGCGTCGCTGGTAACGGCGGGGTATGAAGCAGGGGCGGTAATGTCCAAGGGCTCTGATTCACCGGAGCTACAGGCTAGGGAAAGACTGATAGGGCGAACACACGTGAATCCTCGTTGAGGTCGCGTCAAACCCAACCACCGGAACGTGAAAGCGTGGGAGAGGATCTCACTACGGTGGCCATGTGGGGAGCGCCTGCTAGCAAGCAACGTGCAGGCAAGGAACCTGTTCGTACAGAACGGGTTCTGGAACACCACAGCCCCACCGCGATATAGAGGACGCCTACGTCCGGTCGTATCTTGAGGAAGCGGAACGTGATAACCCCCATACGGTCGAGCGGAAGCTCGTAGGCCAACGGCAACGGCGGCACATAGCCGGTAGGGGGGATGGGATTGCTTCAGCAGCGAAGGCCAGCAGCCGAAAGGCAGCGGGAATCCATAACCGGCTGGATAGGGCAGTACCTAATCCGAAAGGATGCTCACGGAAGCAAGACGGGTGAACACGGAGACAGTGGAAAGGGTGCAAAGCATGGTACACGTTAGACGTACGCCTCGGCGTATGAACGGAGCCATGCGGTCGCAAGGCCCGCACGTGGAGCCTCTGAACCTGTAGCAACCTGCCCGAGCCGTGTGCCAGGAAACCGGCACGCACGGTTCCACGGGGGGTGGGATGCCGTAAGACATCCCGCCTACCCTCCAACGCCACAAAAAGGTAAAGTCGTCTGGCTTCTCAGAAACGATACCTTGTGAGAAAATAATAGTCAAAGGTCACAAAATATGGCTCAAAATGCCATTCTCAAATGATGATACACATTTTGAGACAAGAATATCGCTTGAATCGGGTGCTACTTTGCCGAAATATTGTTCTTCGCTACCTTAAGGCCATGGATGCACTTTCCGCACATTACGGGTCTCCAGGTGTCGTGACTGTGTGACGATACCTGTCACATACCGGACTATACTGACGATATCAAGAGTATCTCAAAGGAGCACGAGTATGCGAAAGGTT
>JBBSGA010000368.1:0-6235 GCA_038254585.1 Chloroflexales bacterium | reverse complement strand
GGCCAGCGGATGACCATCCATGGCGCCGTCCGTGGAGTCTGCGCCGCCAAAGGGAGCAGGCGGTGACTGCCTAACCCGCAAAAAGATGAGACACACCCGTCCGAGAGCCTGAGATCCACTCATACTTCCTCCGTAAGCGTCCAGACGCTGAGGAGCGCGGCGATCAGCGCCGGAAACACGCCATGCTCCTTATAGTAGGCCGTCAACAGCGCCTCACTGGAACCTTGCCGGCATTTCTCTGCAGCCTAGCGGCTCGCCTGCGGGTCACCTGATATATTAACTCCATCCACGCTGAAGGCAACGAGGTGGTTATCGTTATCGGCGGTGTACACCACCCCATTTGCAACGATCGGGCTGCTCCAATGCACACGACCACCGCTGCTCTGGCGCCAGAGCAGGACACCGGTGATAGGATCGCGTGCCTCGATCACAAGGCTTCGTACCTGGTAAAGCACGCCATTCGCAACGATCGGTGAGGTGCCACCGCTGTCTGTCTGCCACTTCGCTTGCAACCTTGGCGTACCGTTGGTATCGACGGTCAGCTGGAGGCCAGAAATGCCATTGTCATTCGCCACGAACACCCAGGTATGCCCATCGGCCGGGTTGATCCACACGGCCGGCGCGGTGAGCACCTCGCCCCCTTGCGGCACGGCTATGATCGGCCCGATTTCCCCGCCAATGTGTCCCGATCCGCCGCGGCCGCTCAGATTGCCAAGGTTCAAGAGCCGAAGCTTGCCGTCTTTGCCACTTTGCAGCCCCAGATGCCGCACCGTACTGGTCGCCGGCGTCGGGAGGATGGCCGGCGCGGTACTGCCCAGATCTAAGTCGAAAAGCTGCAGCAGGCCAGAGTCGATGGGCGTGTAGCTGTCGACCGGGAACCCAAAGAACCCCGCCCCATTCGGGAAAATGGCCAGGACACTGTCGCCCCACGTGCGGCGGGCTAGCGAGTAGCTGCCGTTGCCCGTCGCGAAATAGATGCGATTAGTATCGCGATCATACACGACGCCGGCACGTGCCCACACGGCAGACTGGACGATGGCGCAGTTGGGCGTGTTCGGCGGGAACACAAAATGGACATCAGATCTATTACTACACGCGGCGTTAAAGACGTGCTGTGTACCCGTATTCAGGTTGATCGTGGTGACGTGGCCCTGGTAGTCCCCTGCATCACCTGGATAGCCGCCGTTCGCGACGTACAAATAGCTTGCGCCGTTCGTCGCCGTGGCGATGGTCAATGCCGAGGAGCCTTTCTCAACGGAAGGCTTGCGCGTAGCGAGTGCCGGCCATCCACCTCCCGTGAGCTCCGTGCCGTCGGTGACTCGGTGCTTATGCACATAGCCGTCCAGGCCATAGCTGTAAACATATTGCCGGTTCGGGTCGATCGCGGGCGACGAGGTGGTGAAGCAGGGGTCCGAGCCACCGGCGACGCGGCAGGTTCCGGCGGGATATTGATGCGACCAGACAACGATCCCCGTATGCGCATCGAGTGCAAGGATATGTCCGGCTTTGGTCGTCACAAACAGGAGGTCTCTGACTCCATTCGCGGTGCTGATGCCGTGGAGGTACACGGGTGCGCCATCAGCAGGGCTTGGCAACGTCGTCTGAAAGAGCGGTTGCAAACGGGCGACATTGCCACGGGTGATGGTGGTTTCTTGCGTATTATTGCCGCTATGTTGTGAGTCTCCATTGAACTGGAGCCAGTCGTAGGTGCTGGCGGCTGCCGTTGCCGGCAGCGCGTGGTGGATGGAAGCGTATGCAGTGAGCGGCAGAACGGCAATGAGAACCGCGGCTCGGACGACTGAACGCGACAGACGTGGAATCCGTATCATCGGGTACTCCCTCGCTATAACCGATATGCATCGGTCGACAGCGCCGCTCGCCGCCAGTACAGAGGCTACTCCCATCATCGGTGCGCCGTCAAGTGGCAGGCAATCACGACGAGCCCGTGCCAGACGTCGTAGAGAGAGTCGCACCTACACGATCACCGCGCGGTCTTACGTTGATTTCAAGCCCGCTGCCGCCGATCGTTGCCCACGGAAGCTGGGTTCCTTGATCAAGTGCGCTGAGCACGCGCAGAGAGCATCACCCGGGGCTTGGCGCGCCGCTGTAGCTGACGACCACGCTCTGCCAGTTGAAGCCGGCGCTGTCGGCGACCAAGCGCAGCTCATAGCTGCCCGCCGCCAGTCCCACCGGTCGACTGACTACGTTCGTCCACACTTCGTAATTCCCGGTCCGCGGGACCATTAGCGGCCCCGTCACATCCACCGCGTTGACTTCGATATGAAAGTGGGCACCGCGCGATGGGGACGCGACGCGCACGGTGAAAGTATACTCATCCGTCTGCGCCACCTGTACATCATAGGCCAGCCACTCCCCCGCGGCGATCCAACCGACGTCATAGCAGGCCAAGCCCTCGCTGCACGGCTCGATGTCCACGTCGTCCGCCCGGTAGGCGCCGCCGGCATTCCCTTTGGTCCAGTCATGGTAGCCCACGCCTTCGCCGCCCGGCTTGTAATCGGCGGCGGCAAAGCGCCCGGGGAGCTGGATTCGGCCGCGCCCGGACGTGGTGGCGGTTGGCAGTACGGCCGGTGCCGACGTGGGGCTCGACGCGGTGCGAGCGGCTTCCCCCACGGCCGGAGCGCTGCGGGGAACGAGAGTTGCCGTCGGGGCAGGCGCCGTGGCCAGCAGGGGCGGTAGGGGCGTGAGCGAGCCGGCGGGCACAGGTGGGGCGGTCGGCACCACCGCCACCTGCGGTCCGCTGTGCGGCACTACCGCCGGGCGCTTGGCCGGTGGTGGCAGGGTGAGCTGCACGGCGAGGAGCAGCCAGAGCAGGACGGCGAGCACGGTGCCGATGACCAGCAGGAGTACGGGTGTAGCGCGGTGCACAACTGAGCTTCCCTTCTCAGGATGGCATGGTCAAGGCAACGCGATTTTGGCCGCTCACATATTGGCAGCGTCGGGAAACCAACACATACAGAGCGGTGCGGCTGATCGGCGGCGCCACCAGGATGGACGGAGGTGGCCACGCAGAATTCGCTCCGACCGCAGTGGGGGTGCGCGCACGATCCACGACCCGTATAGATAGGCGAAAGCTTGCCTAACCCTTCAGGCCGGTAAGGACGATGCCCTCGACGAAGTACCGCTGCGCGACGAAGAAAATCACGAGCATGGGGATCGTCGCGTACATCGAGCCGGCCATCATCAGCGTGAGCAGCGAGTAGTGCTGGCCACGGAGGAAGGCGAGGCCGACGGCCAGCGTCATCTTCTCCAGACTGTTCAGGTAGATCAGCGGCCCGAAGAAGTCGGTCCACACGCTCACGAAGTTCAGCACGGCGACCGTCGCGAGCGCCGGCTTCGAGAGCGGCAGCAGGATGCGCCAGAAGATGGTGAACCAGCCCGCGCCGTCGATAATGGCTGCCTCGTCCAGCTCGAATGGGATCGTCATGAAGAACTGGCGCAGCAGGAAGATGTTGAAGGCGCCGCCGCCGAAGTAGGCCGGCACGACCAGCGGCAGGATCGTATCGATCCAGTTCAGCTTCTTGAAAAGGATAAAGGTCGGCACCAGGATCACCTGGTACGGCAGCATGATCGTGCTGAGCAGGATGAGGAACAGGAAGCCGCGTCCGCGCGCGCGTAGCCGCGCAAAGCCAAAGGCGCAAAGCGCAGAGGAGAGCGTGACGCCGATCGTATTCAGGACTGCGATCACTACGCTGTTCCAGGTGAAACGGAGAAATGGCAGCTCTGTGAAGAGCCGGACGTAGTTCTGCCATACGATCGGACTCGGAATCCACTTCGGCGGGAAGACGTAGGCCTGCTCCATCGTCTTGAGCGAGGTCGTCGCCATCCAGAAGAGCGGAAACAGGAAGGTTATCGAGAGCGCGATGGCCACGACGTAGACCAGCGGGTTGACGCGGTCGCGGTGGAGCCGGTTTCCGCGGCTTGGCCGTCGCAGGGCCGGGGTTCGAGCTTGCGTAGTCATCGGCGCCTCTCCGTCTCATAGTAGACCCAGTACGGGGACGACCGGAAGACAAGCACCGTTATCAGCAGGGTAATAAAGAACAGCACCCAGGCCATCGCGCTGGCGTAGCCCATGCGCAGGTAGCGGAACGCGTTGTTGAAGAGGTTGAGCACGTAGAAGGTCGTCGCATAGTTGGGTCCGCCGCCCAGCAGGTAGCCCTGTGTGAAGATCTGGAACTCGTAGATCACGCCGGTGACGAGCTGAAAGAAAATCGTCGGCGAGAGCAGCGGCAGCGTGATTCTCCAGAAGCGCTGCCAGCTCGACGCACCGTCGATCTCGGCTGCCTCGTACATCTGAACGGGGATGCCCTTGAGTCCTGCCAGGTAGATCAGCATTGGCCCACCGGCGCCCCATAAGTTCATCAGGATCAGCGAGGGCTTGGCCCACGTTTCGCTCTGCAGCCAGGGCTGCGGCGGCACCCCAAAGAACTTCAGAAAGTAGTTCAGAACGCCCGCGTCCTTGTCGAAGATCCACAGCCAGAGTAAGACGTTAGCGACGGTGGGAATCAGGACGGGCAGATAGAAGATCGCCCGAAAGAAGTTAACGCCGCGCAGACGCTGGTTCAGGAGCAAGGCGACTGCCAGCGAAGCGATCAAGCCGAGCGGCAGGTCAAAGGCAAGCATGAACAGCGTATTGTTGAGGCTTTTCCAGAAGAGCTCGCTGCTCCACATTTCGCGGTAGTTGGCGAGCCCGGCCCACACCGGCGAGCCGATCACCGAATAATTGGTGAAGCTCAGGTACGCCGAGACGATCATCGGCCCGAATGTGAAGATCAGAAAGCCGAGCAGCCAGGGCATGATGAAGATATAGAACGCGATGCTCTCGCGCGTCGCGGGCCAGAGCCCGCGCCGCCGAGCACTAGCGACCGATTGGTCAATTGCGCTGGTACGCATCGACGCCTCCCAGTTTCGTCGCCCGCAGGCGCACGAAACTCGCTACTTCACGAGGGGAGCCACCTGGCTCTGGATCTTTGCGGCCGCGTCCTTGGCCGAGAGCTTGCCGTCGAAGAGCTGGGTCGTGACGTTGCCGATGATGTCGTCGACCTGGGTGGCATTCTTGTAGGCGGGCCAGCGATGCCCGTAGTCGAACTGCTCCTTCAGGTCGCCGACATGCTCGGGCGGCGGGGTCGCATAGGAGTCGAACGCACTCTTCAGGATCGGGACCTGCCAGTGCTGCTCGCCCATGTACTTCTGCCCATCCGTCAGGAAGTACTTGATCAGTTCCCACGCGCCGTCTTTGTCCTTGCTCGCCGAACTCATCGACCACCCGATGCCGTCGACGAAGACACCCTTCTGCTTGCCCTTGGGCGGCACCGTCACGTCCCACTTGAACTTCGTGATATTCTGCTTGTAGGGCGTGAGGACGTAGCTGCCCTGGCGTGCCATGGCGGCCTGTCCGGAGGTGAAGGGGCTGCCGCCGAACTTCTGCGACTGCGAGGGCGACGGCGCGACGTGGTATTTGTTGACCATGTCAGACAGGAACTGAAACGCCTCGACGACCTTGGGATCGGTAAAGTTGGGCTGCGTGTAGTTCTTGTTCCAGTAGTCCGCGCCATTCTCGAAGACGAGCGGCGCCCAGCCACTCTCCTCGTCCAGGCCCATCTCGATACCCCACTGGGTGACGTTGCCCACGTCGAAGCCGGCCTCATTGGGGTGCTTGCCGTTCTTATCTACAGTCATCCTCGTCGCGACCTTGAGCATGTCGTCCCACGTCCAGTCCTTCGTGGGATACTTCTCGCCCGCCTTGTCGAAGATGTCCTTGTTATAGGCCAACATCTGGATCGTCACACCCATCGGGAAGGAGTAAAGCTTGCCCTCCTGCGTGAACTTCTCGAACGGCACCTTGATATAGTCGTCGAGGTTGAGCTTGCTCTGCTGGACAAATGGTGTCAGGTCGGCGAGCACGCCCTGCGGCCCGAACTGCTGTGTATAGTTCGACATCTCGATCACGTCGGGCGCGTTGCCGGCCGAGAACTGGGACGGGAGCTTCGTCCAGTACGTGGTCCAGTCGACGTATTCGATCTTGACGTCGATACCGGTTTTCTTGGTGAAGGGCTTGACCCATTCCTGGAAGAATTTGAGCTCTTCAGGCCCGGCCCACACGCCCATACGGATCGTGCGGCCTCCACTTGTGCCTCCAATGGAGCCGGCAAAGGGCGTCGGCTGGGCTGCGGCAGCAGGTGCGGCAGTCCCGCCCGCCGCGGCCCCCGCGGCAGTC
>JBBSGA010000367.1:0-6247 GCA_038254585.1 Chloroflexales bacterium | reverse complement strand
CTCCTCCCGAGCCACCTCAGCGTGAACGCGCCTCGGACGGTCGCCCGGCAGCGGATCACCCTTGGCGTCGAGCCTGGAGTCGGCGTCGTCAGTGCGAAGAGGCGCGAACTGCCTAACCCGAAAAAACGTGCATCACACCCGCTGCAACATCGCCTCTCTGCGGCACGTCGTATGCTTTGGCTGACACCGATGGAGGGTGAAGATGAATCGACAACTGGGACGCTTTCAAATACCGCAGCGCTGGGTTTATATCGCCGCCGCGTTCGGTCTGCTGGTCGGCATGGTGCTCATATATCGTCTCCTGACGGCCGGTCTGCAGTCCTATCTCGCGCTCATCGCAGGGACGATGCTGCTCATCGGCAACGCGCCCGAGCTCGTCCACTCGCTTCAGCGCCGTGACCTTGGCGCTGCCATGCTCAATACGCTCGTCGGCCTCGCGCTTGTCTCCTACTTCGTGGGCAGTTTGGTCCTGGCAGTGGTCTTCTGGCCAGTCGCACTCGTGCTGTTGGCGCTCGCCATTCCGCTCGTCTTCAACCGCGCTCGCATCGCAGGCACCTACCTGAACACCGGGCGGCTGTTGCTGATCCAGCTGCGGCAGCTTATACACATTCGCTCGCGCTCGATCTGATGCGCTTGTGAATCGCCTGTCGATTCGCACATCGTCGTCTCTTTTGAGGGTCAGGCAACATGTCTGGCCCGCTTTGTTTGCCCCGCCGCAGAACCTGTGTCATACTGCGGCGCTCTAGTAGAGGAACGGTGTGAGCGACTGCTACTCCTGCATCCAGAACGCGCTCCCGCCGTCGTCGCTGCCCTCCCGTGAGCGGATCTACGACGATGGCCTGTGGCGCGTGGCCCACTCGTTCAACTCGGCGCTGCCGGGCTGGATGGTCGTCGTGACCCACCGCCATATTACCTCCCTGTCTCAGATGACTCCGGCCGAGGCTGCCGTCCTCGGCCCGCTGCTGCGGTCGCTTTCGATCGCGCTGGAGCGCATCCTCGAAGCCGAGAAAGCGTACGTTCTCTTTCTTGCCGAAGCCGAGGGTTTCAATCATCTGCATATCCACGTCGTCCCCCGGCCGCCTGAGCAGCCGGAAGATCGGCGCGGTCCCGGTATCTTCGGCTATCTCAAACACCCACCGACCGAGTGGGTCTCCACGGCCGAGATGGACCGCATCGCCGACGCGATTCGACCGCTGCTGGGCTCGGACGCCATTCGCTAGCTGCTCTGAGCGAGGAAAGATACATGCCCTTGCTGCCCACGACTTATATCAGCTCGATTGCGGAACATACCGGGAAGGAGGTCACGCTCGCAGGGTGGGTCTACCATAAGACCGAGAAAGGGAAGCTTGTCTTCATCCAGCTCCGCGATGGTACTGGCACGATTCAATGCGTAGTCTTCAAGAAAAACGTGTCCGAGGAGGTCTTCGAGGCCGCCAAGGCGCTCACGCAGGAGTCGTCCGTGTACATTTCCGGCATTCCGCGTGCCGACGAGCGCGCGCCCGGCGGCTACGAGCTTGATGTGGCGGGTGTGGAGCCGGTGCATATTGCGCAGGACTACCCGATCACCCCGAAAGAGCACGGCACCGAGTTTCTGATGGCGCACCGCCACCTCCACGTCCGCTCCGCCAAGCAGCACGCCCTACTGCGTGTTCGTGCCGAGGTGATTGCCGCGGCACAAGAGTACCTCAACGGCGAGGGCTTCATCCGTTTCGACACCCCGATTCTAACCCCCGTCGCCGCTGAGGGCACCAGTAATCTCTTCGCGACCCAGTATTTTGACCTTGGGACGGCCTATCTTGCCCAGACAGGCCAGCTCTACGTCGAATCGGGCATGATGAGCTTCGGCAAGGTCTACTGTTTCGGCCCGACCTTCCGTGCCGAGCAATCCAAGACACGACGCCATCTCACCGAGTTCTGGATGATCGAGCCCGAGCGCGCGTTTGCCGATCAGGACGATAATATGGTGCTGCAGGAGAACTTTGTCAGCGCCATCGTCCAGCGTGTTCTGCGGGTCTGCCGTACCGAGCTGCAGACTCTCGAACGGGACGTAACGGCGCTCGAGAAGGTCGTCCCGCCGTTCCCACGCATCTTCTATGACGAGGCAGTCGAGCGGATCAATGCCGCGGCCAAGGCAGGTGCGACCGTGCCGCCCGAGGACAACCTGTTGCCGCTGATCGAATGGGGCGAGGACTTCGGGGCGCCGCACGAGACCTTCTTGGCCGCGCAGTTCGATCGGCCGGTCTTCGTCGTGAACTACCCCGCCGAAGTGAAGGCCTTTTATATGCAGCCGGCCGAGGGACGTCCCGATGTCGTGCGCTGCGCCGACCTCCTGGCTCCTGAGGGCTACGGTGAGATCATCGGCGGGTCACAGCGCATCCACGATGCAGCCTTGCTGGAAGAGCGCATCCGCCATCATGGCCTCAACCCGGAACACTACCAGTGGTACCTCGACCTCCGCCGCTACGGCACGGTGCCACATTCCGGCTTCGGCATGGGGATCGAGCGCTGTACTGCCTGGATCGCCGGCACGCGCCACATCCGCGAGACGATCCCGTTCCCGCGGCAGCTCTATCGGATCTATCCCTAGGTGAGCGGTTACAGGGGACAGGAACCGTAGGGGCGCAGCATTTGCCGTTGAAGATTGTAGAGCCTGTCGTGGGCCAAGCAAGGTGGCGAGGGCACGGGCGCCGGGCAATATGGCAAATGCTACACCGCTCCCCTATCCCCTCCGTCACTTCCCCCAGCTCAGCCCGGCCGTCACGTCGATGTTCTCGCCGTCGGTGATTTGAACCGGGTCGCCTCCTTCGAGCCGTCCGTTCTGCTGCTGCGGGCGGATGGTATACAGGTTGGTGCCGTCGTCTCCGACGTTGACGAGTGCGATCATGCTTCCGTCGGGCGACCACTCGGGCGATCGCGCCCGTCCGAGCTTGGTAAGGCGCTGTGGCGTCCCGTTGTCCGTTCCCTCGATCGCCCAGACATCGGTCGCGCCGTCCTGATTGATAGCAAAGGCAAGCCTATGCCCATCGGGCGACCAAGCGGGGTCGTACGCCCCATCCGGAATGCCGGGAAACGGCTGGGCCTGCTCGGTCTGAAAATCGTAGAGCATGATGCTGCGCGGCTTCTCATCCCGGGGTGCCAGAACGTATGCCAGGTAGCGCCCGTCCGGCGACCAAGTCGGCGTGAGGATGTCGGCACCGTCCTGCCCGACGCCAAGCATATCCGCATTCGTCGGCTCGCGGGAACCGATCAAACGGGTCTTGTAGCGGTACAGCGACAGCGGGTACTCGTAGATTGCGGGCTGCGCGCCCTCCCCCGTCGCGGGGTCCTTCTGCGAAAGAAAGACGATCTCCTTGCCGTCGGGCGACCACGTCGGTTTCGCCGCCCAGATGATCTGATGGACATACTCCTGCGTGCGCTTTTGGAGCTGGCTTCCGTTAGCCGTAACCTGTGTCGCCTGGCCCGTTTGGGTGTTGAGCACGTAGAGGTCCGAAAAACTTTCGTCGCGCCGGACAAAGGCCAGCCTTCTGCCGTCCGGAGACCACGCCGGGTCGCGCACTTCTCCTTCGATCTTCAGCGGATGCTCGTCCGTGCCTTCATAGACCCAGATCTGTTTGTCGCGAACATAGAGCAGCCGTCCCGGAAGATTGTGCGCCGGTTGCGAGCCCTGTTGTGGCGCCCGTGCCGTCCGCACCGGCGTCGAGGCGTGGGTCGCCTTTCCATCCGTCGAGCAGGCGGCGAGCAGACAGATTGTGGTGATCAGCAGAGGACGTAAAAGTAGTTTCATAGGCGAGCATGAGATTTGTCGATAAGAATACGGCGAATCCCGCCAAGCATCGCCGGAATTCGCAGCTGTGGCGTCGCGCTTAAAAGCTCCTGCGCTGCGCTGGGCGGAAGCCATGCCTTCAGTGCGCCCGGCACTACTCTGAAGCTCATCGGCGTCACTCCGACCCTGTCGCCGTCCACCTGGACGTCAAGCGGTACGGCACCGGAGACCGTGATCTCGCGTGCGCGGTAGTAGAGTAGATCCGGGTTGAAATGATGCCGCCGAAGGAAGATGCTCAGCAGATGAAGCGGAGCTGCGCGCGCATCCTGTCCCTTGAGCACTGCGACGTCGAGCAAGCCATCGGTCAGGTTGGCATGATGCGTAATCTGGACGAAGCCGGCGTACAGGCGTGAGTTGCTGATCAGAATCATCAGAATATGGCCCTTGATCGGCCGTCCATCGAGCTCGATCAGCACGCGGGTCCCGCGGATATCACGTGCGATCGTCAGGCCCTGAATCAAATAGGCGATGATCCCGAGACGGCGTTTGAGCGTAGGCGGTGTCATGCGCACGACCGACGCGTCGAAGCCGATGCCTGCCATGAGCAAGAAGTAGCGGTCGCCGGCCTGGCCAAGATCGAGCGTGTAGCTTGCACCTTCGAGCAGTGCGGCCGCCGCGGCTTCGGGGCGGAGCGGCAATTTCAGCTCGCGCACCCACACGTTTCCTGTGCCGACTGGCAGCACAGCCAGAGCCGCCTCCGTGCCCGCGATGCCGTTGACAACCTCGTTCACGGTGCCGTCTCCGCCTGCGGCAACTACTAAGCCACAGCCGGCAGCCGCCGCGCCCCGCGCCAGCGCGATCGCATGCCCGGCGTACTGCGTGGCACACCACTCGACCCTCCAGCCATGCGCTTCCCACAGAGCACGCGCCCGCTGGACCTCGGTGATATGCTCGGCTTGGCCGGCAAGAGGGTTAAGGATAATGCGAGCGTACATTGGAGCGCCCGCACGCGGTTCAATCACTCCTGATCCTCGTCGGCTCGCTCTAGCTGGCGCGGACCCGCACTGTGGACCCGCTCTTCCGGTGTCTCGATCCAGCCCCGCCGCAGCGCGTAGATCACCGCTTGCGTGCGATCATTCAGAGAGAGCTTGCGAAGAATCGACGAGATGTGATTCTTGACCGTCTGTGTACTGATCCCGAGCCCGTCGGCGATCTCTTTATTGCTCGAGCCGCTGGCGATTTTGTCGAGAACCTCGATCTCGCGGTCGCTCAGCGGTGAGAAGAGTGAGAAGTCGATCTCCTCGGCGGTCGTCACGCCGCGACCCAGGTCGCGGAACTGGTTCAGAATACGTGCCGCGACCTTCGGCTCCTCGAACACGACCTCGTTGATCACATACTCGCCCCGTGCCACCCGCCGGATACTCTGGGCGAGTTGGCTCGGATGGATCTCTTTCGAGTAGTACGCGGCCGCGCCGGCTCGGAGCGCGTTGAAGGCCTGATCGTCGCTCTCGTGCATCGACAGGACGATCACGCCGACACTCGGGTAGGTGCGGTGCACCAGCCGCGTCATCTCGATTCCGTCCATCTTCGGCAAATTTAGATCGGCGAGGACGACCTCGGGTGTAGAAACGCTGATGAACTCTAGTGCCTCTTCGGCCGTCGCCGCCTCGCCGATGACCTTGATGTCCTGTTCGTCGTTGAGGCTCCAGCGCACGCCCTGCCGGAAGAGTGGATGATCGTCCACAATCAGGAGGTTTATGGTGCGGTACATAGCGGCACATCCTTCCCCTGATCGGCAAGCCATTGCCGAAATGCGCCTTCCGGCTCGATCAGGTGCCGTATTCCCACGGCGCCTAAGAGCCGGTGAACAGTTACGAGTGGCAGTCCGACGACGCCGGTGTACGATCCTTCGACTCGTTCGACGAGCTTCCCGGCAAGGCCCTGGATGCCGTATGCGCCCGCCTTGTCGAACGGCTCACCCGAGGCAATGTAGTCTGCAATCTCCCGTTCGGTCAGCCGCGCGATCGTGACCTCCGAACGAACGAGATCCAGTAGCGGGCGGTCGCAGCCTCGGGAGTCGAGTACGGCGACGCCAGTATAAACGCTATGCGTCCTGCCTGCCAGTCGTGTCAACATCCGGTGAGCATCCGCGGCGTCGCGCGGCTTGTTCAAAATATCGCCGTCGATGGCGACAATCGTATCGGCCCCAAGGATCACTGCCCGATGGCCTGCCTCTGCGGCAGCGTTGGCCTTGCGCCATGCGAGCAGCGTCGGATGCGACCATGGATCGAGAGAGAAGTCCGGCAGCGCCCGCACGATATCGTCCGGCGGCGGCGTCCGCTGCTCTTCACCATCGGTCGCGACCGGTGTATACTCAACGCCCAGGTAACGCAGCAGCTCACGTCGCCGTGGTGAGGCCGACGCAAGCACGAGCCCGTGCTCCCGCCCTAGCATCTATTCCTTGTCCTCGGCCGCAGAGACGTT
>JBBSGA010000366.1:0-6276 GCA_038254585.1 Chloroflexales bacterium | reverse complement strand
TCCATTTCTCCGATGTCCTCTCTCAACGAAGCAGCTACGGCTGGAGGTATTTCACGCCGGTGTTGTCGATGGCACCGGGACCGGGATAGGTGATCTGTGGGCCTGAGCCACCAATGAAGCCGAGCTGCTTCAGCGTCGCCGCCGCCTCACCGACACTTGCGAACAGCCCCTTCTCGAACGCGACGTCATTTGGTGTGCCCGACAAGATACCGGCTTGAATCGCATAGAAGCGGAGACCGGCCCGATGCTCGGCTTCGACGGCGCCGATCTGCAGGGCTACCTGCACCAGTCGGGCCTGCTTCAGCGTCGCGAACTCCTGGGCCGCCGCAAGGTATGCGGCGATGAACGCCTCCTCCAGTGAGATGAGCGTCTTGAGAAAGGTCGGAACGTCGGTGATGATTTTGGGATCCGGAACCGTGAACGTCGTCGTGAGCGGCTTGGCTCCGGAACTCGTCAGGAAGGCATAGTGCGCCTGCTCTTCGGCACGTGCTGCCTTGATGACCTGTATCTGCTCGGCATTCAGTGCCAGCTTGCCGTTCGCGGCGTTATCGAGCGCACCGCCGAGTGCCGTGACGGCCATCGCCTCGGCTGTTGCCGCGATGTTGATGATGTCCTGGACGCTTTCACACGTCGCCGCAACGGACTGGAGAGCTTGGGCATCGGCCCCCGCGGGCCTTTCCGCGGTGAGCACACCGCTTGAACGGAGAACTGCTACCATACCGAAGACTCCCTTCGCTCCGCAGCCGATAGCACTGTCCGGCACCTCACGGACAGACGCTGTCGGCACGCCATTTCTTTAGCGGGCGGCGAGAGTGGCATCCCTGCCGCTGTGCTACGTGACTCCGCTTGTAGCATGAAGTGTGCCGCTGAGATCCTACAGTGCATCTGCACCTGTCCGAACAGGTGCAGGCTGACGTTGCAACGCTGCTACTCCGTGCTGTGCTGGTGCCATGTCACACCGTGCGCTGGATGTATACAAGGGAGAGCGATGTCACGGAGCACATCGTGGTGGACGTGGGCAAGGGTGTCCGCCAAAGTTTTGCGTCGGCAAGCGGGTGGTAATTGGCGACGCGATGACACAGCATAGGGACGACGATGTGGACGAGGATGGAGAGAGGAGCCGGAGATGAAGTTGGAGCAGGTGATGCCGGAGTGGCAGGCGGCGAGCCGAGCGGTCGAGCAGGAGTTGGTGAGGTGGCGGCAGGTGCATCCGAAGGCGACGCTGAGCGAACTGGAGGACGTGGTCAGTGAGGCGGTAAGTCAGTGACAGGCGCGGTATCTGGAGGACATGGTGCATGCGAGTGGGGCGCGGGATGTGACGGCTGGGGCAGCTGAGGAGCGGCCGACGTGTCCGCAGTGTGGGGAGGTGCTGGTCGCGCGGGGACGGCAGGAACGACGGGTGGTGACACCGCGGCAGCGCGCGGCGCTGCGAGTGCAGCGCGATTATGGCGTGTGCCTGGCCTGTCAGGTCGGGATTTTTCCCCCTGGACCGGGAACTGGAACTCCTGCCTGGTGAGTTGAGTCCGACGGTGGCGGAAGGGGTCGCGCGCTTGGGGACGTGGCTGCCGTTTGGTCAAGCGGTCCGGTTGCTGGAGTTCTTCTGGGGGATCGTGGTGAGCGAGAGCAGCGTGCGCCGCCAGACCGAAGCGGCCGGAGCGGCCTACGTGGCCGCCCAAGAGGCAGAGCGGCAGCAGATCGAGCGGGGAGAGGTGGCGGTGCCTCCCGGCCCCGAGGTGCAGCAACTCAGCCTGGATGGAGCGATGGTGCCGCTAGTGGGCGGTGACTGGGGCGAGGTGAAGACCGCCGTGATCGGCACGGTGACGACCCGCCCCAGCCGCGAGGGTCCGGAGGTCCAGACCGAGGACCTCTCCTATTTCTCCCGGCTGGCCGAGGTCCCGACCTTTACCCAGGAGGTGGGGGGCGAACTTGCGCTGCGGGGCATCCAGACGGCGGGGACGGTGGTGGCGGTGAGTGACGGCGCGCCGTGGATCCAAGGCGTCGTGGATACCTACCGGCGGGACGCGGTCCGCGTGCTGGATTTTCCTCACGCGTTGGAACATCTGCATGCTGCCAGCCAAGCGACCTGGGGTAGGGGCAGTGATCAGGCCCGCACCCGGACGGCCACGCAGGCGCATATCCTCAAGCACGACGATCCCGAGGAGGTCTTGGCAGCCGTGCGACAGCTCCCCATCAGCGATGCAACCGATCCCGGCACCGCTGTGGCCATCCGCACGTCCACGCTGACCTACCTGTCCACGCGCCGCGATCAGATCCAGTATCCCACCTTCCGGTCCCTGGGCTATCCCATTGGCGGTGGCGCCGTGGAAAGTGCCAACAAACTGACCGTGGAGGCACGCCTCAAAGGAAGTGGGATGCATTGGGCTCGAGCGCACGTCAATCCCCTGCTGGCCTTACGGACCGTGGCGTGTGCGGATCGCTGGACCAGCGCCTGGCCGCGGATCTGCCAGCACCTGCGGCAGCGACGGCAGGCCAGGCGGCACCCCCATGCTGCCCCGACGTCGCCGCACCCTGCTTCCTTGCCACCGCTGAGCGCGGCGGCGGTCAAGCCGGTCGTCGGGCGCACGCCACCTCGTCCCACCACGATCCACCGACCCCCACGCCAGCACCCACCCTTGGTCGTCGATGGCACGCCCACTCGCGCCCATCCCTGGCGCGACACCACCCACTCCATCGCGAACCCCGCCACAACGAAGCAAGCAGGTTGAGCCGCAAAAATCTGGTGGACACCCGGTGCGACCGTGTACTAGACATGTTGGACGAATGTCTCTATCATAAAAGAGCAGGGAAGATCCGGTGAAGCAGCCGGATATGATGTTGGCGCGTTCCCTCTGCCGCACCTGGGTCGATAGACGTATGAGTGAAATGACGCTCAGTACTGATAGGAGGAGACCAGGCGATGATCACTTCGAACGTCGAGCAACGATTTACTACCCTCGACGGTAAAATGAGCCGCGAAGACTATAATTTCAAGCATTTTCGCACGAAGCACTTGCTTGCGGACATGCACGCAACACTTGTCAAAAAAGGCGTGCATCCCGGTGAACTAGCCCCGGATTTTGAGTTACCCCGGGTAGGTGGTGGTACGTTGCGTTTGAGCAGCTTGCGTGACAAACCGGTCCTCCTTCACATGGGATCGTATACCTGACCGATCACCACGGGCTCAGTTGAGCCTTTGAAGAAACTCTTTCATCGCTGGGGTGACCAGGTACATCTGGTTGATATCCTTGTTCGTCAGGCGCACCCTGGTCCCACTGTGCGTACCTACGAGACGGTTGAACAGAAGATGCACGATGGCCACCGGTACGTCCAGGATGAGGGTATCCCCTGGACGGTGCTGGTGGACGATCTCGACGGTACGGTCCACCAGGTCTACGGTGGCCTATCGGACCCTACCTATCTGATCGATGTGGATGGACGCGTCGCCTACTACAACATGTGGACCCACGTCCCCAATGTTCACACGGCGCTCGCTTCACTGAGCGAACAGGGGTGGCGGGGCGTGGTCAACGGCGGGGTGGATCGTGTGCCACATATGGCCCCGTGGATGACGCACGGCTGGCGCGGTATCCGGCGTGGCCTACCCCAGAGCCTCCTGGACCTGGAAACCTCGCTACCTTCGTCGGGTGTGAGCACGTGGCTGGGTTATCAGCTGCGCGCTCTTCTGGCCCCGCTCACCCTTCGCGATACACCGCTGCCACGTCCCGTACAGGCGGCCCTGGCGATGAGTGTCGCGGCTGCCTCTGTGTATCTGGTAAAGAGGCGTCGCCGGTAGGCGCCGAGGCGGCGTCGCTTCGGCCCGCCGCCCCTGAATTGCCGTACGGGGCACTGCCCGCCGCACTCGCACGGTGGCGCATCGTGGGCCACATGCGTGGCATCCTGAGGTCCGCACCGGGCTGGTCGTCTGCCCATCCGTAGCTGCACGGTTCCCGGCCCACTGCGGCTCTACAGATCATAACGGGTGTGCCGCAAGGTCGTGCGTCGCCGGTTGCTAGCCAGCAGTCTTGATGGCACGGCGGAAGGGATGATCGTCAGTGGGCCGTCCGTTGACGGTTTTAGGCGGTGTAGCGGCACGCATGCGGCGATGCGCGACGGACAAGTGGACCTTTCGTTTGGGTGGCGGGGAAGCGAGTGCTGGCACAGGTGGCGCAGAGGGAGGCGCGTGCAGCAAGCGACGCAGGTGCTGGTCGTGGGCCTGGAGGCGGAGCTGTCGATGGATGGCGGGCCAGGTCTGCTGCCACCGGTGGGAACAGCAGGCAGCACGGAGCGCGACCATGGGCGTGACGTGGGAGCGGGCCCAATGCATGCCGCTGCCCTTGAACCGTGCTTCCACGACCAGTTTGCAAGCACTTTCGACGGCACCGCTGCCGATCGGCAGTCCCTGACGTTGGAAGTCGGCGTAGCACAGCATAGGCAGACGTGCGGTGAGGAACTCCGTCTGGTAGCGCGCGCGCCCATCTAAAAAAAATATTCGGCAGCACGGTGGTCAACATGTCCATAATCGAGCGATTCAGAGGAAACGAGCAAGCGCTATATTAACCCGTGCAATTCATCTTCGTCAAATCACTCAGGCACGTAACTGTTCAGATTGGCAGGAAGGAATGTGGGTGGCGCAGGAGATCGCGGCACTGGTCGAAGGGATTGAGGCCGCGCGCCTGCCAGGTGCCGAAGAAGCTGGCGAGCGCCATGCGGGTCCGGGTGCCGCGCGGACTGCGGGAGCCACCGCTGATCTTGCGGGTGATTACGAGGGGTCGCAGGCTCCGCTCAGCCAGATTGTTGTCGGCGGCGACGCCGGGGGTGCGGACGAACTCGAAGAGCTGGCCGTGGAACCGTAAGAGGCGATGGGCCAAGGTATGGCAGGGATGGGCCGGTTGGTCGGCATAGCGCAGCCCGAGTTGGCGCGCCCGCTCCTCGGCGTGCACAAAGAGGCGGTGGCGCTCGGCGCTCGACAGGGGGACGCGGCGGGGGCGGCGCAGGGTGGCCTGGGCGCGGTCATACAGGGCACGCACCGCTCGGCACCACGCCACGACCGAAGCGTCTTGGGCGTGCGCCTCGTGCAGCGCGTGCAGGTCGCGCAACAGATGCACCCAGCAGCGCTGGTGTTTGCCGTGATGCGCACTGGAGGCCGCGGAGAAGTCGCTCGCGACGCAGCCCGGGTAGCGCTCGCCCAGCAGTGCCGTCAGCACGGCGCCTGCGCGGGAGGGGTCGCGGTGGAAGTAGCGCACACCGTCCGGTCCCGGCGTGCTCAGGGTCCAGATGTAGCCGTTGCGGCCACCTTCCCGCCAGCCCGTCTCATCGGCGTGCACGACCGGGCTCGCTCGGGCGAGCTTCAGCAGTTCTTCTCGAGCCGGCGCGGTCGCCTGCGTCAGTTGGTCCAGTACCCCACTGATCGCCCCGACGCTCAGGTGGAAACCATGCAACGTGGCCAGGTACTCCTGGATCGTGCGCACGGGCACGCGGGCCACGGTCCGCAGGTAGGCGACCGTCGCGACCAGCCGCCCTTGCCCCAGCGCGATGCCCTCGGCCTGCCAGTCCACCTTGGGCGCACGCCAGCGCGCGCAGCAGGGACACCAGCGCTTCAGGATCTGGTGGTCGGTCACGACGATGGCTGCGGGTGGCGGCAGGTCCAGGACCTGCCGTGTCCGGGCGACGCTCTGGCCCCGCAACCGGTACCCACAGTCGGGGCAGTGGTCGAGCGCATGCCGCACGATTACGGTCGGCGGCTCCCGGCGCCGTCCCTTGTTGTGCTCGGGAGCGCGACGCTTGCGCGTCTTCGGCGTCTTGGCCGGCACGTCGGCCTTCACGAATGCCGGCGTCGGCTTCGATCCCTGGAGCGTGACGAGCTGCGCCTCCAGCGCCGCGACGCGCTCCAGCGCGGCCGCGAGGGCCGAGGTCAACCGGGTCTGCTCGGCTTGCAGCCGAACGTTCTCCGACCGTAGGCGCGCGACTTCTTCTTTCAGCATCATTCGCAAAGTCTAGCACCACTGCCGGCTTGGTTACCACCAGTGTGAACAGTTACCACTAGCAGGAGTTTGGACACCTGGAGCAGGGCATGGTAGCTGTAAACGCTCAGCTTCGTCTGCTCGGTTGCCGCCTCCACTGTTAGGGAGGTGGCCATGCTGCGTGCGAGATAATGGAGCGCGTAGACGATCATCCAGGTCTGGTAGAAATAGGCGTTCGCGGTGGCGCCCAACCGTTGCGTTACGATCAGAGGCAGGAATGAGGTCGCCACGAGTGAGAAGAGCGTCCCGAGATAGT
>JBBSGA010000365.1:0-6279 GCA_038254585.1 Chloroflexales bacterium | reverse complement strand
GATCCGTTGGACGTACGGGTCGAGGCAGAAGAGCAGAGCCATACAGCTGCCGGTGAGACGTCCACGTAAGCGATGGCCGATCGAAAAGAGCAAGCCGGCCGTGGTGCCTGACGCGAGCGCGTTGATCAGACGTAGGTGGAAGATTGTGGCGACCGGATCGGCGCCAACCAGACCGAAAATGCGCAGCCAAGCGGCCTCGATTAACATGTAGAGCGGCGGATGCCACAGAAAGATGCCGCCGCCGAACTGCCGCATCCCGAGCCCCGCGGCAATACTTTTGCCGACGAAGGCATAGGAGGCCTCGTCGCCGAGGAGGTCCGGCGCCAGCGTAATTCTGAAGGCCTGCAGTGCAAACGACAGGATGGCAAAGCCGAGGCACAGCAGTGCCGGAAGCATACCGGCGCGCTCAAAGAGGCGCACCCCGAACCTCACCGGCACGGGCTGCACAGTATGTTTGGCTTGGGTCATAGAAGCTCGGTTTGTTCTTTAGCCCTGCGCAATCTGCTCTTCCTCCTCGACCTCTACGCTCCAGGCATGGACGCCCTGATGGGTAAATGAGAATGGCCGCACCTGTACACCTGCCCCGGACAGGACGTGCTCGAGCTCGAGCCGCCGTTCGAACGGGCAGGCGAAGACCATGAAGCCACCCCCGCCGGCGCCGGTAATCTTGCCGCCCCAGGCGCCGTGTTTGCGCGCCAGCGCATAGATCTCCTCGACTGCTGGCGGAGCAATGTAGGGGGAGAAGGCCTTTTTGATTTCCCACGCCTCATGCATCAGCCGGCCAAAATCGGCGATCTTCCCGCCGCGGAATAATTTAACCCCCTCATCTACAAAGGCCTTGGTTTCATTATGATACCGGATCGTGTCACCTTCTTTCAGCCGGCGGACCTGATCCTCGACGAGATGGTGTGTCAGAAGCTTGCGGCTGCCGATGAAGCCGAGCAATAAGCTACCTTCGAGCTCGAGCAGCGAGGCCGGGTCGTTCACAACCGGCTCGACGATAACCCGCTCGCCGCCAAAGTGATAGATGCACATTCCGCCGAAGGCCGCCGCATACTGGTCCTGCCGCCCACCCGGAATACCCAGGTTCACTCGCTCGATCTGATAGGCCATTTCCGCCAGTGTGTGTGGGTCGAGCGACAGGTTGTAGGCAGCGGCAGTCAGCTTGAGCATGCTCACGACGAGCGCCGACGAGGAGCCGAGGCCGCTCCCCGGCGGCACATCTGAGAACATGGTAACTTCGACCCCTTGCGCCGCCGGTAGAGCATCCAACACCGCCTGCGGCAGCGGCAGCTTGCCTTCCCAATGGCCCGTCGTCTTGCGGCTGACCTCGGCCAGATCGAGAGAGCGGATCGTGATGCCCTCGCCGCCGTTCGGTCGCAGCCTACAGCGTACGTATTTGTCGATCGTGCAGTTGAGCACTTTGCCACCGTGCTCCTCGGCGTATGGACTGACGTCGGTTCCGCCGCCGAAGAATCCGATGCGCATCGGTGCCTTTGCTCTGTACATTCGCATCTTGTTCCCTTGTCAAAGCCAGCTATGCCGTGAGCATCGGCTGGCTCGAGTTCGCGTTGAAATACTCCCACGAGCTTATGAACGCGACGAGCTCGTGCAGGTCATCTTGGGTGTACGGCAACTGGTGCGCACGGCGCGCAAGGTTGAGCACGCCGGCCACCTGGTCCTGGAAGTGCACCGGTACCGAAAGCGCGGATGACAGGTCCGGCCGCCGCAAGAATTCCCGTATCTCCCGCGGCGCATGCTGCGCATCGATGATCGTCGGGCGGTCTTCCGAAGCCACCCAGCCGGCAACGCTTCCCCGTAGCGCTACACGGCTGCCGAGAAGAACGTCGTTCAAGCCCATATGTGCCGAAATGACGAGCGACTCTTCGGCCGGAAGCTTCAACAGCAGCGACGCGCTCGAAGGTCCGAATTGCTGTGTTACAAGCTCGAACATCGTGCGGACCGACTGGGTTAGGCCCGCCAGGCTCGGCGTGATGATGTGTGCGCGCGCCTTTCTTGGGGCTACCGGCATGTGCATAGCGTGGAGCGAGCTGGCCGGCTGCGGAAACCAGTTGAGCGCGGCCGGCGTCTCACCGCGAGCCAGCGCGGTGAAGAGCTGATCGTAGCCACGTGCGGTCATGTCCCAGGAGAACTGGGCAGCCCAATGCCTTGCAGCCGCTGAGAGCTGCTGCAAGGCCCCGCGGTTCTGCTGCAGGGAGCGTAGGACTTCCGCGAGCTGATCGGCATTTCCCGGCTCAAAGGTGGCGCCGACGCTGCCGACGACGTCCTTGACGCCGGGGAGGTGGGAAGCAACCGGCACGCAGCCCGCCGCCATTCCTTCCAGGAGCACGAGGCCAAACGCCTCGGCACGTGTAAGGGAGGGTAGAACAAGGACGTGAGCCTCGGCGTAGGCTGCATCGACCACCTCTTCAGATGCCTTGCCCAGAAAGTGCGTGTTTTGCAGGTCGAGTTCTTCGGCCAACTCTCGGTAGTGTGCTTCACGGTGTCCGGTACCGATAATCGTTAATTTCACACCCCCAAGATGAGCAGCCGCCCGTAGAAGCACCTCCAGCCCCTTATAAGGGCGCAGTTGACCGACGAATAGAACGTTGAACCCGTCGGGCTTACTGGTCACCGGATCATGCTCATTACCGGCTCCCGGGATAACACTAATCTTCTCGGGAGCAACGAACGGCGTGAAGGATTCGGCATAGCTCGGCGTGTATACAACTACGTGGTCCGCGAGACGCGCCAGTGTGCGGTGCATGAAGTTATAGGGTGCGCAAACCACTTCTTTGCCCGGCAGCTCGATCTCACAATGATGTGTGTAGACGATTCGCGGACCGCTCCGGCGGCGGGCAAGCGCTGCGAAAAGCAGGGCAACGTCGCTAAAGCTGGGTACCGGGCCATGAATATGAACGATATCATATTCGTGGAGCCGCCGCAGCACACGATCGAGGCCTTTCCAGAGCATGCTCGATAGGCGAAGCTCGCCCAGCTCAATACGCGGAATATCGTTACTCGAGACGATATCTACGCAATGACCAAAAGATTGCAGCCGCGTACTAATCTCCTCCGCTGCACGAGCGATCCCGCTGATCACCGGTGGCGCCTCTGAGATGATCATCAGTACTTTCATCGGGGGGTTCTTCACTTCCAAATATGGGCGGTTCGCATCCGACCGCGCTAGGTGCGTAGCGTGCAAGGGTCACTGGGCATTTAAAACGTACTGGCACGCCAAAAGTTACGGGTAGCACAGGACGTCCTGGCTATTGCGGCCAAGAGCGGCACAGCGATGACGTCATGGTTTTGTTGCGCGGAGGATGCTGGTGGCGAATTCTTGTAGGCGATTGGGGTACGATGGCCGTCCGGAACGCCGCGCGGCCTTATATATTCGGGGCCCCATTCGACTCGGGTGCCGCGGCAGACGTCGTGGACGCCGGCTGGGCCTCCCCGGGAGTGGCGGCTGCCGCCGTGGGCATCGCTGTCGTCCCGGCCGTGGGCGTATCGTTTGAGTCTGCTTGCGATACTGCCTGTGCCTGCGCGTCGAGGCCCAGCCTGGAATACATGGTGTCGCGAGAGAAAAAGCGTAGGTACGGATTGCCGTAGTGCTGGTACGCGCCCCAGGTGCGAATACCTCCAGGTGCATCCTGGATCGCACGGCGCGCTTCGCGCATTGCTTCATACATGCACTCTAGCGGCCGCGCCTCGTAGCCCGTATCATCCGCGTTCCGTTGTACTCCCAGCAGCCCCGAGTAGAGCCTGAGCGCAAACTGGCGCGCGCACGCATCGTCGACGGGCCAGGCCGTGCAGACGAAGTTCGATACGCCGCGCTCGAAGAAGGACTCGGCGAAACTCGGGGCGAGCTCGACCGTGCGCTCTTCCGAGCGGTCGGGCGTGATGCCGGATTCGCAGGCATTCGAGAAGATGAACTTTGGGACGCGGTCGATGCGCTTCAGCTCGTTGGCGCTCACACGCGCCCCGTCCGTGAAGATCCAGCCGGAGGCGACCGGCTGTTCGGGGTCGTAGCTGCAGTGGCCACAGAAATGAAGCACGTCGTACGAGTGAAGCATCAACTCGCGTAGCACCGTGGTACGTGTGGCCTCGTTAGGCCCAAAGTAACGGATGACCTCGACGCGGTTCTCGCTGCCGGCATGAACTTTGTTGAAGGCCTCAAAGAGATCGGCCACCTCCACGCCTTCGGCCTCTGCCCCGGGCAAGCGGTGGTCGGCCGCGGGATCTGCCACAACCAGCACGCGCAGGATGCGGCGCGGCGGCGGCGGCGGTTCCGGGGGCGGCGAGAAGGTCGTGCGTAGCTGGCGGGTCAGGCCGCGCTGCGTGCCAAGGAAATAGCCCTCCTTGTCGTCTTGAGCACCGGGAGACGTGTTGCCGGTGGACGTTGTCAGCTGCTGCTGCGCCATGACTTCCCAATGAATCCGGGCGGTCGTCGCATCGAGCAGGAGGACCAGCGGCGAATCCGAGGAGAGCTGTGTCCGCAGGTCTTGCGGCACTAGGAGCTGCGCGAGGAACCGGCCGCGCTCCATCTGCTTGTCGGCGTCCCATTCCGCCGCGAGCTCGTCGTTCGCACGCTCGACGAGCGTCGGGTCGAGCGGAACCTCGCGCTCGGGGATAGCGGCCGTACTGGTAATAGCGCCGAAACGGTAGACCTTGCGCTCGACGGTAACCGTGACGCGCGTTGGCCACGGTTGGGACCCGTCGGAATCCCCCTCGCGCCTACCCCGGGCGCCCACGAGCCGGTCGTATGCCTGTTTGGCCGCTTGCTCTTCGAGCTCGGCCAGCTTTTTGTCCGAAGGTCCAAAGTACCGGATCTGCAACCGGTTCCTAAAAGTGAGCAGATCCACTTCCTGCTTGAACGCCCCGTGGATGCGCCGGATCGTGCCAGGATCGTTCTCGACGAACGTTATGCGATGGAGATGCTGGCGCTTGTCCTCATCCTCCGGCGAGCCCGTGATCGCGTGCTTAATTCCGCGGATCCATGCGGAGACCGCCTGTGGCAAAACGAGGTTGCCTCTACCTGCGCCGATTAGAACTGTTGCAAGGTGGCGCTTGTGCATACGTCCGAGCGACCAGCAGAGCTCACGCGCGAGCACGGTCAATTCAGGCTCGCCGAAGCGGCTTGGAAGACCCATACCAGCAATCGCGATCACCCGCTCGGGCAGTGCTTTCTTGCGCGGATCAGTCAGGAAGAAAGGTTGCCCGAGATCTCCACGGATGATGCCCCGCTCCGAAAATTGGGTCAAGAGGCCACCTTCCTCCGGCTTGTAAGCATATCCCATCGCAGCCCCGATCGCACGCTCGAGGTCGCCTTCTGCGCCATGAGGCCTAACGCCGAGATAGTGTCCGACGGCGATGGCATCAACCGGCAGATCTTTCACCTTGTTGGAACGGTCCTGGCTGATTGTAGTGGGATTTGGGACAGCTATGAGGATCTCCTTGAAAACGGCCTCGAGGTCCTCGGCGCCAAGCTCGGTGATCTTGGAGATATCTCCGGGAACCAAGTAGATGTCGATGGACGCGGCCTCGAAGGGAATATCACGCTGCCCCCCCCGCTGCTCCTCCGCGTCGATCGTGGTGAGTAAATTGCGGGTCAGATGCTCTTCGACTTGCCGCTCTTCCCAACCTACGCGTGGGCTTCGCGTCTGTGGCAGACCACGCGTTTGTACCCGGCTGACGAAGGCTTCCACCGGATCGGAGGCGCCAAAGGACCGCTCCGGTTTCGTCTTCTGCTTCCCCGGCGGTGTGCTGTGGAGAGGATCGTCGAGGCGATCGGTTTTCCCGGTTGCGAGTAATTCGTCCAGCGCGTCGAGAATCGCCGGGTGCGATGTGAGACCACCATGATTGTCGGCGACGTAATACGTATGAAGCTTGGTCCCCTCGGGCACTGCAGGCCGGCCGTGCTCATGCACGACGAAACCGTCGCCGTCCAACGTCTGTGCATAGGAGCCGGGACCAAAGAGGCGATTGATATCGGCGATGCTAGCAGGGGCAGCCGCCCTACTCCCTCGAACGTAAACCGGTGTTGTTTGGTTCGTTCCGGCAATGTAGACCATACGCCGCGGATCGTTTGCCATTTGGCTCAGCACTTCATGCTGGTGCCTAGCAGAGGTCAGGTGGGCCTGCAGAACGTTGCGATCGCCGTATGTCCCAGCCACATAGAGCCTTTCTATCTCTTTCATGACAGCCGGATCTTGCCTGGCAAACGGCGAGGGTAGCATCTGGTACAAGCCAGGAAAGGAGCTGAGGATGTCGAGAAGATCG
>JBBSGA010000364.1:0-6287 GCA_038254585.1 Chloroflexales bacterium | reverse complement strand
CGTGCGCCGGCTCGTCGGCGCGGGCGCCCCCGATATACAGGCCAATCCCCTCCAGCCCAAACAAGTCCTCGCCAGCTTGCGCCAGGGGGTGCAGATGGAAGCGGTCCGGCGCGAGCGTGTCGGGCTTCCGTCCATGATGGCCGAGCGCCAGAGCAAGCAGGCCGGCAAGGTGATCGTCGTGATGGGCGCCAAAGGCGGCGTCGGGACGACCACCGTCGCCACCAACGTGGCGATCGCGTTGAGACAGGTCAGCGGTAAGGACGTGGCGCTGGCCGACTTCAGCCTCCAGTTCGGCGACGTCGCCGCGCTGCTCAACGTCTGGTCCAAGCACACGCTCCACGATCTTGCGCTCCACTATCAGACGCTGGACGAGAGCCTGTTGGATCGTGTGCTCGTGTCCCATTCGAGCGGCGTCAAGGTTCTCCAGGCGCCCGTGCGCCCCGAGCAGGCCGCCGACGTGCAGGGCGAGCACGCCACGGCGATCGTCAACCTGTTGCGCTCGCGCTTTCCCTACGTCGTGATCGACTGCTGGTCGTTCCTGGACGATATCACCGAGACGCTCATGGCCGCCGCCGACCAGATCTTGCTGGTCACGACACCCGAGGTGCCGGCGCTCAAGAACACCAAGCGGTCGCTGGAGTATTTCACGCAGCACGGCCTGCGCGACGAGAAAGTTGCCGTCGTCCTCACCCGCTTCCCCAGCGTCAAAGGCATCACCCTGAATGAGATCGAGGAGCACCTTGGCCATCCGATCAAGGCCAATTTACCCAGCGACGGCCCCGCCGTGACCTACGCCGCCAACAAAGGCGTCCCGTTCGTTCAAAGCCACCCCAAGAGCTGGGTTGCCCAGAGCTGTTTCAAGCTCGCCGCCTGGATCGCCGGCGACAAGGTCGTCATGATCTCCGAAGTGCCCGGTGCCTCGGCCCCGGCCCGACCCGCCAAGCGCCGCTTCGGCCTGGGCAGAGCCCGAGCCTGATCTCGCGCCCCCATGCCGCATTCCTGTCGGGGCACCCCCCATGGGTGCCCTCCCCCGTTCCCCACGCACGGCCATTCGCACCGCCTCACACACACGGCTGCCGCTGACCCCTACTCCAACGCGCTTCAGCGCGTTTCGCCGTATCAGACGCCGAATTCATTCGGTGGGTCTCCCGTCGCGGACATCCACGATCCCATTCGTGGACGGCTCGGTCCTTTGGGCATTCATTCGGTGGCCCTCTACCGCATTTGAGCTACCCGAAAGCCGCTCATTTGCACGATGCCCGGCCGCCCCCCGATCGCTATCATCTAACCATAATCATTAATTCCGGACGTTATGAACCGGCGCAAGCCCCCGGGAGCGATTACAGATGCCTATCTTTCGACCACGACCTTCCGAAAACGGCCATCAGAACGGCACCGGCAGTGGCACCGGCGGTTCGCCTAGCGCGGTGGCCGAGCCGCCGGTGCGGACGCAGCAGGCGATCATGGCTGTCCTGCCGGAGCCGGCGTCCGCTACTTCGGTCGCCGATCAGAACGCGCTGATCTCGAAGGTGCGTGAGCGCCTCCTGCGCCAGCTCGACGCCCGCTTCGAGCAGGAAGTGCGCGATATCGAGCGCCTGCAGCGCCATATCGCCAACGCGGTCGACGGCGTCATCGAAGAAGATAGCATCGTCATCCCGCAGAGCGAGCGCCTGCGCCTGCTGCAGCGCGTCCAGGCGGACGTCACCGGTCTGGGGCCGCTCGAAGAGCTGCTGGCCGACGACGCCATCACCGAGATCATGGTCAACGGCCCCCACCAGGTCTATATCGAGCGCGCCGGCAGGGTCCACGAGTCCTCCGTGCGCTTCGTCGACGAGGCGCACGTGCGCCGCGTGATCGAGCGCATCGTCGCGCCCCTCGGCCGGCGCATCAACGAGTCGTCGCCCATGGTCGACGCGCGCCTGCCCGACGGCTCGCGCGTGAACGTCGTTATCCCCCCGATCGCGCTCAACGGCTCGACGATCACGATCCGCAAGTTCGCTCAGACGCCGCTTGCCGCCAACGACCTCGTCCGCTTCGGCGCGATCACCGCCGAGGTGATGGACTTTTTGCGCGTCTGCGTGCTGGGCCGCATGAACATCATCGTCTGCGGCGGCACCGGCGCGGGTAAGACCACGCTGCTCAACGTCCTCTCCGGCTTCATCCCCGAGGAGGAGCGCATCGTGACGATCGAAAACGCCGCCGAGCTCCAGCTCCAGCAGCGCCACGTCGTCACGCTCGAGTCACGGCCGGCGAACATCGAAGGCAAGGGCGAGATCTCGATCCGCGATCTGGTGGTCAACTCGCTGCGTATGCGGCCCAACCGCATCGTCGTCGGCGAGTGCCGCAGCGGCGAGACGCTCGACATGCTCCAGGCGATGAACACCGGCCACGACGGCTCCATGACCACGATCCACGCCAACAGCCCACGCGATGGTCTGCGGCGGCTCGAAACGATGGTCCTGATGTCGGGCATGGAGCTGCCCATGCGCGCCATCCGCGAGCAAGTCGCGGCCGCGATCAACCTGATCGTGCAGGTCGACCGCATGGGCGATGGCTCGCGCCGCGTCACCCGCGTCTGTGAGGTCCTCGGCATGGAGACCGACGTCATCACCATGTCCGATCTCTTCGTCTTCAAGCAGGAAGGCACCCAGAACGGCCGACTCCTGGGCCGCCTGGCGCCGACCGGCATCCGCCCGCACCTGCTGGCCAAGCTCGAGCAGGAGCAGCTCCACGTCTCGGCCGAAACCTTCGGCTTTGGCGCCGCCGCCCGTTGATGATGCCGTAGCGACGTTGCGATGTGCAGAATAGTCGGGTAGCACGCTCCAATGCGCTTCAGCGCGTTTCGCCGTATCAGACGCCGAATTCATTCGGTGGATTTATATCGAGGATCCCGTCATGACCACGCTCTATATCGCCGCCGCGGGTTTGTCCGGCCTGACCGTGCTGCTGCTGGCGCTCGGCCTGGCCGCCATGCTCGGGTCGCGCTCGAAGGCCGGCGCGCGGCTCGAGACCTATGCCGCCACGGACGCGGCGCCGATGCCCTTCGACGAGGGCCTCGACGAGCCCTCCGGCTTCGCCGGGCGGCTCAACGAGTACCTTGGCGAGCGCAGCTTCGCGGGAGCGACGCGCGCCAGCCTCGCCCGCGCGGGGTCCAAGATGACCGTGGCCGAGTACGTGATCTTCAAGATCGCCGCTGCGCTCCTTCCGCTTGCCGTGCTGTCGCTGCTCGGCTGGTTTCTGCCCGGCCTGCTGCTCGGCGGGCTCTGCTTTTTCATCCCCGACGTGCGCCTGCGGCGCCAGGAGCGCCGCCGCCAGCGCGACTTCCAGCAGCAGCTGCCGGACACGCTCGACATGATTGTCGGCGGTCTGCGCGCCGGTTTCAGCCTCCAGCACTCCTTGGCCAACGTCGCCAAGCAGGCGCCTGAGCCCACCGCCTTCGAGTTCAACCGCGTGGGCCAGGAGATGCAGCTCGGCGTCCCGCTGATGGAGGCGCTCGACAGCCTTGTGCGGCGCATCAAGAGTGACGACCTCGAGATGATCGTCAGCGTCTTCAAGATCCACAGCCGCGTCGGCGGCAACCTGGCCACTGTCCTAGAAACTTGCAGCTCGACGATTCGCGAGCGCGTCAAGCTGCGCCGCGAGATCCAGGTGATTACCTCGATGCAGCGCTTCTCGGGCTACATCATCGGCGCACTGCCGATCGCCCTCGGCATCGTCTTGTTCATGATCAATCCGCACTATATGCGGCAGATGTTTCACTGGGACGTTTTTCTCTGCATTCCCGTCTTTGCAGCCATCATGATGGTCTTCGGATTTCTGGTTATTCGTAAGCTGGTGGACATCAAAGTCTAGCGTCGCGCGCTCATTACGTCGAAGAGGAATCACTCTATGGCCCTTCCTGTCATCGCATCGGTGCTCCTTTCGCTGAGCGTGCTGCTCGTCTTTGCGGGTATCGCGGCGCTGCGGCCGGGCGGCGAGCTCGGGCAGCGCATGGAGCTCTATGGCGGCGCCGGCCAAGCCATGACGCTCGAGCAGGTCGAGCAGGAGCAGTCGTTCACCCGGCGTGTGCTTATGCCGGCGATCCTGCGCGGCGTACACGTTACCGGATCGCTGCTGCCGAACAAGCGCTTCGCCAAGCTCCGGCAGCGGCTGCAGCTCGCCGGTGAGCCCGGCGGTTTGACCCCCGCGCAGCTCGCGGGGATCAAGCTGTGGATGACGACGATGGCGGCCGGCCTCGCGGCGCTCCGCGTCTACCTCGGACCCAGGCCCACGCCCCTGCTGCTGCTGTCGCTCGTCCTCTTGGTGGTGATCGGCTTCAAGCTGCCCGATATCTGGCTGACGCGTCGTATCCAGCGCCGGCAGCAGGAGCTGACCAACGCGCTGCCGGATGGGCTCGACATGCTGACCATCGCGGTCGAGGCCGGTCTGAGCTTCGACCAGGCTGCCGGCGAGATCGTCTCGCGCTGGGACAACGAGCTCTCGCGCGAGTTCCGCCGGGTGCTCTATGAGATCGGCGTCGGCACCTCGCGGCGCGAGGCGCTCGAGCATCTCCGCGATCGAACCGGCATCCCCGATATCGTCTCGTTCGTCGTGGCGGTCAACCACGCCGAGGACCTCGGCACCAGCATGGGGCAGGTGCTCAACGTTCAGTCGCAGGAGATGCGCACGCGCCGCCGCCAGCGCGCGCAGGAAAAGGCCAACAAAGTGCCCGTCAAAATGATGTTTCCGCTGGTCTTCTTTATCTTTCCGTCAATGTTTGCCGTGATTCTCGGCCCTGCCGTTCCACAGATCATGGGTGCCTTCAGTCATATCAAGCACTAGCACCTCATTACCACGGAGTAAGTCCATGCCTATCAACGACTACCTCAGCCCCGACGGCCTCTACCGGCAGGGTCTGCAGCACTTCAATCGCGGCGAATGGCAGGACGCGATCGACGCGTTCGGCCAGGTGGAGACGGCGGGAGCTGCATATCCTGACGTCGCGGAGCTGGTGGCGGACGCCCGCTTGAAGCTGCGGCTCGAAAGCGCCGAGCCACCCGCGCCGATGGCGCCGCCGCGCGGCCCGCTGCTGATGCGGGTGATGCTCACCGCCCTTTTGTGTTTACTGCTCGTCGCCGGCTTCGAGGTCTTGACGCTGGTGAAATCGGCGCAGCCCGCGGTTGCCGCCGTCGCCAGAGCCCTCCCGACACCTGTGCCGCCCACGGCGACCGCCGAGCCGGATGTCGTCCCCGAGGCTACAGCCGTGGCAGCCGCCGCGCCCGAGACGACCGCCGCGCCGGGTGGCAAAGGAACCGTCCTGATCGCGCCCGCCGACGCCGCCGCCTTCGTCAACACGCCCTCGAACATCGAGATCATCGTCGACGCCTCCGGCAGCATGTACTCGAAGGTGCCCGGTACCGGCAAGACCCGCTACCAGATCGCGCAAGATGCGCTCATGAGCCTGATTGTTTCGAACACGATCGCGCCGGAGTCCTACGTCGCCGTGCGGACCTACGGCCGGAATAAAGGCGGCGACTGCAAGGATCTCGAGCTGGCGCAGCCTCTGAAGCGTTTCAAGGGCGACGCCCTGGCGGGCGTGGTGGTAGGCATCAAGCCGGCGGTCGGCGGCATGACCCCGCTCGGCGCGTCGCTGCAGGCCGCGGCAGGGGATCTCCAGGCTGCCGAGGGCAGCACGGTGCTGATCCTGGTGACCGACGGGCTCGAATCGTGCAACGGCGATCCGGTGGCCGCGGCCGCGAGCTTCGTCAAGGATTCCCCGCAGCGCAAGGTCCACGTGATCGGCTTCGCCATCGACGACCCGGCGGCGAGCAATAACCTCCGCCAGATCGCCACGACCGGCCACGGCCTCTACTTCGACGCCGGCAACACCGCCCAGCTGACCGAGGCGCTGCGCCAGACGATCGTCCTCACCTATCGAATTGCCGCGCAGGATGGCACCCAGGTCGCCACCGGCACCGTCGGCCAGGGCGCGCCGCTCCAGCTCCAGCCCGGCACTTACAAGCTCAAGATCAACGCCAACCCGCCCATCGAAAAGGATCTCGTGGTCGACAGCGGCGGCCACGTCGAAGTCCGGCTGCGCCAGGGCTACAGCGGCATGGTTGCCGATGTCAAGTCGGACACGCCGGGCCAGTAGGCGCCGCCAATTCACAAGATGTAGTCCACAAGGCCGGCTGTGAGGTTGGCTGTCGGGGGGGGGGGGGGGTGTGGGGCGGTGAAGCCCCGCCCGACAACACCCCCTCCCCCCAAAACACCCCCGAAGACAACAGGTGCTCCGCCCACACAGAGGG
>JBBSGA010000363.1:0-6287 GCA_038254585.1 Chloroflexales bacterium | reverse complement strand
TCGACGTAGCGCCGCTGTCCTTCCGCGAAGAGTGTGTCGAAGGCCAGCGAGGATTTTCCTGAGCCGGAGACACCGGTCAGGACGACCAGTTTATCGCGGGGAATCGTGACGTCGATGTTGCGGAGGTTGTGCTCCCGGGCACCCTTGATGACGATCTGATCTTTGGCCATGCATCCCTCGACGAGCGGTTATTAGGGCTCGTGCACCGTCAGTAAGCAACAAAAACGCCCGTGCTTTCAGAGGATGTCCACGGTTACGAGTCCCCTCTGAATGTGGGCGGCGTCGCGAACAGGTGTGCGAATAGAGTATAGCACCCTCGGACTGCAGGGTCAATGATACCGGGAAAGGAACCGAGGGGCAAGCGGAGAGCTGCGGTAATCGCGATTCCAGAACAGGATCGAGGCGATATAGGCGGTTGCATCTCTCCTCAGCTGGGGGGCCTGCGGCTCTGTTTCCTGGCCCGGCTGTTGCTACGCTTCAGTCGCCAGAGTGCTCTCGCGTCTCCGAGAGCACCATGAACAAAAATTGGAGCATTCGATTGTGGCACCTACAGTCACAATCTAGATAAAAGGAGGGCGACAGCCTTTTCCGAGAGCGGAGAAGGATCCCCTGTCGCGGCAGCACATGGCGCAAGGCGAGGATCTTAAGGGCGACCGCGGCGGCGATACGGGACATACCAAGCAAAAAGGTACCGGGGAGCAGGCGGAGAAGGGCGATCAGCGACGCGAGGAGATGGGCAATCCCAAAGGCCCGACCCGGCCCGGCGGCAGCCGCCACGGGCGGCCCGGCAGCGAGAGCAACGCGGGCTCGGACGACAAGTAGCGGAAAGATACTCGGCGGTGTACCCGCTCAGTTCTTCGCGGGTGGATGGAGTAGGAGCTCCAATTTCTCACGAAGCTGCTCCGCGTCAGTCTCGCCGAGGATCACGTCCTGGAGCGCTCCATCCGGCCGTACGAAGACGAAGGTCGGCGTGAAAGAGGCGGCATACTTGCCGGCGATCCTGTGCCCCCGTCCACCATTCCGGTTGAGGCTCACCACCTCTATCCGGCCGGCGTATTCGGATCGGAGCCTGTTCACGACAGGCCGCATCGCGGCGCAGACGTTTCAGGTGCCGGACTCGACGAAATACATCGTGGGGTGTCCCGTCATCGACTGAGCGGGATGGTCTGATGCGGCCGCGTGTACGCTTTGTGCTACAGTCTGTGCTGGTGGGGTAGCCTGGACGGGCTGTCTAAGGGGGGCTGCCGGGGCCGGCGCAGGTACCGCCAAGCCCGAAGCGCCGCAGCCGGGAAGGACTCCGAGCAGCGGCACGAGCCACAGCCGGCGGATGAAGCGTTTGAGCATACGGCGATCCAGATTTCTAACCTGTCCTTGGCTTCAGTATACACCCTGGCTATCAGGTGCTCCGCTCGAGTCGTACACGGGAAATTATATTCGTGCCCGCGCGACAGCGATGAGGAAGACGCAGTATGAAGCTGACCCTGATGACCTACAACATCAAAGCCTGCCAGTGGACGCCCGCAGGGCTCGACGCAGTAGCCCGTGTCGTCGAGGCTGCTGCACCAGACGTGGTCGCACTGCAGGAGGTCGACCGGAACATGCCGCGCACCGGCAGGGCCGATCAGGCCGCTGTGCTCGGCGAGCGCCTGGGGCTGCACGCGGTCTACGGCATGGCCTCCGGCGCCGAGGCTTTCGGCGTGCCCGACGGTCAGTTCGGCAACGCCGTGCTGTCGCGCTGGCCCATCGTCGAGCGCGATCGTCGTCGGCTCTACCGGCCCAGCTACCCGCCCGGCCAGCACCCGCCCTACTACGCCGAGCAGCGTGTCGTCCTGGGCTGCGTCATCGATCTAGGCGGCTCTCTGCTCGATATCTTCTGCACCCACTTTGGTCTCACACAGGATCAGCGGCTGATTCAGGCGCGCGAGGCGGCCGAGTTCTGCACAGGCTGGCACCCGGGCCGTCCCGCCGCACTGATGGGCGATTTCAACGCCTTCCCCGATACGCCTGAGATCGCGATCCTGCGCGAAGCGCTCGTCGATCTCTTTCAGCAGCGTGATGTGGCGGGTGATGAGCGCCTGACCTTCCCGTCGGGCCCTCTGGGCTCACACACCGAGGATGGGTGGGCGGGCGCAATCGACTACATCTTCCTCACCGAGCACTTTTACTCGGGTGCGATCGAGGTGATCCGTGAAACGTCGCCGGCATCCGACCATGCGCCTGTTCTCGCCCGTGTGGAGCTTCCGGGCAGTTGACGCCCCGGACGGGGTAGTGCTACCATCGCGTCCTTATAGCCGTCCGGTATGTTTGCAGAAGAGCGATAGGCCATGCCGACCGATACCCTTTATACCCTCGACAGTTCGATCAAAGAGTTCAATACGCACGTCCTCGCGGTCCAGGGCGACGAGGTTGCCCTCGCGGCGACCGCCTTCTACCCCGGCGGTGGTGGCCAGCCCAACGATCTTGGGACGCTCTTCTGCGACGATCGCACGTGGCAGGTAACCGGCGTGCGTAAAGACGGCGACCTGATCTGGCACAAGCTCGAGGGCGCTCCGCTGCCGAAAGAGGGAGATGCCGTCTGGGGCTTGCTTAACTGGGAGCGGCGCTACGGGCTGATGCGAACGCATACTGCGCTCCATATCCTGAGTGCAATCGCCTACCGCGATCATGCTGCGACCGTCACCGGTGGCAACATGGAGCCGGGCGAAGGACGGCTCGACTTCGAGATCGCAAATTTTACCCCTTCGGTGGCGGAAGCGATGATTCACAGGGCGAATCAGGAGGTAGAACGAGACCGCGAGGTCCGCGTCTACACGCTCCCGCGTGGCGAGGCGCTGCAATTGCCGGACCTGATCCGCACCAAGACCAACCTCATACCGCCGGAGGTCACACGGATTCGTATCGTGGAGATCGTCGGGCTCGACCGCCAGGCAGATGGTGGCACGCACGTCTGCTCGACGGCCGAGGTCGGCCAGATCAGCCTGCGTGGGACGCGCTCCAAAGGCGCGAGCAACAAACGCATCATGATTGGGCTCGAGCCGTGAGGAGGCCGTAGAAGACGTTATGACCTCTCCGCCTGCTCAGCGCCTGCGCTGCCCATGCTGCGGCGAAATCTTCAACCTCGCCGATGCCCTGCCAGTTGCCGACGAGCCGCCGTCACTGGCCGCCGGCCAGGAGGCTGCGCTCCCGATCCAGATAATCTTCGACGGCGGCAGCATCGGGAACCCGGGCCGTGGATACGGCTCGTATCAGCTCACAGTTGGAGGCAAGGCCGAGCCGCCAAAACGTCTCGAGTTTGGCTCTCATCACACGAACAATGAGGCTGAGTACGACACCTTGACGCGGGCACTCGAAGCCGTTCTACGGCGCGCCAAAGTTCCGCTCCGGGTGCAGCTCGATATCCGCGGCGACTCGCAGCTTGTGATCAATCAGATCAATGGTGCATGGAAAGCAAAAGATCCGCGCATGCGCGAGCGGCTCGAGCAGGTACGGGCGCTGCTGCAGCAGTTCGGTGGCTGGACCGCGACCTGGCACGAGCGCAGCAAGAGCGTCAAGGCGCTCGGCCACTAGCGGAGGGGTTATCTTCCATGCCACGCTTTCCCCACCTGGAGGAGCTCCACCTGCCCGCCACCTTCGTCAGGTACGTCGCCGGTCGCCTGCATCCCGACGGCCGCCGCTACTTGCCGCTCCTGATCTTCGACGTCGGTGCCGGCATGCGCATCGGCGTCGTCGATCGCCATCATGTGGTCCCGCAGGAGCTGGAGAACCGCACGGGATTTGTGCGCCTGGTTTTCCTGTTGAGCAACGTGACGCTTCAGGCGGAGGGCGAGCAGCGCCGCGGCCTCGTCCCGGAGGTGGAGTTGGGCGAGCGGGCCTCGACCGCACCCGAGGCGTATGGACAGGTGCTGGCCGTGCCGACCTGGGAAGAGCAGCGCGGGAAGCTAGCCTACGAGTCGCTCTACACCGAGCTCCTGCTCGATGTCGGCCTCGGCGTCGTCGGCGTCCGCACGGCGGCGACCGCCGGCAGCCTTGCCGAGGCGCTCGGCAAAGATCGCCTCGCGCCCGGCGACTGGGTCCACGTTGGCCGGTCGCGCGTCGATATTCTCGGCTTCGAGCCGGATCGCGAGACACCGTAGCCGGGTAGGAGCACTGCCCATCCCCACGGAGGAGACTATGGCCGGACCAACGCATGAGCCTACTCATCGGATCGGCGCCTTCGCCGTCATCTTCGACGACGACGGCAAGGTGCTCGTCTCCCGGCGTGTCGATAGCGGCTGGTTCAATTTGCCCGGCGGAGGGGTCGAGCCCGGCGAGTCTGTGCCTGAGGGCCTCATGCGGGAAGTGCGCGAGGAGACCGGGCTCGACGTCGAGGTGGGCCGCCTCGTCGGCGTCTACTCCAAGCCCCAGAAGCACGAGCTCGTCCTGGCCTTCCGCGCGCGAGTTACCGGCGGCTCCCTTGTGCCATCCGACGAAGCCGACTATCACACCTGGGTCTCGCCGGGAGAGCTTGACCATGTCAAGCTCCTGCCCAAGCATCGCGAGCGCATCGACGATGCCCTGCGCGATGAGCCGGGCGCCGTGATCAAGGATCAGCGTGAGCCTTCCCTGGCCGCGGCCGATGCCGAGCAGGTCGGCGGGATGTAGCGTGCCCGGCAGAGCCGCCTCACAGCTCTGTTAACTCCGACCAGCCATGGCACATCGGTGGGCTCTGTAGAATATAAGAGATCCGTGGGAGTTGAAATGTCATGCTACGGTTGACCCGGCAGCCCCTTGGGGTGACACAACCAAGCTAGATGCGGGCGCCCGGCTGCACGCGGCGCACGATCTGTAAAGGAGACCCATCGTGGCTAGAGTGACCGCGTTCGTGATGATCAAGACCGAGGGCCGCCGCGCTTCCGAGGTAGCGCAGCGTATCACGGAGATCGAGGGCGTCCACGAGGTCTACAGCGTCACCGGCGGGTATGACCTGATCGCCATCCTCCACCTGCCCGACTACGAGCGCTTGGGGGAGATTGTGCCCGATCAGATCGCCATGGCCGAGGGTGTGCGCGAGACCGAGACGACGCTTGCCTTTCGCACCTATACCCGCCGGGAGCTTGACACGGCCTTCGATATTGGTCTATCGTAATCGGGATATATGGGAGCATTCGTGCTCCTGGAAAGTGATGCCGACATGGGCCCTGGCCCGTTGCCGATGGCTCGACCACCCTGTTAAGCCCTAGCCTCATCCGCTAGCGGATCATTGGCTTTCCTTCGGGGTCTTTTCCCCGAGGGCCTGCTTCGCCTCCCCGGTACTCTTCCGCGCCCGACCTTGACCCCCGACGACCTCGACGGTGCCTGACGTCACGCGACGACGAGCACCTTTGCGTATTGCCATGCCCGTGCGCCGCCTCCTTCGTTCTCTTTTTGTCCGACCCGACGTTGACATAAGAAAACGAAAGGCGTTGCATGGAAACTATACATGGCAAACATACACGTATGCTCGACGCGGCTGTGCTCGCCGCGCGGCTCTCACAGAGCCACGGTGTGCTGGTCGACATCGGAACAGGCGACGGTCGCTACGTGTGCTCGGCCGCAAAGGCCCATCCGGAGCGCCTGGTCATCGGCCTCGACGCCTGCCGCGAGAACCTGCGTGCTGCCTCGCGCAACGTGCCGCCCAATGCGCTGTACCTCATCGCCAACGCGCTGGATCTGCCGCGCGAGCTACACGGCCTGGCCGCTCACATCACGATCAATTTTCCATGGGGCAGCCTGCTCGCCGGGCTCGTGGAGGGCGATCCCCGGCTGCTCGGCGGCCTCCGGTCGTTGGCGCTGCCGGACGCCGTGGTCGAGGTGCGCCTCAACGCGGGCGCGCTGGTCGAATCCGGCCGGTCGCTGGAGCAAGGAGCGATCGCCGTGCTCCATGCGCTCTGCCGCTATGGCTTTACTCCGGGTCTGCCCGCGGCCCTCGACGCCGCGGCTTTGCGCACCTGCCCGACGACGTGGGCCCGGCGGCTCGCCTTCGGGCGCGACCCGCGCGCGCTCTATCTCCGGGCCATCCTCCCGGCTGTGCCCCTGCATCAGAGCGAGGAGACACAGACCATGGCCTGGTAAACGCGGGGTGGCCGGCGGCGCCCGCCTACGGCGCCGCGATCTCCTGTAGCTCACCCTCCACCTTGACCTGCCGCGCGTCGCGACTCTCTGCCAGGGTCGCGACGGCGATTCCCGCCAGTAGGAGCAGGCCACCCGCAACCTGCAGCCATTGGAGACGCTGCTCGGGAAAGACGATCAGCGCGAGCAGCGTCGAGCCC
>JBBSGA010000362.1:0-6295 GCA_038254585.1 Chloroflexales bacterium | reverse complement strand
GGCACCGAGTGATTGGTTGGTCGCGCTGGGCTATCCATCCGAAACGCCCGCTCTCCGGTCGGCAGCAGCGCCAGCCGCGCCGCAGTTGGCGATGGCGGCGTAATTGCCAAACTGTCAAGTTGGTTTGAACCATGCCTTAGGGTTCATAAATAACTTCACCCACTGCTTCGGCAGCTACCCGGTTGGGGCGGAGGGAAATCGTATAGTTCCACTGGGGACAGACTTCATGCGGATGAATGTTCAGTGTTGCCATGACGGCAGCCGTCCGCCAGTTGCTCCTGCAGTAGCTGTTTCCAGAGCCGCGAGCGCGCAGCATCGCCTGGGTACGGTCGGCCACCTGCAGCCTGGTGCAGATGTTGGAAACGTGGTTGCGCACCGTCTTGACGCTGAGCACGAGCCGGTCCGCGATCGCCTGATTGCTGCGGTTCTGCGCTAGGAAACCCAGGATCTGCCGCTCGCGCTCTGCATTTGCGCCGCGCGAGTGTCGATGCTAGGCTATACGGATAGCAGGAGCCGGGAATGGACTTCATCTTTGAATGGGATGAGGCGAAAGCACGCGGCAACGCTCGAAAACACAATGTGACGTTTGAGGAAGCAGTGTCGGTTTTTCGCGACGTGTTGCTGGTGACGTACCCGGACGAAGATCATTCGGGGGATGAAGAGCGGTTCATCAGTGTCGGGCAGTCTGAGCGTGGACGCATCCTGCTGGTTGTGCATACCGATCGGGGTAATACCATTCGGATCATCAGTTGCCGGAAAGCCACACTTGCGGAGCGGAAAATGTATGAGCAATAAGCCGAACAACGACGAAGATATGCTGCCGGAATACGATCTTTCTGGACGTGTGGGGGTGCGCGGCAAATACTATCGAGCCATGCGAGAGGGCTATACGATCAAGATTGAGCTGGCCGACGGCACGACGCTGGTGCAGCACATTGTTCGCCCTGAAGGCACAGTGATGCTCGACTCAGATGTGCGTGCCTTCTTCCCGGACGCCGAATCGGTCAACACAACGCTGCGAGCGCTCATTCGGTTAGTTCCAACCGGCGAGGCGAGAACAGAGTCTTCGTAGTGACCTTTTGCTGGCCGGTGGTTATCTCCACTCAGCCCCGGCCGAGGCCTACGTCGCGTGCGCGCAACATCGCCTGGGTGCGGTCGGCGACCTGGAGCTTGGTGCAGATGTTGGAAACGTGGTTGCGCACCGTCTTGACGCTGAGCACGAGCCGGTCGGCGATCGCCTGATTGCTGCGGTTCTGCGCCAGGAGACCCAGGATCTGCCGCTCGCGCTCCGTCAGTTCCGGGAAGGCGGCGTCGGCGACCGCCGGCTGCACCGTCGCGAAGTAGTGCATCAGCCGCTGCGCCACCGCCGGTCCGAAGATCGCGTCGCCGCTGTGGACCCCGCGTATGGCGCGGAGCACGTCGGCCTTGAGCGCCCCTTTGAGCAAGTAGCCCCGCGCGCCCGCTTGAAGCGCCGCGAAGACCGGCTCGTCGTCGTCCATCGTCAGCACGAGCATGCGCATATGCGGGCTGGTGCAGGATATGGCGGGTCGCCTCCACGCGGACCGGACTGATGGGTCTCTGCTGCCAGGGCGAGTAGATTCTGGATACCGCGCTAGGCAGGTGCCGCGCAGGTCGCCGCGCGAGCGGAGTTGAGGGCCGGCAGTCGTCGTCAGACCGCTTCGCCAAGCTTGACCACCTCAAAGATGCGCATGCGGCGGAGGAGCCAGAGCGTCAGCACGACCGTCAACAGGAGCAAGGCGGCCGCGACTCCGTAGATCAGTGCGATCTGCCGCCACGCAAGCTCCACGAGGAACGGGGGCGTATTGGGAAAGCTCTCTGACCGCACCTGCAGAAATGGTACGAAGAGCCGGCTCACGAGGACCCCCAATGCGGTTCCCAATGCAACGCCTGCCCCGATCACGAGCGCCTGCTCGGATATCAGCAAGGCCGCGAGCTGCCGGGTCGCCAGGCCAATTGCGCGGAGCATACCCAGCTCGACGAGACGCCGCTGGAACGATAGCAGAGTATGCGCCAGAAAGCCCAGGATCGTGACGAGCGCCGCCGCCAGGAAGCCGACTGACAGGAGCCCGTAGAGCCCCTGCCGCTCCGGGCGCATCATCTCGGCGGCCAGCAATGCGCCTGGCGTGCCCGGAAGGATCTCCAGCCCGGTTCCGAATGCCTCGGACTCTATCGGCGCCAGCGCCGTCCCAGGCGCCACGTCCAGCCAGATCTCGAAAGGGTATGCTCCGCCTTGCTGCTCGAAGCTGTAGTCGAGATTGCCGATGAGGAACGGCCCGCTCTCGGGGTAGAGCGTTGGGAAATAGTTGACCAGGCCGGCGATGACGAACGGCACCTTATGGGTCTCGCCTAGATCGTTGAGCTCCACGATCATCCGGTCCCCTATGTGCAAGCCATGGGTCGTCGCGTACCCCGATGGCACCAATGCCGCGGCCGGATCCTGCGCCAGCCGGTTCATTAGAGCGCCGAGCGACTCAGAGGCGTAGTCGGATCGCCACGACTTCGCCAGTACGCTCCCCAGCGTTTGCCGATCGACGCCCATGAAGGTGCCTCGATCCTCCGTCGTCTCGGTCGGCCCAAGGAAGACTGAGCTCGAAGCAACGCGCGTCACGGCCTTGACCCCCGGCACCTTCAGATACTCGTCAGGCGGAACGAGCAGATAATCTAGGTTAGCAGGCGCCGCCGCTTCTCCTGTGCCCACTCCCGCGGAGGCGCGACTGCTGGTGGCATTGTATGCTAGGCGCACGTCTGCTCCTGCCGCGTAGCGCGCCCGGTCATAGCTGTGCTGGTCCAACGTGGCCGCCATCGAAGCGGTGAAGGCGGCCAGGCTCAGCGTCAGCGCGATCAGCAGCACCGGGGCGCTATAGGCCTGCGTGGTACGGACCAGGAAGCGCACCGCCATCACCAGCGCCACGCCGCGGAGACGCGTCAGCAGCCAGAGGAGCAGCCCGAGGATGCGCGGAAGCAGGCGGAGCGCGAAGAGCGCGAGTGCGAAGACCAGCAGCGCGGGTGCCAGGACGAGGATCGGGTTGCGGAAGGGATCGTCGGTCGCCTCCGTGACGCCCGGCACGCCGATGCTGCCATGCAGCCGGAGCTGCTGGTAGCCATAGAGCGCCGGCACGAGCAGCAGAATGTCAAGGAACATACGCCGCCATAGCGGCGCCTGCGTGCCGCGGCTGCGCTCCTGCTTGAACGAGATGATCGTACGTCCGGAAGCTTTCAGCGCTGGCAGGAGTAACGCCGGGATTGCGAGGGCGACGACGCCGGCCCCATATTGCCAGCTCGCGGGGAGTAGCTCGACCGGTGGACCCGGCTGGGGGGCGAAACGCAGGAACGACTGCGTCGACGCGATCAGCCGCGCCCCGAGGAGTCCCAGTGGCACTCCCACGAGCACGGCGGCGCCCCCGAGCAGAAGCCCTTCGCCCAGCAGGAGCCCTACGACTTCAACGCGTGAGCTCCCCCGGCTGCGCAGGATCGCGATCTCCTGCTGCTGGCGCTGGACCACCATCGTCGCCGATTGGAGGATGAAGTAGACCAGGAGGCCGAGCAGCGGGATGCTGAAGAGTGCGAGGGTAACGGTTAGCAACCGCACTTGATCGCGGTGATTGACGAGCGCCTCTTTTGGCGAGCGCGTGAGCGCGATGCCCGGCAGCAGCTGATCGAGCCGGCGCGCCGCCCCGTCGATCTCTCCGATGATCTGCGTGACCCGAGCGCTGCGCACGGACCCAAACTCGGGCACCGTGTACCATGCTGCGCTGCTGACCCACGCAACATTGGACTTGCCGAGCGCGGCCGCGAACGACTGCTCTGGAACGATCACGGCGACGTTAAAGGTCGCGGGCGGGTAGAACCAGTAGTCGCTCTGTGGATCGATCGGGCGCCAGATACCTGCTACGCGGATCGGTAGATTCACGTCCACGCTTGCGCCAGGTGATGAGTGCAGGCGGTAGCGATCGTCGACGAGGATCGATTGCTTCTCGGCCGTGGTCTCCGAAACCAGCACGTCGACGGGGCCGCGGCCGTTCCATGTCGCCGGCCAGTCGCCCTCGATCAGCTGCACTTGTTCCTTGAATCCGGAGAGGAAGGCAAGCTTGGCGCGCGGCGCCTCGATTTGATCTTCGCCCTCGGCCGCGAGCAGAGTGAACTGATCGGTGGCCGCGTAGCGCACGGCCCGATGGACCGGCAGAGCGATGCCCGTCGCCGGCAGATTCGCGGCGAGGCGGTCGACCTGGAGGAAGCGCGACCAGCTGATCGGCGGATCGTTGGCACGGCCGTAGCTGAAGGTCAGCGAGAAGGGGGGTAGAGGATCCTGTGCGCCGGCCTTTGCCAGCGCGGCGAGTAGGATGCGATACCCGGCCGCCTCGGCATAGATCGGGATACTGACGACCAGCGCGACGGCCAGCGTGAAGCCTGCCCAGACGGCAAGGACGAGGCCGGCGTGGCTCAGGAGGCGCCGGCCCACCACGGCCGCTAGTCCGGCCGTGTTCGCCAGAAGATTCAAGGGCCGCCAGTTGCTCACGGCATCGAGAACGGCAAGACTATGATCGCTCGATCTCGGCAAACCCTACTTCCACGGATCGCCGAATGAAGCGCTCATGCGCGCCGGCAATCGTCGTCGGGATCACCTCGTACTGCTCTGCGAGCGCGTCACAGTAGTCGATCAAGTCCTCGAGGGTTATACTCTGTACGTCGTTGCTTCGATGGTACGCGAAGCGGTTATGTGTGAAGACACACAGCGTGCGGAAGGCGGTGCCTTCCGTCTCCATTTGCTCCAGCCGGCGCTCGACGATCGGCCGGTGCCAGGCGTTGAGCTTACCGCTTTCGATGCACAGGTCGTATGCGTATCCGCCGCGACCGACCTGCGTCGGGTCGGTCGTCACGGGAACTTCGAGAAACGGCAGCGTTCCGGCCCGTAGTCGATCATCTGGATCGACGTAATGCGGATCGGCCGCGGCGCCGGTCCAGAGTGCTGCCTCGCGCGGCACGTCGCGACCAGGATTCGAGACCGAGCCCTGCCGGAAACCGAGCTCAAAGAGCACGCGGTACGTAACGTCGCTCGCCGAGAAATTGCCGGGCCTGAACGACTGCGGACGCGCGCCGACGGCATCCCGCACTTGCTCGAGCCCGTACTCGATCAAGGCCCGCTGGTCCTCCGCCCCATAGCTGCCAAGATGGCGTTGGTAGCGCCTGTCTCCCAGCGTCTGGGGATGGAGATGGAGGGCGAGCTCGACGCCCAGGCTGCCTAATTCCTCCAACAGCGGCGTGTGCTCTTCAGCGCAGCGCGGCGATACGAAGAGCGTCGCGGGGTAGCCGGCGTTGAGCAGGCGGTTACAGAAGCCTTCGATCGAGCGCGCGCTGAGCGGCCAGTCCGCCGGACCTTCGCGCGATTTGCTCCCCGCGGCGGGCTCGCAGTCCATCGTGAACAGGATGTAGAGAGGTTGTTTACTCTGCATGACCTGGCGACTCTGGTTCGGCCTCTAAAGAGCCAGCAATCGAGCCAGCAGTCCGACGACGAGCACGACGACGATGGGCACCGCCATGCGTGTGAAGCGTCGCAGAAGCTGATGGCGCTCCACGCCGTGGCGCATGTACGGCTCGGCGCTCATCACCAGCACGAACAGTGCAATGCCCAGCCCCAGCATGCCGACGATGTAGATCAGGCGGCCGGCGTAGCTCCGCTCCATAAAGGTCGCCAGCAGGGCCACGATCGTCCCCCGCCACACGACGAAGCCGAGCAAGGCCAGAACGATCAACACCAGGTAGAGGCTGTAGCATGCGAGGTACGCCAGAATCTCCTGCCGGCTGAGACGGCTATGTGCGTCGGACATCGCGCAGCTGCCCCCCTTTCTCCCTGTAGAGGGCCATGGTACGGTGTTCGCTTAGCTTCGTCAACTCTGGGGAGCGCGCGGGCGCCTCATCGAGCCGCCTTCTGCGCCTGCGCCCCGCTCCCGGTCTGGTTGAGCAGCTCCAGGTACGCGTTGTAGAGGGCCATCGCCTCCGCATCGGCTGCCACCTTGTCTGCGACGGCTTGCTCCTCCGGCCGTATTCCGCCCGTCGTGCGCTGCTGGAACGAGGTGAAGGTGGCCTGCTCCTCGGGCGTCAAGATCGCATCCAGGCGTACTGCGAAGCGCTTGTACGCCGCGAGCAGGTTCGGGTTCTCTAGCCGCTCCAAAACTTGTAGCGCCCGCTGATATGCGTTCGGACTGAATGCAGTCACGTCTCGACTCCTTTCACACCTGCTGTTGCATCCTTCGGACCGGAGTTCCGTTTAGCCTAG
>JBBSGA010000361.1:0-6296 GCA_038254585.1 Chloroflexales bacterium | reverse complement strand
GCCAAGCCTTCATCGAGCGCGACGAACACCGTATTGGGAAACATCCCAACGATGTCGGCGTACAGCCGCCCGCGCATCGGGTCGCGCAAGAGGCGGCTGACTGGTCCGCTAACTTCGACGAGTAAGAGCCACGGCTCAAAGTGCGTGATCGCGCGCGTCTGGAGCGCCTCGATCAAGGCATGGCACGTTGCATACTGAGGGTCTTTCGGCGACACTTCGCGCAGCCAAACACTCGCATCATCGGAGATCTTGACTCGATATGCCAGTTATGGCATAATCGCCCCGTGGATAGCAGCAGACCAAAGGCGCTCTTCTGGATGGGCTCATCCCAAAAGGATCTCGGAGCGTTTCCGCCGGAGGTCAAACGCGCGATTGGGTATGCGCTGTACCAGGTGCAACTTGGGATGACGCCGCTCAGCGCTAAGCCGCTGCACGGATTTGGTGGCGCGACAGTGCTGGAGATCGTCGACGATTTCGAGACAGATACCTTTCGTGCGGTCTACACCGTGCGCTTCGCCGGCGTAGTCTACGTGCTGCATTCCTTCCAAAAGAAGTCCAAGCGTGGGCGCGCAACACCCCGAGGCGATGTGGAGCTGATCCAGCAGCGGTACCGGGCGGCACAAGCGCATTATCAGGACTGCCAGCGTATGCAACAGGAGGATGACCATGGCAGATGAGCCGTCTGACAATATCGCGGTGGAGGCGAGCAGTGGCAACGTTTTCGCGGATCTCGGCTTGCCCAACGCGGAGGAAGACCTCGTAAAGGCTCAGCTCGTGGTGCAGATACAGGAGTTCATGATCCAGAAGCGATTGACGCAGGGGCAGCTCGCGGAGCTGGTGGGCCTGGACCAACCCAAGGTTTCCAAGCTCCTGCACGGCCGGCTGGCAGACTTCTCCGTCGAGCGCTTGCTGACGATCCTGAATCGGCTGGGGCACCGGGTCGAAATGCGCATCTCGCGTGAGGAGGTAGAGCCCGAGGAGGCGCAGACGCGCGTGCTGGTGGCGTAAGAGGTGTTCCGGGGTCGCTGTTTTTGTCCCTGACGGGAACTCAGCCCGCCTCCTCCAGCGCGTAGGCGATGGCCGGGCGGCGCGCAGAAGACGAGGGCGCCCTCCGAGTGCTCAGCTGTGATGGGCTGCACCTCGACCAGCTGGATGCACCATACCAGTTGGCCGCGTATGGCCCGCGGCCGTGTTTGGTCGCCCGGCGCCAGACGATCCACTTGGCCCGGACGCGTCGCCGGCTTGGTGCTGATCACGCTGCTGCGGCACGCGGATCGCGTCAAGATCGCCTGCATTGCGCAGCTCGTGAACGCAATCGCGCCGATCAGCACTGCCACGGGCGGCGCCGGGCGCCAGACGACGTACTACCCGTTTCTGCATGCCTCGCACTATGGACGCGGCACCGTGCTGAACCTCCAGGTGTGCTCGCCGGTCTACCCGAACGCGACCTTCGACGCCGTTCCGCTGCTGGATGCAATCGCCGTGCTGGACGAGGGGCGCGAAGAGCTGGCAGTCTTCGCCGTAAACCGCGGCGAGGAGGGACCGCTGGCGTTGGAGGGCGACATGCGGGGGGTTGCGAGCTACCGAGTGGTCGTGCCCCACGCGGGAGGCGACGCGTGGCTCGACGGCGGCAGGCTCACGGCCACGCTGCCGCGCCTGTCGTGGAACGTTATCCGGCTGGCGAAGGCCGCCAAGTGAAATCGGCGGATCCCTACGTATCGCCGTCTACTGCTTCCCGTTCCCGTGCAGCGCCCGCCAGACCGACTCGGGGCGGATCGGCAGCTCGGCAATCCGCGCGCCGGTGGCGTCCTTGATCGCGTTGGCGATCGCCGCCGCGCCCGCGGTGATCGGCGGCTCGCCGATGCCGCGGGCGCCGAACGGCCCGTGCGGCGCGCGGTTCTGCACCATCACCACTTCGAGGTGCGGCACCTGCGCGGCTTTGGGCAGGTCGTAGTCCATAAACGTGCCCGTCAGCAGCTGCCCTTGCTCGTCGTAGACCATCGCCTCGTGCAGCCCCCAGCCGATGCCCTGAGCGGCACCGCCATGGATCTGGCCCTCGACCAGCGTCGGGTTGAGCGCGAAGCCGACGTCCTGAATCGCCACGTACTGCCGGAGGTCGACCTGGCCGGTCTCCGGGTCGACCGCGACCTTCGCCAGGTGGACGACGAAGCCGGGCGCGTTCTCCTCGGCCGCCGCGCGCCCATCGCCGAGCACGGGGCCCGGGCCGCCGGCCTTGCTCTCGGCGATGCTGGCCAGCTCGCCGATCGGGATCGTCCGATCCGGCACGCCTTTCACCTGCACCACGCCGTCGTGGATCTCCAGGTCCTCGGGCGCCGCCTCGAACTCGTCGGCCGCCAGATCGAGCAGCCGGCGGCGGACCTCGCGCGCGGCGCTGGCGACGGCCCCGGCCGTGCTGTACATGGTCTGGCTGCCGCCGCTAGCCGGCCCATACGGCCCGCTCCGCGTGTCGCCCTGGACGATCTCGACCTGGTCGGGCGAGACGCCCAGCATCTCGGCGGCGATCAGCACGTAGCTGCTGTTGACGCCCGAGACGTCGACCGTGCCGACGTGGACGCTCACCGTACCGTCGGTGTCGACCCGGCAGACCGCGGCGGCCGGCGACATGCCGCAGGGCCAGCCGCCGACGGCAATCCCGACGCCTTCACGTTGCGCGCCGGATGCAGGCGGAGGATCGCCGCCGTCGCTCTGCGCCCGCGCCTGCCAGGCCGGGTGCTGGCGCATGCGCTCCAGGCAGAGCTTGAGGCCCATGCTGGGCCAGGGGTCGCCGTTACCCATCGGGTCGCCCGTCTCGGCGGCGTTCTTCAGCCGAAACTCCAGCGGGTCGATCCCGAGCTCACGGGCAAGGTCGTCGACGCTCGATTCGAGCGCGAAGGTCGCGGATGGCGCGCCCGGCGCGCGGTACGCGCCGGCCTGTGGCTTGTTGGTCAAGGCTTCGTAACAGTCGATCTTGACGTTGGGGCACTTATAGTAGCCGCCCAGCAGGATGCCCACGATCCCGCCCAGCCCAAACGGAAAGACGCCGTTGTCCATGATGACGCGCGCCTGGATCGCCGTCAGGGTGCCGTCGCGCTTGGCGCCGGTCTTCATCTCGATGATGCTGGCGGGCGCGGGCGTCGTGCTCAGAAAGTCCTCCGAGCGGGTCAGCACCATGCGCACCGGCCGGCCGAGCGCGAGGGCTACCGCGCCGACGAGCGGCTCGATCAGGCCGTATTTGGCGCCGAAGCCGCCGCCGATGGTCATCGGCACGACCCGCACCTGGCGCTTGGGCAGGCCCAGCAGCCGCGCCGTCTCGTCGCGGACCGTGAACTGGCCCTGGGTGCTGGTGTAGAGCGTGATGCTCTGCCTCAGCGGGTCCGGATCGGCCGCGACGGCGTGCGGCTCGATATAGCCCTGATGCACGATCGACGTCCTGTACGTCCGCTCGACGACCACGCCGGCCTCTTTGAAGCCCTGCTCGACGTCGCCGCGCGCGAAGTGGTTCTCGGCGTTCAGATTCGAGGGCGCGCGATCCTGCTCCTCGGTCTCTTTGTCCACCGCGGCGTGCTGGGCGGTCAGGTCGGCGCCCTCCTTGGGTAGGCCCTGCGGCCAGATCACCGGCGCGTCGCCGGCCAGCGCCCGCACCGGGTCCACAACCACCGGGAGCGGGTCGTAGTCGACCACCACGGCGTCGGCGCCGTCCTGCGCCGCCTGCTCGCTTTCCGCCACCACGGCCACGACCGGCTGGCCGCGGAAGAGCACCCGCTCCTGCGCCAGCACGGCGCTATGGCGCGAGTTGATCGGCTTATTCCGGGTCGGCAGATCCTGGGCAGCCAGCACTGCGACGACGCCCGGCACCTGCCGCGCAGCCGCGACGTCGATCGCCACGATTTTGGCGTGGGCGTAGGGGCTGAGCACCGGCCGGATGTGCAGCATGCGTGGCAGCCGCACGTCCGCGGTGTACTGCGCCCGGCCGGTGACTTTCTCCGGGCCATCGATGAGCTTGCGGCCTTTGCCGAGGTACTCGTAGGCCGGTTGCTCCTGTGTCATATGTTGTGTCATGAGCGGTACTCTCCATGAGACTATCCACGGACGTCAAGACTGTTGCCGCTACACGCCCACCATACCGAGGCGGGCACGCCACGCCTCGGTGGCATACGCGACCCTCCCACGACAGATCGTCACCTGCAGGTGGAGATCCTGATCGAAGACGAGCAGGTCGGCGTCGTAGCCCGGCCGGAGCAAGCCCTTGCGCTGTGCCGCGCCGGCCGAGCGCGCGGGGTTGAGCGTCAGCATCCCGACCGCGGCCGGCAGTGGGAGCTCCGCGAAGCGCACGACGTTGCGCAAGGCCTGGTCCATCGTCAGCACGCTGCCGCACAGCGACCCATCCGCGAGTCGGGCGGCGCCACCTGCTACGTGCGCCGGCTGCCCCCCGAAGGTGAAGCGCGGCTCCGGCACGCCGGCGGCCGGCAAGCCATCGGTCACGACGACGACGTGCTCGGGTCCGAGCGCGTGGATCAGCGCGCGCACGGCCGCCGGATGCACATGCACGCCGTCGGCAATCAGCTCGCCGCGCGCATGGGGCGCCTCGACGAGCGCGCCGAGTGGGCCGGGTGCCCGGTGGAGCAAGGGACGCATGGCGTTGAAGCAGTGCGTGACGTGGGTAACGCCGAGGGCGATCGCGGCGCGCGCCTGCTCGTAGGCCGCGTCCGTATGGCCCATGCTCACGCAGACACCGGCCGCGACCAGGCAGCGGATCATGGCGTCCGCGCCCGGCAGCTCGGGCGCCACGGTGATCAGCCGCAGCCACCCGCCGGCGATCGCCAGAATCCGTTCCGCCTCGGCCAGGCTCGGCGCGCGCAGCCACGCCGGAGCGTGCGCGCCACGGCGCAGACCGTTGATGTACGGTCCCTCCATGTGGATGCCGAGCAGCTCGGCCCCGGGTCCGCCGCGGCCCGCGGCCGCCGTCGCGGCTTGCAGCTGGGCCGCGGGAATATCGCCTGGCACGCCGACGACGCCAGCCAGAAAAGCGGTCGTGCCCGTGCTCGGCGCCCAGCGCGCGTAAGCCGCCAGCTCGTCCGGATCGGCCGTATGCAGATTGAACCCGCCGCCGCCGTGGGTATGCACGTCGATAAAGCCGGGGGTGACGATCATTTCTGCGGCATCGACGCGCGGCGTGGCATCCTCCGCGCGGCCGACCGCCGCGATGCGCCGTCCGTCGATCGTTATCGCCGTTTGTCGACGATCGGCCGTGGCATCGATCAGCCGCGCACCATCCAATGCAAATGCCACGGGAATGAGCTCCTTTCGCGCACCATAGGATGTGTCGCGACGCCTCGGCGCACATCATAGCGTGACTGTGGAAAAGGGCCAAGCGGCTGCCGCATCGCCGGCAGCACCCGCCTCGCCGCCAACCAACATCGTGACCCACATCGCGCTCGATCCCCTGACGCCGAAGATCCCGCGAGCGACGGCCAGGATCTGCACCCGACCTGGCGCTATACGACGGACGAGCCGGGCGGCGCGCACATCTTCCCGCTGGTCATACGCTGAGCGCCGGCGGTCTGCCACGACGCGGGTGTTCTAAACGATAGGAAGCCCGGCCAGCGCCGGGTGGGTTTCCTGCTACCGCGGCGCTTGGATGTTGGCCCGCACACCTCATCCGGCCTCCTCCAGCGCATACGCAATCGCCTGCTCCAGCGACATCGCCCGGCCCTCGGCTCAGGCCCCCCTTCCAGGTCGCCGCGTCGAGCACGCAGTGAGCACATACAGCAGGAATTGATGAGGCGCTTCTACTTACAGCTCCAGAATACGACGTAATCGTCGATCCACCTCGTTCAGGTCCGCCGGATGCAGTGCACCGATGCGAAAGAGCACGCGAGCGGGGTCGAGCGTGAACAACACCGGTTTAAAGGCAGATGGGTACCGTAAACCGGCTGCTTGCCACTCGTTCATGACATAGTCAAAAGGACCCGTCGCTGTGGCAACATGAGACGTGACCGCGCCGAGAATAAGGTCAGGCTCCGTGGCATGATAGAGCGCGCTACTTACCACTACAGCCGGCCTTACCTTGGTTGAGCTGAGATCACTGAACGGAAACGGGACAAGAATTATGTCACCGCGTTGGAGAGTCATACAATTCTCTCCAGTTATCGTAGGCTCCGTCCAATTCGTTATCCCATACCCGTCGTAGTGCGTTTTCCGCGAGGAACGACCAACCTGTGCGTTCGGCTGGCTCATGACCAGTCTCAGTGAGGCTAAAGAGGATGTCCAGCGCTCTTTCGATGATCTGGTCTTCG
>JBBSGA010000360.1:0-6298 GCA_038254585.1 Chloroflexales bacterium | reverse complement strand
GAAAATACCAGCTGAACAGTATGCTGTGCTTGCACGATGCCTCCGTGAACTGGCCCAGCTCCCGGAGGTGGACGCGGTTTGGCTGGAAGGCAGCCTAGCCGCCGGACGGGCCAATCCCGCCTCGGACATCGATCTGCGGATCGCGCTTGCCGATGCCGCGTACACCCGTCTCTGGGAGACGGACCGCCGCCCATTGCTGGCCGGGCTCGGCGAGTACCTGCTGCTCGAGAACAGCTTCGTGCGCGCCTTGACCGCGGAGGGGGTCGTCGTCGAGCTGTGGGCGCATCGTAGCGGCGAGCTGCCGGCCCTGGCGCCACATGTATGGGAAACCCTCCTGTGTCGCTTGCCCGGTGGCAGCTTGCCCTTCCGGACAGCGCCCGACTGGAGTGCGGCCGAGACCTGGCCCGATCGCCAGGAGCTGACGGTGGACGACGTGCGTGACCTGACCAACCTGTTTCTGATGTTGCTTGCCGAGGCGCCCGCTCCGCTGTACAACGGCGAGCTGCACTCGGCGCGATTCCAGCTGGACGACCTGCGCACGGAGCTCGTGAAGCTCATATACCGGCGGCTGGGGATCGTCTATGCGAAGCGGTTCAAACACTTTTCCGAGGTGTTGCCGCCCGCGTTTCTGGCCGATCTCGAGCGCACCTACATGCGCAAGGACGCGGCGCCGCTTGACCTCGCCGCCATGGCCGCGGCGTACGTTGCGCTCTTCGAGGTGCTCGGTCGCCACCTGCAGGCGCTCAGCGATCAGGCTGGCGGCGGATTCGAGCCCAGATGGTACTGGCGGCTGCATCACCAGGTTAGCCGCGAGTTGGAGGCGTTTACGCGGGAGGCGCCGCCTACCCGCTCGGAATCGTAGCTTGGAGCGATCGATGGACCAAAGGCAGATAGGCGCGACTACATCATTCGGGCAAATTGCACACTCGGAGCCGTCCCAGACCCGTTGGTTGTGGGTTGCCGGGGGAGAAGGCGCGCGGCTTCTGTCGAGACCTGCTGCTGGTCTGGCCGGCACGGTGGGCGTTTGTGGCGGTGGAGGGGGTGGAACCGACCAACAATATGGCGGAATGGGCGCTGCGCCCGGCAGTGCCGTGGCGCAAGGGCTGTTACGGCACGGACAGCGACTCCGGCAGCCGCTTCGTGGAACGCATCCTGACCGTCACGACGCAAGCGCAAGCGCGAGACCGGCAAGCACAGCTGCCCTCCGTCGAAGAATCCAACAGGAACTGGGCAAAAAGGAGGACGAAAATGAATCTTCGAGTCGTGGGTGCGGGTCTTCCGCGCACGGGTACAAGCTCGCTCAAGGAGGCACTTGAGCATCTCCTAGGTGGGCGTTGCTACCACATGGCGGGGATCCCCGGTCATCCCAACGACCTTGGTTCCGGCTGGAATCGTGCGCTCGCGGGTGACACTCCTGACTGGGACCAGCTGTTCGACGGGTACGTCGCCGCGGTTGACTGGCCCGCCTCGCTGTTTTGGCGCGAACTGAGTGCGGCGAATCCCGATGCGCCGGTACTCCTGTCGGTGCGCGACACCGCAGATGCGTGGTGGCACAGCGCCGACGAGACGATTCTCCCCTACGCGCGCATGGCGCTCGCGCCCGACTGGAACGGAGGCCGCGGCTTTCTGGCCCTGCTCGAGCGATTCACGGGGACCGAGCGATGGGATGACCCGGCGACGATGATGGCAGCCTACGAGCGGCACAATGCCGAGGTGAGGGAGAGCGTTCCGCAGCACCGCCTGCTGGAGTGGCGTGCCGCAGAGGGGTGGGCGCCGATCTGTCATGCACTGGGCCTGCCCCGGCCCGATCTTCCGTTCCCTTGGAGAAACCGGAGGAGCGACGGGACCAAATGACTGGGCGCGTCCCGAGGTCGCGCGCCGCATCAAACACTTGCTAGGCAGCGGTGTTGCTTGCTCTGCAATGGCGATGGGGAGCTGTTGTCATATCGAGCAGTCAACGATAGCCGCACTAACGGCAAGATGTTTCTCGCTCTCGGGGTAGGACCTGGAAGAGCAAGGACTGGAGCGGCTAGAACCCGCGCGATGCCACTTCCAACGATTTCACGAGGCAGACTTCGGCTTCCTCGAACCATCGCTCCTGTCCATGCTCGTCGATCTCCTTCCAGCGGCTGGTGTACACGCCCAATCCCGTCTCCTGGTAGCCCCGACGCTCGTAAAGCGCCTGCGCCCGAGGATTATTCGTTGCGACGCCCAACGCAATCTGCCGGTAACCATGCTCCCCAGCCAGACTCTCGACCGCCCGGAGCAGTTGCGACCCGATGCCCCTCCCACGGAGATCCTCCACGACAAAGAGGTCCGAGAGGATGGGGCAGTCCTTGAGGTTCGACGCCAGCGGCTCCTCGTTTGTGCCTTCCCACTCCAGCAGCACGTGGCCGATGGGCGTCCCTGGGCGCCAGGCGATCAGATAGACGGCCTTGCCTGCCGCCTGCAATGCGAGCCGTGCCCGATGTTTCGCCGCGAATCCGCGCGCCAGCTGGCGCTCGAGTATCTCCACCTCGTCCGTGGCCACCGGCCGAATCTCGACCTCCGGTATTTTCCGCATGCTGTTGCTCATGCTCATCCCTGAACCTCCGTCCGCAGCAGCTGACGGCTGCACGACGATGTACGGGTCACCCAAACGGGACCGTCAGGATGCCGGGCCGGTGGAGCGGCCATTCGGCCACGATCGCTCCGGCGAGGGCGCCCCGAAGGCACCGCCGTAGCCGGGATAATCCGCGAGGTAGTTCGTGAGGAGCATGGGCACACTCGCGAGCAGGGCGCGCTGGGCATAGGCGTACTTTTCGTGGCGGTGCCAGGGCGCGAGATCGGGTACGTCCTCGTCGAAGTCCCGGGCGATCGGCACGAGGAGCAAGTCGACGTGCTGCGCGCGGACCTGCTGGATCAGCGCGTCGCCGAAGAGGTCGCCGCAGATCAGAAAGGCACACTGCCCGAAGGGTGTCTCGGCAACGCCGAGTTCACTTCCCTGGCAGTACACGGCCGGATCGGCGTGACGACTATGCCAGTGGGGCCGGATGCGCCGGTAATGCAGCACGATCCGCCCGTCGGGCGCGAAGAGCAGCGCGGCGTCGTAGAGCTGATCGGCGGCGCGCTCGAGGATGCCCAGCACGAGCCAGATGCGATGGTCCCGTGCCGCGGCGGCGAGCCGATCCGCCCCAGGGCCGGGGACAGCTTGTCCGAGGGGCAGGTCGTGGGCAGGATCATCGGTGATGAACAAGCCCGACAGCGCGGCCTCGGCAAAGAGCACCAAATCGGCCCCGGCACCTGCCGCCCGCGCGGACATCTCCAGAACAGTGGCGAGATTCTGGCCGAGATGATCGGCGATCCGGTGGATGCAGAGCGCCGCTTTCATACGTACCATACCTACCAGTACCTTTGCCAACTCGAAAGTTTAGATCTCTATGCAGCGCTCAGTAATCGAGGCCCGGTCATAATGGGATGCATCCCCTGGATGATGCCGACAATACAAGAGGCTCCTCGGGGAGTCTTTGGTCGTAGCTCTGACCTGTGCCGTGTCACTATCCTTCGCAACTGGCGTCGTCCATCGAGGAATCCTGGGTCGCTTCGGTGACCCGGCTAGGCTTGACTTCGGGCTCTCTTGTCTTCCTCCGGCCGACCGGAGAGGGGAAAGTCCCGGAATGGAAGCCACTGCCCTTCGTCGCGCTCTTGCCGATACATCCTGAGTATGTGGGCCGTGAAGGTGGGGAAGGGCGCCAGCGAGTGGGCAGTTGTCGAAAGCATCTCGTTGTACCGGAGCAGGAGCTCTGGCTTCAGCCGGATGATCGTCAGGTGTGGAATCCAACCGCTAACCTCTAAAGGATGCATCTCTACGCCGGTTCTTGCTGCGATCGTGTCGATCAGCGTCCGGTTGAGTTGCTGCCAGCCCGGCGACTCGACGCTGAGGTACAGAACGGGCTCACCCTCGAATACTGCGGGCTCCCGGAGTCGAATGCCGAAGGGGACAGTGTGCTGAGCGATCTCGGCGACACTCGCCAGCATTGCGGGGCTTTCGTCCAGTCCTGCTGACCCCTTCACTGAAATGTGTGGCTCCGAGCGCTGCGGCCTGAGAGCCCAGTCCGCGATGTCGCGCCGGAACGCCTCGATGCGCCTGGTGTATTGCGTTGGGGGCGGTATTCCCAAGAAGTAGTTCATCTTTGCGTCCTCCGGTCTTCGGTGATCCCGTCATGCCCCATCGATCACTCAATGAATCCTGCTTGGCGCAAGCGTTCGTAGGTCCCTTCGAGCGCCGCGCCTACCTCCTGTTCGACCTCATAATACTGGACGATCTGGACGATGCAGCGCAAGACGTGGGAGGCCTCTTCAGCCAGACGCGCCCGATCTGGTGCGCCGTACTTTTCGCGTTTGATCCCACTGCCTTCGAACCGGTTTACTTCCTGGGCCAACTCACCGCATTCTTCGAGGAGGCGCGTCATGAGTTGAAAGGGATCGTTGCCACCTGGAAACTTGCGGGCGAGACCACGGCTGACGAGGGGAAGTGTGTTCAACAAGATCGGCCTCCGTATGCTCCTGCCTGGCGTCCCAGGTCCAGATCCGAAACTGTGCGCCGTAGGTGACGGCGACTTCGAAGATCGTTACTGTAGTCTGGCGAAAATAGAGGGAAGCATGGCACGGCTCTCATGTAACTGCCTCTTGGGGAGGTGCCGGGAGTAGGACGAACCCGAGTTCTTTCGCCCGTCGCGTGAGACTATGCACCACGCGCTCGCGATGTTGCTGCTCATAGTAGTCCTGCCCCACATCGACGTACTCGGTGCCATGCTTGAGCATGCTATAGACCAACCGCGCCAGTTTGTGCGCCGTCGCCGTCACCGCCTGCGGCTTGCCCAATCGCGCGCTCATGCGCCGCAGGTAGGCTCCCAGCGCACTCCGACTGCGCGACAAGCTGGCAGCGGCCAGGCGCAGCGCGCTCGCCGCCCGGTTCGCCGTCGGCTTGCTCTTGCTCCCAAGCACCTTGCCGCCTGAGACCTTCGTCCCTGGACACAATCCCAACCACGACACAAAGTGCTTCACCGTCTTCCACCGGCTCATATCCGTGCCGATTTCCCCCAGGATCGTGAGCGCGCTCAGACTATCAATCCCATCAATCCGCGTCAGGTCCACCCCCGTGAGACGGTAGAGCTGGGCATGCGCATCAAAGTGGAACGGATTGCCTGTGCGCTGCCGAGGCTTGCCCGGCGTGGGTGGTGCCTCGCTGGTCACCTCTGTGCAACTCGCAAGATAGAGCTCAATCTGCGCATCACACGCCGCAATCTGGGCTTGGTAGACCTCATACAACGTGACCGCCTGCTGCAAGGCGAAGAGGTGCTCCGCTCGATAATTGCCGACCAGGCTCTGAGCGATGACCTCCGCACTGTTTTTGCAGCGCGCATCGCGAGACTGCGCCAGCACCTTCGGGTCGCGTTCCCCCGCCAGGATCGCGCGGATGATCGCCATGCCTGTGACGCCGGTAATGTCGGAGACGACCTGATGAAGGAGGACGTTCATCTGTTGCAGCGCCTTCTGCATATGCTGAATCTGCATCGCTGCCCCTTGCACCAACATGGTCCGTTGGCGCAGGTAGCTGCGCAGCACCACGATCTCATCGGCGGGCCGAAAGGCGCCACTGAGCAGGCCGAAGGTGTGGAGTTGTTGGAGCCACTGGCAGTCGAGCACATCCGACTTGCGTCCACTCACGTTCTTGACATGGCGCGCATTGACCAGCAGGACATGAAAGCCGCGTTCCTCAAGCAACTCAAAGAGCGGGATCCAATACACGCCGGTCGACTCCATCACCACGGTCTCGACACCACAGGCGGTCAGCCAATCGGCGAGGCGGTGGAGGTCGGCGGTAAAGGTGCCAAACTGACGTACCGGCTGCGGGTCAGTGTCGGGAGGGACAGCGACAAAATGGGCGGTGGAGCCGATATCGATGCCGGCAGCATGCAGGTTGACGTGTTGCAACTGGGCAGGCAGGGACTGAGATGCTTGAGACGCGAGGGGAGCTTTGGGAAGACGGGGCATGCAGCTCTTCTCCTTCTGAGTACGGAACCAGGTCATGCCGGCGCAGGGATGACGTCATTAACCACGCTCTCATTCGGGATCGCAGTGCGTCACCAGTGTTCTGCTCGTAGCATCCCTGAGACCAAGCTCCTAATCGGGCAAACTGCACCAGGGTACTGTCGGTCTTGACATTCGGCATGACCCGGCTAGGATACCGCAGGACGGGGTGCACCAGGGCAGTTACTTCCCGTTCTGGCGCCCGGCCGGGGCGTGCAAAGCTCCT
>JBBSGA010000359.1:0-6299 GCA_038254585.1 Chloroflexales bacterium | reverse complement strand
TAGGTACAAAAGCTGCTGCACGTTCATTGCTCCTTACATGCCGTCTACGATCCCAGCGGGTACGACGAATAATGGTATAGCACGGACAAAAAATCACGGTCGGAGCCGCTCGGCGCGGCCCAGCGCGCGGTAGAGCTGCCAGGTGGCGCGAACCCCGTCGTCCGCAACTATCCGCCGCATCCGCAGCTCGCGGCCCCTCGCCAGCGCCCCCCAGCCGCTGCGCGGCCGGAAGCCGAGTGCGATCACCGCCAGGAGAAGTAGAGCCAGCAGGACGCAGGCAACGGCAAGCATGGCGTCCATTTCGGGTGCGAACACCTGGCAGACCGGCTGGAACCACGTGTCCATCAGAAAAACCTCCGGAGCGGCGCAGCGGGCCCACAGCCCATCGGCGCGAGCAGAACGATGACGTTCACAACCTCGAGCGCCAACAGCCCGGCCAGTCCCAAGGCGCCGGCCCCCAGCGCGACCACACGGGAGCGAGGTTGCGCGGCGCCGATCAGGCTCGTGCCGCGAGCAGCGAGGAGCCGCTCGATCCGGCCCTCGATCGCCTCGCCCGCCCCGACGAAGCGTTGGGCCAGTCCGAAGACCGGCCGCTCGAGGGACTGCTGCCAGACCTTTGCGAGGGCGCTCGCCAATGCCAGTGGACGCTGCGTGAGGCCGACGGCCACGTCATCGCACGCCAGCTCTTTCTCGTGCTGGAGCTGGCGGTAGGCGATCCAGCTCGTCGGCAAATAGCAGAACGCGTCGCGGAGCATCGTGGCCAACCAGATCACCAGATAGTCACGGCGCGCCGCGTGCGCCAGTTCATGGGCCAGCACGGATTCGAGTTCACGCCGGTCGAGGCGCTCGACCATCCATGTCGACAACAACAGCGTTGGGCGGCAGAATCCGGAAATCAATGCCAACGGATGGTCGTAGGCACAGAGGAGCACGCGCGGCCGGGAGACGCCGAGTCTGTCTGCCAGCGCCGCGGCGAACGACTGTAGCTCGCCATCGGCAGGCAGACCCCTGCGGCGCACCACACATGCCATGAGCGCGATCCGCACCAATCCCAGCACAACCCCACCGAGCGCGACCAGCGTCATGATGAGCGGCAGCGCCAGACCCAGGAGCTGATCCCAGGGCGGCACCCGCAGGAAGCACACGCGGCCGCTAAAGTGATGCAAGCCGGCAATGGCTAGCCCGAGGCTCACGATCGGCGCCATCAGCACCAGGAATTGCAGATCCCGCCGGCTGCTCCAACCCCGCAGGCGGCGGAGGACGGCGAGTGTCAGGTAGCCGCTGAGGACGACCAGCAGCACGCTCGATAGGCCGAGCAGGGTATGCACTACTCGTTCTCCTCGGCCGCCCGCCGCCGCGCGATGTCGTCCACCAACTGCCGGGCACGCGCCGCCAGCTGCGGATCCGGCAGCCCGTCGATGCTCTTGAGCGTCACGCCTGAGAAACTGACGAGCAGGTTCTCGATCACGTGTCCGACGAAGCGGGAAACGAACTCTTCTTCAGTGAAGTTGGGATAGTACACGTACGCCTGGTCGGCCTTCTCGGCCCGAAGCAGATTCTTCTTCGCCAGCCGCGTCATGGTGTTCATGACCGTGGTATAGGCGATGCGTCGCCGCTCGTAGAACGCCTCGAAGACCTCGCGCACGGTCGTGCCGCGGTCCGGAGGACGCGCCCAGATGTATTCCATGACCTCGGCCTCGAGGTCGCCGAGCACCTTGCGGATGCCCGGGCGATCCGTCCGCACGACCGTGAAGTCAGGTTCCCGGCTCTTCACCGCGATCACCTCTTTTGATGCCATGCCAGTACCATCGCCGCTCGTACCATTCTACTATAAAAGCCCGTCCCCATCAACGCGTCGCGGCACCACGCGCTGCTACCTGCCGCAGAATCTCGAGCATCTGGCCGGCATGCTGGCCGAAATTCAGGTCGACGCGCTGCATACGGATCATGCCCGCTCCATCGACGATCACGAATCCCATCTGCCCCACACCGCTCATCATGCCCATCGGCTGGCCGGGCTTGGGCAGCATGTCATACTGCCGGGCGAACGCCAGGTCACGATCGAGCAGCACCGGCAGGCCGATGCCCGTGATCTGTTTGAGGCGCCGCGAGTTGTCCGGCGTATCGCTGTTGATCACGTAGACGTCCGCCTGCTGGCGCAAGGCCTCCGCCGATTTTTGCAGCTCGCCGAGCTGCTGCACGCAGAGCTGTCAGGTGATGCCCATATGCGAGACGAGCACGATCGGCCGTCCCTTGCCCGGCGTCACCGTGTAGCGCTGCCCCTCGGAGTCCGGCAGCGTGAAGGCAGGCGCGGGCTTCCCCACCAGCGTGTTCACGTCCTGCGCGGCCTCTGGCCCACCGATCGGTCCAGGCAGGCTGGCCGACCCAGCCCCCGGACGCAGGAGCAAAGAACTGGCCAGTGCGAGCACAACCAGGGCGACGACGAAGAGAGCGGCCCACCACCGGCGACGGGACCGCCTCACTCCACCGGCACGGCCACCTGCGGATCGTACCCGTTGTGAGGACGGACGGCGGGTACTCATCGATTACTCTCCTCCTCCTCCACTGGAATCATCCCTCACCTGCTCGGCTCGCGTGTCGACATCGGGGGCCGCCGGTTCTGCTCCTCCTGATAAGCGCGATGCTCCGAGGACCAGAGGCTTTTGAAATACGTGATCACCGCCTGGATGTCCTGGTCAGTCAATCGCTCCTTGAAGGGCGGCATGGTCAGCTCCGGCGTCTTGTTGAACGGGTCACGCAGTCCGTTCCGAATGATCTCCGCAAGCTGCGCGTCGCTGTGGCGCCAGGTGTGGCCGCGGTCGTCATGCGGCGGCGGGGGCAGATCGCCCCGCGCATCCGGCTGCTGCCAGTTCTCGCGCCCTCGGCCCGCGGCCCATGGCAGCTCGCGCAGTTGCGCATGTACACCTGCTTGCCACGCGCGACCTTCGTCCGATCGAGTGGCGGCAGCGCCGGCATCGTGCTGCCGCCGCTGTCCAGACCGGGCGGCCGTATGCTGGTGCACCCGCCGAGGACGACGATACTTGCGGCTGCCGCGACGAGAATCCCTCCCCACCACCGGTTAGCGCGCACGCGTCGTCTCGCCGGACAGCACGCGCCAGGAATCCGCGCCGTCCTCGCTCAGATAGAGTTGTCCGGCCGGCGTCGTCGCATACAACCGCTTGGGCTGGCGCGGGTCGAGCGCCAGGGCCTGGATCGTTCCAGCCGGCAGTCCCTTGGCTGCGGATTGCCACGTCTGCCCCGCGTCCTCCGAGCGATACAGGCCACTATCGCCTGCAGCATAGACACGCTTCGGCTGCTTGGGATCGATCACGACCACCCGTGCTCCACTCTGCGCGGGCAACCTGCCCACCTGGCGCCACCCTCAGAAACAGTCCATGCTGAGATAGGGACCTTCGGGCGTGGCGGCATAGAGCCAGCCGGTGTTCATACTGCCGGCGAGGGTCGAGTGCGCCAACAAGACCATCCTGGCGGGAGGCCCGGCGTCCATCTTCTGCCAGCGCCCGCCGCCGTCCTCCGTCCGGAACACGCCCTGTCCGTCGATCCCCGCGTAGAGCATGTCGGGCTGGAAGGAGTGAACGGTGAACGCGGCGACATCCTGGGTGGGTAATCCGGCACTTACGGAACGCCAGCGGTTGCCGCGGTCATCTGAGCGGATGATGCCGGCACCCGGCCCGGCCGCGTAGAGCCTGGATGGCGCCGCGGCAGTCGTGGCAACGAGCGTGAACTTCTCGGGCTGAAACACGGCCGGCAGTGGGAGCGCCTGCCAGTGCTGCCCCTTGTCGGTACTGCGGAAGAGGCCGCCAGCGGCCTTGAACAAGCTCCCGTCTGCGGCATCGACGGCGAGACTAAGCGTCGGCCCGGCTGCTACGGCACGCGTTCTGCCGGGCGCTCCAGCCGATCCAGACCCGCAGCCGGCAACCAACAGGGCGAGCAGCAAGGTCGGCAGCGCTACACGCATCGTGCGACTGATCACTCTTGGCTGTCCTTGCCGGACTCGCTGACAACGCCTTCCACGGCGTGGCCAGTCATGATGTCACGCGAACGCTTGCCATGGGCGCGTCCGGAGCTCATCGCAGCGCACCACACACGTCTAGCGTGGTACTATACGCGCACGAGGTACAACTGTCAAGAGTACGACCGGACATGGTACTTCCCCCGTTGGTGACCAGGACTGGCCGGCCCACGGAACGTGCACGGCCGCTTGCACCGTGATGCCGGGTCACCACAGTCTGCGGCGAGCGGCTCCAGGCGTTGTCGCTCGCCGCGATTGTGGGACAATGCCGGAACGTACGAGTGCCAATGGTAGAATATCTCTTCGCTCTGCTCAACGATAGACTCCGCCCCAGGTGGCGCCGCGTCTTGCTCTTCGGTGGGATAGGAGCGCTCGTCCTTGGGCTGCTCGGCGCGATGCTGAGCAGCCGTCCGGATGCGTGGACGCCCTTTCTTTCTCTGGTGTGGCGGCCAGTCCATGCGGTAAGCCCACCGCAAAGGGAAAGGCCCCTTCCTGATCGCCTTCGGGAGTTCAATCTCACGGTTGGCCGCGTTCGCTGGGAGCTGGCACCCGGCCGGGTCGTCGACGCCTATGCGTATAACGGGCAGATCCCTGGTCCCGTGCTGCGTGCTGTCGAGGGCGACACCGTCCGGGTCAGCGTGACCAATACCCTCACGGAGCCAACCACGATCCATTGGCATGGCGTCGCGGTGCCGGCAGGCATGGACGGAGTGCCGGAGCTCTCCCAGGCGCCGATCCCGCCCGGGGGCAGCTTCACCTACGAGTTCGTCGCGACGCCCGCAGGCACGCGCTGGTACCACGCGCACGTGAACGAGCAGGCCCAGCAGGGCCACGGCCTCGCCGGGGCACTGATCGTCGAGCCGCGTCACACGGAGGGCCCGCAGCCAGACCGCGAGTACGTCCTCGTCATGGGCCAGTGGGCGGCTGTTACGGGCACAGGCCGGATTGCCACGCCTACCCTCGGGCGGTCTGGAGACATGGACGGCATGATGGGCGGCGGTATGGGCAATATGATGGTGAAGGCATCGGCGCCCGTCAGCGCCGATGCCTTCACCATCAATGGCAAAACGTACCCGTCTACGCCCGCGCTGACCGTTCGACAAGGTGAGCGCGTACGCCTCCGCCTGATCAACGCGGGCACGACCGATACGCAAGCGTTCGCTCTAGCCGGCCACAAACTCAGACTCACGCACTCAGACGGCAACCCGCTCGCGCGGCCGGTCGACGCCGGGGCGGTAACGCTCGGCGTAGGCGAGCGTGCGGACGTCGAGTTCGTGGCTGTCCATCCGGGCCGTTGGCAGCTTCGCGGCCTCATGCCCGGCCACGCGGATCACGGCCTGGCGATCGACGTCGTCTATGCCGGCCATGAGGGTGACCCGGTCCGTGGGTTCTCGCCAGGCGCTACCCTACGCCCGGCGACCTATGCCGACTTCACGGGACCGACGCACCTGGCGCTGCCGGATCGGACCTACGAGCTGACGCTGTCGGGCGGCATGATGGGCTCGACGGCCTGGACGATCAACGGCCGCAGCTATCCGCAGACCGAGCCGCTGATCGTGCGGAGGGGCGAGCGGGTGCGCCTCAAGCTCTTCAACATGAGCATGGTCGATCACCCCATGCATCTCCACGGTCATACATTCCAGATCGTGGGGATTGGCGGCCGGCCGGTGAACGGTCCGCTCAAAGACACGCTTACGCTCCATCCTATGGAACAGTACGAGATTGAGTTCGTTGCCAACAATCCGGGCAGGTGGCTCTTCCACTGCCACAATCTCGTGCACATGGATGGTGGACTGATGGCGGAGATCCAGTATCGCTAGTCGCCCGAGCCGTCGCCGGTGGGATGCCGCGGATGGGGAACAGGCGGGTCGAGCAAACCGCGGACACGCGGGGAGTCACTTGAGATTGCCCAAGCTGGGGCATGTACCGGCGTTCGCCTGCTCATGCCTTCCGTCTCGCACGACCCAGCATCACCCTGCCGCGATTATACTGATCCCTGGTACAATAGTCAATCGTACACATATCGATAGTACCTCTCATGGGGCAGGGTATGTGATTGAGCTCATATCGGTTCTATGGCACAGCTGTGCCGGACACGCGCTTGCGCCACCGGCGCACGGAGGCGCTAGCAGTTTGTCGGAGAGAAAATCACAGTGGGAAACAGTGCTAATGTTTTGACCCGTTCCCGGTGTCAGGTGGGGTTTGATGCACTCCAAACTCCTTCCCTGGCGGTGTGAGTGGGAAGAAAACCACCCGACTTCCTTCT
>JBBSGA010000358.1:0-6332 GCA_038254585.1 Chloroflexales bacterium | reverse complement strand
CGGCCGCCGGATCGGCCGTGTCCGCGGCTGCTTCCAGCCACACCAGCGGACGGCCGCGGCGGAAATGGTCCATCGCCTTGTTCCGTGCGATGCGCAGCAGCCACGCGGCGAAGCGCCCATCACCCCGATAGCCCCGAATGCCTTCGAGCGCCGCGAGAAACGTTTGCGCAGTCACATCCTGCGCCAGATCGGCATCGCCGAGACGGCCGAGCAGATAGCGGTAGACGCGGTCAAGATGGCGCCGGTAGAGCTCGCCGAAAACCGCCGGGTCATCCCGAGCTGCTCCGACCAGCGCGTCGTCCAGATCGGCCTCGGCGTGACCTGCGCACACCAACAGGTCGTCTGCTGCAATCATGATCGTGGTCCTCCGGGATAACCCTTGCACGGGCCGTCCGGTTGTGAAGGCCAGGCCGGCCTGCAGCTTCAGCCTAGCGCCGAGCGGAGGGTCGAGCATCATCCGCATGAGGTGATGCCGGAGGGGATAGGCGCGGCCGCCCACGAGACCTGCCCGCCCGAAAGAATTACCCAACAGTCAGAACAGAGGGTATCGGGCAAGCATCCCACGGTGGCATATTTGCCGGCTGCATCGGCGGGCAAGCAATTCGTAGAGGTCGCCGAATGGCCGTACGGAAGGTTGACGCTGTATCGGAATACCTCGAAGATCATGACGATGATTATCACTCTGGCAACAGCCCTTCGTTCTCATAATGGCGGGGCGCTCTCCGCAGGTAGAACGCCGGCCCATCCAAGCTACATCCTGCACGAGCACGCCGCCAAGTACACTACCGAGTTGCAAGATTGCCGACAACACCTGTTTGGGAACCCAGTTCGTCGAGCGCCGCACATGCGTACCTGCACGATCCTGCTATCGCTATGTCGCGCGAGGGGCGCGTATCGTAACGGGCATGTGCAACAAGGACTTCCTTAAGGCAGACAAACGGTTACATCCTGTTACCTTTCACGGCAGAACCCCGACAATAGAAGACAAGCGGCGAGTACCTCAGGAACGCCAAGCGGACTGGCACACGCACACCGGCTCGCCCTGGCCGGCCATCGTCGGCCAGGGCGCCAATAACCTTGTGCTCCGTATCCTGGGCCAACTCTAGGGCGGCCGGGTGGGTGATCTCCGCAAGACAGCGCCGAGTAGCACAGGCGGGAGGATAGCAACATGCAGAATGGTCGTCTCTACGCCCTGGCGTTGATCGCCGCCTTGTTGCTCGCGGCATGTGCCCCGCAGGGAACACCCGCCGGCCGGCTCGCTGCGAGCTCACGGCCCGGAAGCTCGACGCCGACGTCCCTGACCATGCCTACCCTATCCGCCACGACCGCGACCCGGGCAATCGAGGGCACTGGAGGCACCTCGGTTCCTCCAGCCTACCGGGCTACGACCCCGGCTGCTCCTGTTACTGCGGCTGCCGCGCCCGTAACCATTACCTTCGCGACCATGCAAGAAGATCGTGCAGTCTATACGCGCCTGATCGAGGCCTTCGAACAGCGCAATCCGAAGATCCATGTGCAGCTCGTGGAGCTCGAACCACTCGTGGATCAAGACATCTTCACTGCGACGCCTGCAGTGCTGCATGCTGCGGACGTGGCCGAGCTGCCTGCCAGCGCCGATCCGCTGCAACATGACCTGTTCTATGATCTCAAGCCCTTGATGGACGCGGATCCCACGTTCGATCGCCGCGACTTCTATACCGGTGCCTTGGGGGCGGTCAGCCAGGATGATGGCGTCTACCTGCTGCCGCGCTTCCTCCATGTCCCCCTGCTGTTCTATAACCGGCGTCTCTGGCAGGCTAAAGGACTGGCCGAGCCGCGGGCAGACTGGAGCTGGGCAGATCTCGTCGCTGCTGCCCGGCAGGTAGCAGCACAACGGGCGGGGGCGATCGATGTCTACGGGCTGCTGGACACCGATGTGCGTGTAACCTGGATCAGCGAACTCGCCGTCAGGGGCGTTTCCGCCGAGCAGCAAGCGAGCGTGCGGCTCGATGATCCGCGGGTTGTTGCCGCGTTGGAGCGTGTAGTCACGGCGATCAAGATGGGCGCGATCTATGCGCCGAGCCTCACGCCGGCAGCGCTGCGTGGCGATGCCCCGCCTGACGACAGCCGGATTGTGGAACAGATCAACCACCAGCAGGTTGCCATGTGGTCGCCCAGCCTATGCTGCTACGATCCGGCGCAGCTTCAGGCCTCGTTCGCCGTTGGCGCTGTGCCCCTGCCGCAGCCGGCCTTTTCCTTCATGAGCAGCGTGAATGGTTATGCGATCAGCAGCGCTACCCGGCATCCGGAGGCGGCGTGGCGCTGGATCGCCTTTCTGAGTGGCCAGGAGTATGCGGGTGGGCTCAGATTCGACGGGGTGGAGGTGCCGGCGCGCATCTCGGCTGCCACCCAGACCGGTTTCTGGCAGCGCTTGGATCCTGCCTCCGCTGCGGCGCTGCGAAGCATCGCGGCGAGCCCCGGCGGGCGGCGCCTCATCCGACGCCCGGCGCCCATCCTACTTCGTCCTGCGCTGTTCGACACCGATCTGCGGCCGGTCTTGAGCGCGGTGCTAACAGGAAGCCAGACAGCACAGGCAGCCCTCCAAGCCGCGCAACGGGTCCGGGAACAGCGTCTCGCGCAGGAGATGCCGGCCGCACCAACGCCGGGGCGGCCGGCAGGAACGTCGCCAACTGCGGAAGGCAGGCAAGTCGATGTTGGCGGCTACCACCTGTTTGTCGATTGCGAAGGGACGGGGACGCCCACTGTGCTCCTGGATGCCGGGCTTGGCAACCCTTCGAGCGTCTGGTCGGCGGTGCAGCCGGGAGTGTCACCGTTCACGCGTGTCTGCCGCTATGATCGAGCCGGCCTCGGCGGCAGTGACACTGGCCCCCGGCCTCGAACCAGCCACCAGATCGTCGACGAGCTGCACCGGCTGCTGGAGCGCGCGCATATCGACGGGCCATACATGCTGGTGGGCGCCTCGTTCGGCGGTCTCAACATCCAGCTCTTCGCCAGCATGTACCCGCGAGACACAGTCGGCATGGTCCTGGTCGACGCCACGCATCCAGATCTGGACGCCCGGATCGAAAAGCTCCTCTCGCCGTCGCAGGTACAGGAACGGCGTGCAGACCTGGCGGCGAATGACGAACATGTCACGTTCGACGATTTGTTGGCCAGTGATAGCCAGGTGCGGGCTGCCGCGCCGCTGCCGGACGTGCCGGCAGTCGTGCTACGCCATGGCCTTCCCTTCGAGTCATCTTCGGGCTGGCCGAGGGACCGGATCGAGCGGCTGTGGGCCGACCTCCAAGTGGACTTGGCGCGGCGCTTGCCGCACAGCCACGTCGTCGTCGCAGAGCACAGCGGTCACCGGATCCACCAGATGCAGCCGGAGCTTGTCATCGCTGCGATCCAGGAAGTCGTCCAAGTGGCGCGGACGTCGCCGGGCAACGGGCGCGGCTAGCAGCAAGGATACGGGATGCTGTTACCTTTTTGCTGCCGCCGGCGATAGGAGAGTTACAGCAATCGGCTCTTCGGTAAGCTGTGCTCGAGTGGAGGACACTGATGCATCTTTCGCCTTTATGGATGCGGCTTGTCACGCTCCTCATTCCGTCGGTGCTCGTCGTCGCGTGCAGATCTCCTGCCGCAAACACGAAACCGGTCGAACCTGGTCATGGAGCCGTCGCGAGCGCGATGACCGCCCCCGTTCCAGCCACTCAGGCCATCGCCACTCGCGCGGCGTCTGGGGCGACGAGCGCCGCGCCATCCCAGCACAAGCTGCGCGGTCGCATCGCGTACAGTACGCGCAGCGGCGATATCTGGGTTATGCAGGCGGACGGCTCCGGCCGCAAGCAGGTCACCAGGAGCGGATCCGGCCTCGACTTCGATCCCAGCCTGTCGCCCGACGGGTCGCAGATCGTCTTCCGCACGTCACGCGGCAGCCACGCGCCGGATCCACGACGAACGGGCGCCGAGGGCATCTTTGTGGTTAACACCGACGGTACCGACGAGCGCCAACTCTGGCCGGCTGACGGAAGATCGGCAGGGGGGCTGTTTCCGGATTGGTCGCCGGACGGCAGCCGCATCGCCCTCACGGGGTATCGTGCTGATGGGACAGAGACGATCTATACGTTGAAACCGGATGGCTCGGGCCTGACCGATCTTGGAGCACCCAACAGCAGCGGCCAATGCATCGAGTGGTCACCGGACAGCAAACGGTTGATGTTCTGCCATATTGAACCTGACACCGGCTTCGATGTCTGGGTGATGAACGCCGACGGTTCGGCGAAGCAGCAGTTGACCAACGCGCCGGGCAACGACTACCCCGGCATCTGGTCACCCGACAGCCGGCAGATCGCGTTTAGCTCGGAGCGGGACGGCAACGTGGAGGTCTATATCATGAACGACGACGGCTCCGACCAACGGCGGCTGACCAACAACCCTGCCGCGGAAGGGCCCGAGGCGTGGCTGCCGGACGGACGTCTCGTCGTCTCATCGTTCGCCGACGACGCGCCCCTGCCGGAGTGGTACCTTCTCAGGCCTGGCGGGACGGGCAAGGAAGTGCTGCCGCAGCTACGCGGGGCGGGCTCGCCCCTCGACTGGCTGCCGTAGTGCTGAAGATGTTCCAGCACGCCCTCCTCCTCATCACGGCATCCGCCATAACCGGCAGCGCGCTGGTCGTGTTTGCTCGCGACGTGGGTTTCCGGAGCGTCATCTTCACCTTTGGCGTCAACTGGTTCTTGCTGGCGTGGGCCGCGATCACCTACCGGCTCGCTCGTCCCTCCTTCGGTGCGGCATACTATCGGAGCAAGCCATTCGAGCGGCACGGACGTCTCTACACGTGGCTTGGCGTGCTCGTCTTCAAACGTCTCATGCACAGCAGCGTGTGCCGGCGTCTATTCCCGACGTTTCGTTTCAAGAGCAGCCGGCGCATGCTTGTGCCGCTGGAGCAGGCTCTCCACGGAGCTGAGACCGGCCATACTATCGTCTTTGGCATCGTGCTCCTGCTTTCCGTGTATGCACTGATGCGAGGTTGGTGCACCACAGCAGGGTGGCTACTGGTGTTCAACATGCTGATCAACGGCTACCCCGTTATGCTGCAACGGTACAACCGAGCTCGGCTAGACCGCGTTCGACGTAGGCAACTTTCAAAGGCTCGGAGTGACAAACAAGCATCGCGCCGATCGGCAAGTCTCCTCCGGTAGCCTCCTGACTTTCTTACGCTCTTTCGAGAGTCGACGTTGCCGCTGACCCCGTACGTGTGCGCCGCATGATCGGCGTGCAGTTCCGGCAGGTCGCGTTCTTTGACCGGCTGACGCTTGATGAACTGCTGCGCCCCTTCGGCGATCTCTATGGAACCCGCGTCGATCCGGGTTCCTTGTTGGACCTGGTCGGCCTGACCGGACGGCGCACGATGGTGGGACGGCGGCCGAGGAGGTTTTCCTAGTGACCACATTACAGGACTTCACGGTCCAACTGGACCGGCTGCTGGATCAGACCATGGCATCCGAGCGCGTCGCCGGCCTCGCGGTCGCGGTCACCGATAGGCAGGATGTTGTCCATATCGCGTGTCGCGGCTACGCGAACCTGGATTCCCAGACCCCGGTGTCGAACGACACGCTGTTCGACATTGGCTCCATCGGCAAGTCGTTCACCGCCGTGGCCGTGATGCAACAGGTCGACGCGGGACGCCTGGATCTTCAGGCGCCCGTGACCGACTACCTTCCCTGGTTTCGCGTCGGGGCGGCCTTTGCGCCGATAACGGTCCACCATCTCTTGAGCCACACGGCCGGTCTGGTCAACGGCACGGATGCGTCGCCAAGCGCCCGCTACGAGGCCTGGGCGCTCCACCGGACCCATACGCTGTTCGCGCCCGGCCAGCGTTGGCAGTATTCCAATGTTGGCTATAAGGTGCTGGGGGTGATCCTGGAGGATATGTTGGGCCAGCCGTACCGGGAGATCATTCAGAACGGCATCCTCGATCCCCTGGCAATGGTCGGGGCGCGGGCAGCGATCACGCATGTGCTGCGTGCGCGGTTAGCCGTCGGCTACCGCTACCTCTATGACGATCGTCCGCCGCATCTCGACGATCTCCTGGTACCCGTGACGTGGTTGGAGACGGAGATGGGCGACGGTTCGATAGCCGCCTCCGTGGTGGATGTCACCACCTTCCTTCGTATGCTGCTGAACGGAGGGGTCGGGCTGGCTGGCCTGATCCTAAGGATTCATAAAGCTATAACTTCCCCATCGGGGCAGGAGGGAGCAGTGGCTGGACGCGGATGAATAGTGTAGTTCCATTGCGGACAGACGTCGTGTGCGTGGATCGCAAGCGTCGCCATCACCGCGTCGGGAATCGT
>JBBSGA010000357.1:0-6375 GCA_038254585.1 Chloroflexales bacterium | reverse complement strand
GCTTCTTCCCGAGGTCCGGCAGCTTATCAAGAACATGCTGGCAGCACGGCAGGAAGTGCTTGAGCTTCAGCCCCAGCTGTGGCCGGCGGTTGAAAAGGCGGCCATGAACGGAGGCAGCAAGACTGTGAGCGAGGCAACCCGGCAGATCTTGATCATCCAGGATGTGCTTCATACCCTCGAAACGTGGGGGATCCAGGTAAAGGACATGAACACCGGCCTGGTCGATTTCCCGGCGCGCTATCAAGGCCGCACCGTGTTGCTCTGCTGGCAGTACGACGAGCCGTCGGTCCAGTTTTGGCATGATGTCGATGCCGGCTTTGCCGGACGGCAGCGCATCGTCGGCTGGGACTAGCCGGCTTCGCCGGCCGATCTGATCGCCCGTTCCCACGCGCCTGGGCGCACGATAGCGTCTGTCATGCGCACCACCTGGACGATCGGCGCGACGTCGTGGACGCGGACGATATCGACGCCGGCCTGGATGCCCAGCGCGACGGTCGCTCCCGTTCCCTCGGACCGTTCGGCTGGTGCTACCTTCAGTACGCGCCCAATAAAGGATTTGCGCGAGGTTCCGAGCAGAATCGGAAGTCCGATCGATCGTAGCTCGCCGAGGTGGCGGAGGAGCTCGATATTGTGCGACGGCGTTTTACCGAAGCCGATGCCCGGATCGATGATCATCTGCTCGCGCCGGATCCCACAAGCCTCGGCGAAGCCGATACTTTCACGTAGCTCCCACATGACCTCCTCGAGCAAGTCGTCATAGTGCACCTCTCGATAATGCCCTCCGATCGGGTCTGCAGTCGCGGATGCTCGCCGGTTATGCATCAGAACGATCGGCACGCCCCGTACAGCGACCAGCTTCGCGAGTGACTCATTCCATCCGCCATCCGGCCGGCGCAGGCCCCAGACATCGTTGATAATGTCGGCCCCCGCGTCAAGCGCTGCTTCGGCAACATCGGATTTCGACGTGTCGATCGAGATCGGAAGGGTGACGGACGAGCGGACGGCGGCGATCACAGGCACGACTCGCCGCCGCTCTTCCGCGGCCTCTACCGGCGTGGCTCCTGGCCGTGTCGACTCACCGCCGACGTCCAGAATGTCCGCGCCCATTGCGACGAGATCATGGGCTTGAGCCACCGCGGATGCAAGGAGCGACGCGCTGTCGTGCGCGGCAGGCTTTTCTGCGAGGAGACCGTCTCCGGAAAAGGAGTCGGGCGTTACGTTGAGGATGCCCATGACATAGGTCTGCGTACCCCAGTCGAAGCGTAGGCCGTGGATCTGGAGCGGCACCCTCGGTCCATGATAGCAGGCCAGCGTCTGCTCGATCTCGGCAGCCAGGTCTGCGAGGTCCACGACCGGAAAACGCTGGAGGCGCGGCAGGAGCGTGGAATACTGGCGCACCGTCGCCATGATCAACGTGTTGGTTGATACACCGCGATCTCCAAGATACACGGCTGGAGCGATGACGCAGTCGGCGTCGAGGGCGAGGAGCTCCTGCTTGAGAATCATCGCCGCGGTAGCCGAGATCCCTGCCGCGTGCACGAGAAGCAACTGGCTCTTAGAAGTAGCTGCGGCCACACGTTCGGGATAGGGCTCGATCCGTGCGATGTGCCGTGCGATCTCCTCGGTCGTGGGCCGATCGAGGATGCGAACGTTGAACCGCTCAGCCATCGAGGCGGTTTTCGGGCAGCCGCTCTTCGGGCTTCAAAATTGGATCGAGCCGCTCGCGCCGCAGACGATCCTGCTCCGCCTGGTAGGACCGCACAAAGACCCAGGCCAGAAACGGAAGCACCACGGGGTAGAGGGGCCGCAGCTCGCGCACTTGTGCGCGCCAGATGTCGATCTGCGCTCGCGTCGCGGCACCACCGGGAAGAGCTCGAAGCAGAAGATTCATGCGTTAGACCTCGTCGACGCTGCCGATCGGTGATGGGCGGCGCTTGTACTGCATGGGCCGGGCAGTGTCAACGGAACGTGAGTGGCTACCGATTATGCCTGCGCGGGACAATCCCGGCCGCCTGCAGGAATGTAATGACCTCACCTGCAACTTCGTCCGCTGTTGCCTCATCCGTCCGCACCAGCAAATCGGCGTGCGCGCGGGCCGACGCAAGACGCTGCCATTGCTGATCGAGTAACCATTCGGGGAAATTGTCACCCCGTCGCTGGACGATCGTGTTCAGCTTTGCCTCCAGCACGATGAGCGCAGTTGGTCGGCCCCCGTGTCGCCATAGCTCCGGTATAGCAGAATGTTCCTGGGCCACTGCCCGTGCCGGATAGCCTTCGGCGTTGAGCTTTGCAACTAGTGTGCTCTTGCCTGCACCACAGGGACCGACGATGACCACATCCATCAGCACTCATCCTTTGCGAGGCTCTTCGATGGGCGAGCTAATGAACATGCGCCGAATCTTGCGCTGCTCGTCGTCCGTCGGCAACACGCCAAGCACGATCACGCTCATATCGTCGTTCGGGCGGCCGCGGTCCAGCTCGATCGCGCGGCTGAGAATCATCTCGCACAACTCCTGCGGATGCGGACTCTGGTCGATTCGCACGGCCGCGAGTACGTTATGGAGCGCGATGTCGTCGCCGTAGTGCGCCCCTGCCTGCAGCACCCCGTCGGTAAATGCCACGAGGTAGAGCGGACCGGTAAGGGCGTGTTGCGAGATCACCGGTTTGGTGTTCGGGTAGAGGCCGATCGGCGTGGAAGTCTCGTTCTGCGAGCTGAGGCCGGACGCCTGCATCAGGTAATACGGACAAGGATTGTTGCGCGACATCAAGATGCAGTGGGCGCTAAAGTCCACCGAGAGGATATTGAGCGTTGCCGAAACCTGCCCGTTGCGATAGCCATAGAGGTAGTCGTGCACCGCCCGCGCGACTGCACCGTCGCGCGCACCATCTTTTAACATGGCAATCGCGCGCGCGGTCACCATATTGCTTAGGGTCTTCGCACCGCGACCACTGCCCTGCCCATCGGCCATGACGAAGGAAAAGCCACCGCGCGGCCGCTCGATCTGCTCGACTGTATCGCCGCTCTCCGGCGATGCGTACTTGTTTACCTTAGCGACGGCAACTTGTACCTCCAACATCCGCTCCCCTGCCTCTATTATGGCGACAACCGGGCGACATCATACCACGCTACGCTCTCCGGGGGCGAGTCGCGGCCGGGCGTGCTTATGCTCGTGCCCCTGCGCCATCCTCGGCAGATCCTCTTTCCTCTATCGTGCTGGAGATGCTCGCCGGGAGGTCAAGTGCCGGACCTCCGCCACCCAACAGCGCCAGGAACTCGACGTTCCCGCCAGCGCCGGTAATCGGCGACCGTGTCAGGCCGCGCGGCGCTAGGCCGATCGATGCCGCATGTGCGAGCACATCCGTCAGCACGCGCCTGTGCACCCGCGGATCACGCACAATGCCGCCTTTGCCGACGTCCTGCGGCCCGGCCTCGAATTGCGGCTTTATGAGTGCGATAACGAACCCGTTCGGGCACATGAGTCTCTGCATCGCCGGCAAAACGAGGCGGAGCGAGATAAAGCTCACGTCGACGCCCCCACAGTCGGCCAGGTCTCCGTCGGGGAGGGTCTCGAGATGGCGGATATTAGTCCGCTCGAGGACGACGACGCGCGGATCGACGCGCAGCGCATAGTCCAGCTGCCCGTAGCCGACGTCGATAGCGTAAACGCGGCGGGCACCGTGCTGCAAGAGAACATCCGTGAAGCCGCCGGTGCACGCTCCGACGTCGAGGGCGTTGCGATCCCGCACCTCGACCCCGAAGGTTTCGAGAGCGTGGGCAAGCTTTAGCCCTCCGCGGCTCACGTATGGGAGGCCCCCCCGAACTTCGATCAGCGCCTCGACATCGACCTGCTCGCCGGCCTTCGTGCGTTTCTGCTCGGCGACGAAGACCTGACCGGCCATGATCAGGCTCTGTGCCTTGGCACGGGTCGCGGCCAGCCCCCGTTCGACGAGCAGGAGATCGAGTCGAGCTTTCTGGGCCATCAGCTGCCGCTCCGTATGCTACCAGGCGGATCATACCCAAGCCGATCCCCTCGGCCTGTGCTAGGGATCGTGGCATACATCGTGCCAGCCACGCCTGATCTACGACTGCTGAGGAGGATGAGCATGAAGCTCTTTTCGACGAGGATACACGGCGTCCTCGACTATTTAACGGTCGGGACACTTATTACCCTACCCCGTGCGCTCAGGTGGAGCGAGAGTGCGACCAGACTTCTGACGAGCGCTGGGATCGGGGCACTGGGGTACAGTGTGCTCACCCGCTATGAGCTCGGAATCGTCAAGCTTATCCCGATGAAGGGCCATCTTGCGCTAGACGCGGTGAGCGGGGCACTGCTCTGCGGAGCACCGTTCACCTTTCTTGACGAAGATACGCAGGTTACTGCCACGCTAATAGGCCTCGGCCTCTTTGAGATCTTCGCGGCCCTCACAACCGAGACCGAGCCTTCCTACGGCGAGCAGGCGGGGGAACTGGTCGACGCCCTCGGGGACTGAACACCCTAGTACTAGTTTCCGCTGCAAATCCCCTTTAGCAGATTGCAAAGCGATATACTGATGGTCGAGTGTCAAGTGTTTCTGGTGATACGAGGATTAGGCTGTTGCTCGGCGATCACGCGCAGGTCGTGGGCAATAATGCCCCAACCGACCCTGTGGTGGCTACATTGCCCATCTAAGCCTAAACTCAGGCCGGATGAGCAATGTAGCCACCACCGCGGCAACTCTTTCAGCCCTCCTATGACTCGGTGGGTTACCCTGGGCCGGCGAGTCGGGTGAGGAGATGGGCTACTTCCCACGAGCCTACGAGGTACGCCGCGTTGACTACGATCCGGATCGGCAGTGGCATACGCGCCAGATCGATCTTCAGCGCTTCGGCCATGATGACGCCGGCGCCGAACACCATGAAGATGGCCGTCATTTCGGGGAAACGCACATGGCGAGCCAACATCCAGCCGGGTGCGTCGTGCAGAAAAAATCCACATGCAACGAACGTGAGCCACACCGCGGCCGGCCGCGGCAGCCGCCGCCGGAGGGGCTTGTAGCAGTAGTAGTGGAGGAAGTAGCCGTAGACCGGGTTCCAGTATCTCCAGAATTCGCTAAACGACCTGGCCCCGAACGAGCGCAGCAGCCAGGTGCGAGCCTGAGTGGCGGAGCCATGGCCCAGCAAGCGTTCGAGGTAGGCGTTCAAAGACCGGCGCCGCTTGTGACGAACGAGCGCCGGACGCGGCGCAGCTGGAGCTTTCAGCGCTCCGGCCGTAGCGCCGTCCTCGGTATCGGGATCCACGGACATGTCCATCTTCATGTTTCCTCCGTGCTGCGGGCTTCCGCATCTCATTGTCTGCGCTCGCAACCTTCGCACGCTACGGCCCAAGCCAGATCCCCCAACGCGCTCCGTGACGAGTTAGTGCGTGAAGAACTGGTAGTAGGCATCGTCGTCGACCAGGACCCGCAGCGCCTTGCCGCCAACAATCGCATCGAACGTGAGTACGCGCCCGATGCTGCCCTCGCCGATCCTAAATGCACCGTCGTCCAACGGAACGAGCGGCTCCTCGGCGTCGAACGGATACGGGTAGCTGATGACGAGCCGGCCTTTCCGTTCGAAGACTCGAAAGTTGGACAAGAAGGGGTTATACGACCGGTAGTGCCCGGTATAGGCCTCCCACGCGGCTGGATAGTCGAAGCGGCCTGCCCGGTGTATCGGTCGTTGGTGTACCAGTCTGCTCCATGGAATGCTTCGACCACCACGCCGTTCTCCCGTCCGAAACGCAGGAGAAATCGTGAGAAGTTCGGGTGATCGGCGAAATATGCGTCAGGGCCGCGCGGCGTGAGGATGACCGAACGTGTATCGTTGGTAAAAAGCAAGGTTTCATCCCGATTGGATATTGTGAAGGTCGTCGAGCGAGATCTGTACGTTCCGCTATATGCCGCGGCATCGGGAGTGCCGGCGGAAACGACGGCAGATGGCAGCGGCGACACTCCTGGCCGTGGCGCATAGCGCAGGAGGTGGAGGATGGCGTGCGCGAGGCCCATCGCCTCACCGCCCGGTCCGCTGCACAATACAACCGCCCCCACCCCCTCGTCCATGTCCGCCGTGAACGCCGAAGAGATGCCGAGCGCGCCGCCCCGGTGCTGCAGGTGGCGATCCCCCGCGACAGTCGTCGATGCGACCCCGTAAGCGTAGAAGAGCCCAGGCCAGATTTCCTCCACGGGACGCGTCATCTGCGCAAAGGCCGTCTCGCTTAAGGGTTCATAAAGGTACAAGTTCCCCAGAATGGTATACTTCGTGCTCCGATTGAGGAGGCTACGTCATGCGCCCGAAGGTGGAACGCAGTGTTCATCAGTGCGAATGTCATCCTTGCCAAGCTGGTACCGATCCTACGC
>JBBSGA010000356.1:0-6464 GCA_038254585.1 Chloroflexales bacterium | reverse complement strand
TATGACGGGAGCGTCGGCCATCGCCGAGGCGCAAGGCAGCCTGGAGTTCTGGGGCCAAGGTCTTGACAGTTGGGCGGCTGAAGGCTATCGTAAACGCCACGGGCTGCCTCCTCTGTCGTGAAAGAAGTCATCAGCTTCACCTCAGAGGATACCGCATCCCGTTCGTCATGGTTAGGCTCTGTCCAGATCATTTTCTGAAGGACTATATCAGTAGGGCAGGCCAGGGGAATGATTTGCCCCGGGGCTATCGCCTCTCAGACTCGCAGGAAGTGTATGCCAGATTACGTCTCGACGTGCATCGCCTCAGCTGCTCGCGCTTGTGTATGAGCGCAGTGCAACGTTCCAGAAGACGGTCGCCGCCGCGAATGAGAGGATCGCGAGCGCGATCGCCGCGAGCGCGACGTGGCCGTCCAGCCGCCCCAGCAGCGCCTGCGCCGGAAAGGTCGTCACGACGGCCACCGGGACGATCGCCGTTAGCGCCAGCCGCACCCAGCCGCGGTAGAAGGCGACCGGGAAGCGCCCTGCCTCCACCACGCTGCTCACCAGTGTGTCGGCCCGCTCCAGGTCGACCAGCCAGACCGTCAGGGTTTGCAGCAGCAGGTTGAAGCTGTAGAGCACGACCGCCCCCGCCACCGTCAGGACGACGAAGAGCGCGGCATCGCCGGCCGGCGGCAGAAGCCGGATGCACCAGAGGCTGTAGACGATCAGCCCGCCGCCGAGCAGCACCCCGTTCAGACTGAAGACGTCCAGATTGCGCAGGCTGACCAGGAACTGGCTGTTGATCGGTTTCGTCAGCATGTAATCCAGCGTCCCCAGCCGGATGTACTCCGACATCCGCCCGAGGTTCGGCTGGAGCAGCAGCTCACGGAAGCCGTTCATCACGAAGAACATGCCCAACACGATCAGCAGCTCGTCGTAGCTCCAGCCGGCGATGCGGTCGGCATGCACGAAGAAGACGCGGACGCCCAACACCGACCAGGCCAGCCAGAAGAGGCTGAGCAGGACGTTGGACCAGAAGTTCAGCCGGTATTCGAGCTCGCCGGCGATCGCGCTGCGGTAGAAGATCCCGAGCAGCTTGAGGTAGGCGCGCATCGCAACTCTCCTACGCGCCGACGGCTTCGTAGCGCCGCAGCCCGAACCGCCACAGGATACGGTAGAGCACGAGCGCTCCCACCGCCCAGCCCACGCCCACCAGCAGCCCACGGCCCGCGGCGGGCCAGCCGATGCGCCCCATCAGGATCTCGATCGGCAGCCCGACCGTGCTGCGAAACGGCAGCACGGCCGCCACGCGCTGCATCGCAGACGGAAAAAGCGTCAGCGGCGCGATAAAGCCGGACAGGAATTGCCCCACGCCGAACCAGAGCGTAAAGAGGTTGCGGCTCTGCGTCGTCCAGAAGGAGATCATCCCGAAGGCCGAGCCCACGAGCACGTTCACGGCCAGGCCGAGGACGACGCTGAAGACAAACGCCAGCACGCGCGCCGGGGAGAGTGCATAGTGCACACCCGGCACCACGAGCGCGGCCACGGTTGCCAGCGGAACGAGGATCAGCAGGTCGAGCGCCTTCCAGCCCAACTGCTGGCTCAGGTAGTCGTGGATCGGGTCGACCGGCTTGAGCAGCTTCACCGAGAGGTCGCCCGTGCGAATGTCACGGTCCCACTGGTAGGCAAAGAAGGTCGACGTCAGGCGGTAGAGCACTGCTCCGATAAGATAGTACGAGATGAAGTCGCCGCGGCCATAGCCGCCTACCGGGCCAGCCTGATCCACGACGGCCAGCCACACCGCCAGCATCACCAGCGGAAAGACGAAGCTCACCAGCCAGAGGACGACCTGCGCCCGGTAGGTGAAGGCGGCGCGAAAGAGGCCGCGGTAGGCGCGCAGCAGATCAGGCATATACGGCGCCCTGCTGGAAGACGTCGCGGATGATCTGTTCGATCGGCGGCTCTTCGATCATCACGTCCGCGACCGGCAGGCGCGCCAGCACCTGCGCCGCGACCTGTTTGGTGGCGTCGCGCGGCACACGCAGGGTCACGTCCAGCCCATTCATGGTCTCGATCTCGCCCAGCCGCTCAAGCTCTGCCAGGTCGACCGACTGCTGCAGCGTGAGTCGCACCAGCTTGTAGGGCGCAGTCTGCTCGACGAGGGCGCGCAGGTCGCCGTCGTAGTGCAGCTCGCCGTGGTCGATCACCAGGACGCGGCGGACGAGCGCCGTCACGTCGGCCATGTAATGGCTGGTCAAGAGGATCGTGACGCCATGCTGCTGATTGTAGGTGCGCAGGAAATCGCGGATCGCCGCCTGCGCGGTCACGTCCAGGCCGAGCGTCGGCTCGTCCAGGAACAGCACCCTGGGACGATGCAGCAGCGACGCCGCCAGCTCGCATTTCATCCGCTCGCCGAGGCTCAGCTTGCGCACCTGCTTGGTCAATAGAGGCTCGAGCTCCAGCAGCGCCACGAGCTCGTCGAGCGCGGGGCGGAAGACACGCTCGGGCACGCCGTAGATCGCCTGGTTGACCAGGAAGGTCTCCATGGCGGGGAGATCCCAGAGCAGCTGGTTGCGCTGGCCCATCACCCGCGTGATCTGCTTCAAGAAGGCCCGCTCGCGGCGGTGCGGCGTAAAGCCGAGCACCGCGGCGCTGCCGGCGTTGGGATGGAGCAGGCCCGCCAGGCATTTGAGCGTCGTGGTTTTCCCGGCGCCGTTGGGCCCCAGGAAGCCGACGATTTCGCCCTGTGCGAGGTCGAAGGAGACACCTTTGACCGCGGCGACCGCTTCGTACCGACGCGCGAAGAGATTGCGCAGCGAGCCGTGCAGCCCTGCCTCTTTGTGATGAACGCGATAGGATTTGGTAAGCTGCCGCACGGAAATAGCCATGGCGTCCCTCGCCAAGAGCATAGCATAGTGGGCCTCTTGCTGCGAGCCGCTCGATGGAGTCGTGAGCAACGCCTTCTCCAGCCCTAGCTGTGGAGCTCCGCGACCATGGCTGCCGCGCCGCCAGATATCTCACCGGCGATGACCTTTCTGATCTGCTCGAATTGCTCTTCAGAGGGCAGGGCCTCGACGGGATGCCCTTGTTCCTGCGCGATACGCACCATCGTCGTATAATCGGTGCCGCCGGGCGTGGCCTCCTCGATCACGGCCGGCGCAACGCGGATCGGCGCGTGCATCAGGACGGCGAGATTAAGCGCATCGCTCGGCCGGGCGTCGATCGTCCGAAGCCCCCGCGGCCCGTCGACGACCGCCTCGGCGTAGAAGACGGTGTCGGCCAGGCGCACGATGCGTACTTCGTGCAAGCGGCCGCCACATGCTTCGAGCAGGCGTTGCATAAAGGTGTAGGTCATCGGTCGCGGCATGTCGACGCTTTCCAAGGCGATTGCCAGCGCTGCCCCTTCCGGCTTCCCAACCCAGATCGCAAATCGCCGCTCGCCATCGACCTCGGCGAGCACCACCAGCACCTGCCGCGGTTTGTCATCCTCCACCGGGGTCTGCCAGACATCGGCTACCCGCATCTCGACCAGGTCCGTTGCCTCGGTTGCCATGGTTTCCTCCATCCATACGCTCCAGAGCGTCTGCTGCAATCGTGCGCGTGCCTTATGGAGGCGCGTTCGCACGGCGCTCACCTCGATCCCAAGCAGGAGCGCCGTCTCGGCGTAGCTCAGGCCGCGAAGGTAGCAGAGCAGCACCGCCGTCCGCTGCCCGACCGGCAAGGCCGCCACCGCTTGCCTCACGCGCGCCTGCAATTCGACGCTCTCGGCACGATCCTCCGGCCCAGGCGTGACATCCACCGGCTCCCGCACGAGGCTGCCGCCTACCATCGCCTCCCACGACCACGCATCCTGCGATCGCAGGCGCAGCATGCGCCGGCACATGTTCAAGCCAATGCCCATCAGCCAGGCACCGAATCGGTCGGGTTGTCGCAAACGGTCGAGGTCAAGGAATGCCTGCAGCGCCGCCTCCTGGGCGGCGTCCTCCGCCAGCAGCATGTCGCCAAGCAATCGCCGGCAGAGTGTGACGAGCACCGGCAGATGGCGGTCGAGCAATGCCGCGAAGGCACGCCGATCGCCGGTTCGCGCCCGAATCACCAGGTGCAGATCGCTCTCGTCCGTATCCATGTTGTATAGTCGCACGAGTTTACGGTTAAGTTACCCATCGCGAGCCCGCGGGATCCCGCCGCGATGACGCATAACCTGTCTGTGCCCCGAGTCAACACGGACAGCCAACATGCCTCCCCGGTGCGCAGTTGGCGACGTCAATCCGTTGCCGCCGAGACGCGCTGCGAGATTTCGCTTCGATGCTCATGGAGCCAGTAGAACGCCTGCATGTTCATCTCGGCCCATTCCCGGTTCCCATGCAGGAAGAGCCAGTAGGCGAACAGCAGCTGGATGGCGAGCATCATGCACGGGATCGCCTCCTTCTCACGACTCGAGAGGGGAAGGACGCGCTCATACCCGACGACGACCCGGTCGCACGCCGCGAGCCACTGCGACGTCGCCGCGGCGTCTAAGACAGACCACTTGACCTGATCCACAAGCGCCGCGCAGATGTCATAGATCGCCGGCCCGATCGGCAGGTGGTCCAGGTCCACGAAGCCCACGACCTGCGTGCCGTGGAGCACGACGTTACCCGTGTGACAGTCTCCGTGGATCCGCCGCCGGGGAAGACCCGCGAGCGCATCTCGCAGCTCGTGCTCGATCCCGCCAAGAATCCGGTCGAACCGGCCGAGCTCCTCATCCGGCAGGTGCGCGCGGATTACAGGGATGGAATCGTCGAAGACGCGCGTCGTGAGATCCATTGTCCACGACGTAATGACCCCGGGGTAGGTTGCCAGTGCCGCGTGCAGCTTGGCGATCGCGATGCCCAGATGCTCGTCGGTGGCCTTCAGGTCCTGCGGTCCCTCCTCGGCGTCGGGGAGCAGGTACGGCGATAGGGTGTAGAGCTTGCCCGCGTGCTCTGCGAAGGGCCGTCCGTCCGGGGCGAGATGCGGCACCGCGACTGGCACGCCCGACCGATCCAGGTGCAGGATCAGCCGGTACTCCGACCACAGCCGCTCCGCCCGCGTCTCGTCCCCGACGTCCTTGAGAACCAGCCGATCGCCGCTCGCGGTCGTCACGAGGACGACCGTGCCCTTGTGGTGCAGCGCCTTTGCGGTCGCCACGTCCAGGATTCGCCAATGCGCCAGCACCGCGTGGAGCAGACCATCGTCATTCACCACGCCACGTCTCCTCCCCGAGGGACGCACTTCCAGCTTCTACGTCGCCGGGCGCCAGTCGGACGCCCCCCACCGTTTTCTCTGCGAGAAGACGAATACCACCGGGAACGAAGGAGCGGGTTTCTGGTCCGGAGCGCAGAAACCCGCCTTCAGTTGATGCCGACAATTACCGTTCACGATTATTCCCGTGGCGGCCTCGTCCCTATGAATAACACCTTCGCTCGCTCCATGGTGCATAATGTGAGAGTATTTGTTTGCTAGATTCGATAGCCTGCTGAGCGGCATCCAGCTAGAATACGCCCGCCAAGGAGCGAACGCCAATGGCATTGATTATCGAAGAGGAAGCCATCGAAAGCTTGCCGATCACCATTGATCCCGAGATTGTCAGCGGCACGCCCGTGTTCAGGGGTACCCGCGTGCCGGTCGCAGCGCTCTTGGAGAACCTCGCCGCCGGTGTCACACTCGATGACTTTCTCGACAATTTCCCAACCGTCAGCCGTGATCAGGTGCTCGCCGTCCTCACGTTTTCGAATGAGACCCTCAAAAGGCTTGGGCAGGCGAGGTGACGATCCTGCTTGATGAAGGGGTACCAAGAATTGTCCAAAGACGCTTGCCCCATTTACCGATCTTCACCGTTGATCAAATGGGCTGGAGAGGCATCAAGAACGGCAAGCTGCTCGATCTCATGGCCGGCACATTCACGACCCTCGTCACCACTGACAAGAATTTCCGTTTCCAACAAAACCTTGAGCAGCGGCAGATCTCACTCGTCATCCTTCCAACGAACCGGATTCCACTCATCCTACAGCTGGTGCCACAGATCGAGGCCGCATTTGCCGAGATCCGTCCCGGAGAGTTCAGGGAGATACTCCTGCCTTCCACTGGTGGGTGATCGCGATTACCCACTGTGCAGAAGACTCGCGAGCGCGGTGCGCATCTCGTGCTCGGTCTCTTCCAGGATCCGGTCGAACCGGCCGCGCTTCTCATCCGGCAGGTGCGCGCGGATCACGGGGATGGCATCGTCGAAGACGCGCGTGGTGAGATCCATCGTCCATGACGTAATGACACCGGGGTATGTCGACAGCGCAGCGTGCAGCCTGGCGATCGCGGCGCCCAGGTGCTCGTGGGTGTGATGCACGTTTTTTCGGGTTAGGCAGTTCGCGCCTCTTCGCACTGACGACGCCGACTCCAGGCTCGACGCCAAGGGTGATCCGCTGCCGGGCGACCGTCCGAGGCGCGTTCACGCTGAGGTGGCTCGGGAG
>JBBSGA010000355.1:0-6473 GCA_038254585.1 Chloroflexales bacterium | reverse complement strand
GCCTGACCCGCTCCTTGAGACCCGCGGGAGTGTCAAGCGCCACGATCTTGCCTGAGCTGATAATCGCAATACGATCGCAGAGCCGATCCGCCTCGTCCATGTCGTGCGTGGTCAAGAAGACCGTCGTCGCGTGGTCGAGACGCATGCGGTGGACGAACTCCTGCACGTCCTTCTTGGAGCGCGGATCGAGACCGGTGGTCGGCTCGTCGAGTAGCAGAAGGACCGGCGATGTAAGCAGACCGCGAGCGATCGCCACCTTCTGTTGCATACCCCGTGACATGTTCTCGAGCGGCTCATAGAAGCGCTTCTCGCCCAGACCCAGCTGCTGCAGGATCGCGATCGCATCCGGCTTTGCCTGCTTGACGTCCAGCCCGTAGAGGCGCGCGCCGTACATCAGGTTTTCAGCCGCGCTGAGCTTCTTAAAAAAGGAAGCCTCGACGCTTACGCGGTTGATCAGACGCTTGACCGTCTTCTCTTCAGCCTGGACATCATGGCCAAAGACCTCGACGTGCCCGGCGTCGGGGATCAGCAGCGTCGAGATCAGGCGGATCAGCGTCGACTTGCCCGAGCCGTTGGCACCCAGGAGGCCGAAGATCTCGCCCCGCTTGATCTCGAGGCTGATATGATCGACGGCGACGTTGGGAGCCTTTTCCGGCCGCTTGGACCAGAAAAGGTGCCACTTGTCGTCGCCAAAAACTTTGACGACGTCGCGGATCGACAGGGCAATCTGATGTTGATTGGGCGCAAGCACGTCCATTTCGGGCGCCTCGGCATAGTGCTCGGCGGGTGTAATGCTCATTTCTTCTCCTCCTGCTGCAATATCGGTTGGTTGACTGGCCGGACACAAAAGCCGCGCCGATCTCGGCAATTCAAAGTCGTGCTTGACCCACTAGACACCCCATGGCCAGAGGCGGACCAACCACCAGAGCAAGCCGCGGCTCGCGCGTGATTGGCACGCCAGCGTTCCGTTTCGCTCCAAGATAAGCATCTGACCCTCCGATATGCTTCGCCGGGTTATCTCGCCGGGCGCGACCACCTGAAATCAAAAGCCGCGGGTTCGAACTTCCCACGGCTTATGCGAGGCATAAAAAAACCGTGGCGCGATTATTTCGCTGCCCACGGCATGTGCTTCAGGTTGATGCTAACGCATCAGCTTCTGAGCCTCCTGCCGTTGGGCACACTGCCCCCGTGGGCACCTGCGATCAGGCCCGCGACGATGCGAAGCCGCCAGCCTGCGCCGATCCAGCCGGTTCGGGGCGCAAAACGACCATGGTGGGCGAGCGTGTTACCGGTCCTCGCAGGGAGCAGCTTGTGGCGGTCTATGTACATCATTTTCCGTCCCATGGATCTTGCGTCTCCGACCTCGATTGCAAGGGCGCGCCCGAACTCCTCGAGCCGCCCGCAGCATAGCACGGCGCAAAGCGCTTTGTCAAGGGCGAGTTTGCTTGTTTTGACGCGCGTTGGGCTCACGCGTTAGTGGCAAACTCCGGTCCGTGATGGAACGCCGCGCGGGATGCTACCGCTTGCGGCGCGCAGCACCTGCCAACATGACACCCGCCGCTCCAAGCGCCGCGCCCGCTGCCGCCGCTCTCCGTAAGCCCGGTCGTAAGCGCGCGCGATGGTCACGCAAGACGACGCCGGCAGTGTTATAGCCGGATGCCGCGAAGACTCCACCGCCCGGATGGGTGGACGCGCCGGTGAGGTAGAGGCCGCCGATCTGCGGGACCTTGTAGGCAGAGAGCTCGGGCAAGGGCCGAAAGCAAAACATCTGGTCGAAGGACATCTCGACGTGCATGACGTTGCCCCGCAGCAGGCCAAGCGTGCGCTCGAGATCCAGCGGCGTCTGGACATAGCGGTCGGTGATCGCGCCACGCATGTTAGGCGCGTAACGGTAGAGCACCTCGAGCAGCTTGCCAGCCTCCCGCTCGCCGATCGCATCCCAATCTTCGCCGTCGGAAAGCTCGTACGGGTGATACTGGCCCCACAGGAAAAGCGTATGCTTGCCCGCGGGGGCCACGTCCGGATCGATGGCCGAGAAGGTCATGGCAATCGCCGAGGGCTCACGCGCGGGCGAGCCGCCGCGGAAATCTTCGTAGCCTCGTTTGAGATAGTCGACCGACGGGCAGAGCAGCTGAAGGCCATGGTGGCTCGAATGCGGCCGGCCACTCGAGGGCGCGGCCAGGTAATCCGGCAGGGCGGTCGCTGCGCAGCGAACGGCCATCCCGAAGCCGTTGCCGACCCGGATGCGGCGCACACGTGTAGCAAGATCGCCTGGGAGCGCTGCGTCGCCTACAAGCTTCAGGAGCGTCGTCTGGACATGGGCATTGGAGACGACGACCGGCACTTCGATCCGCTCACCTCCGGCGCCACTCCCGATTTCGACGCCGCGCACCCGGCCGCCTTCGACGACGATGCGGCTTACCTCGGCGTCCAGACGCACTTCGCCGCCATGCGCTTCCAGACAGCGTTGGAGTGCCTGCGTCAGCATACCGGAGCCACCGCGCGGGTGCTTAGCCCCGCTGCGGTGGAGCATGGCGTGCCAGCCCGCGAAATCGCCTGTGCCGATCTCGTCCGGCGGCGGGCCGGACTGAGCTGCCAGCCACCCCAGCGCCGCGCGCATGGCCTCGCTCTCGAAGGTCTCCTCGATCAGCCGTCCGTACGAGGTGAAGAGCTTACGGAGCGTGTCGAGCGGCCCACCCGTGGCGCCGGCGCGGTTGAACTGCCCCGTCGCCATGGTCCAGGCGATGTTGCCGGGTGTCGGCGGCTTGAGGAATGCCCTGAAGACGCCTTCGTTGATCGCGCTCCAGAACTCTACGAAATGCCGGTAGGCGACGGCGTCCGGCGGCGAGATCTTTTCGATCGACGCGCAGGTGCGATCGATATCACGCCAGAACTCAATGGCTCCCGATCCATCCGGCAATGGATAGAAAGCGAACGGGTCCATATCGATATATTCGAGCCCGTAGCGCTCGAGCTCGAGCTCGCGCACAACAGGTGTGAGGTGGATCATAATGTGCGCCGAAGAGCCAATGTCGATGCGATAGCCGCCGAACATTGTTTCGGTGCAAACGGCCCCGCCGACGACCGGCCGTCGCTCAAGAACGAGCACTCGTAGCCCTGCCTTCTGCAGATAGCAGGCGCAGGTCAGGCCGTTATGTCCACCGCCGACGACGATGACGTCGTAGGGCATAGAGTCTCCTGATACGTGATGCCGCCCCTACTTCTCCCAGGGTGCGGCACCGTAGCGCCAGCGGTAGTAGTGCTGGCCGACGTTGCCCATCTCGACGCGGAAGGCAGCCGGGTTGCTCGGGGTATAGGTCAGGGTGCGGCGCTCGTACATCTGCACGAGAATGTCCGTCGCCCTACCCCCGACGCTCGCCCGGATCCAGTAGGCTTCCGAGATCGGATAGCCCATGACAAAGACCCAGGGCAGCGGCAGATTCGTCAGGTACGGCACGAAAACGTTGGGTATATTGTGGCCCAGGTCCGCATTGTACTGGGCATTGGTCACATTGAAGCGCTGGAGGCTCCCCTCACTCCCTGTCGCGCCGCTGGGCGCCAGCGTCTGAACCACCGCCCTACCGACCTGTGGCGCGGAGCGGCGGTCGCCGTTGAGCGAAGCGACCTGCATAAAGGCTGCATAGGAAGGCGCCGTGAGCCCGCCGGTGGGATCGCCGGCTACCGGGGTTGTGGAAGGCATGCGATCGGTGAAATCACGCTCGCCGGCCTGCAGCCGGCCACCGATCAATTCCTTTGTCAGCAAGCCGTTCGTTACGAACCAGAGCTGGCTGCGATCGCCGGCAGGGTTAGAAACCTCCATGCGCGATTTGTCCCAATATTGAACCGTCCGACGCCCGCCCGGAGTTTCGCGATACGCCTCGCTGCCAGTGGCAAAAGTCTTGGGACCCCACATCCACGAGCGGCCACTTTGGCCCTTGGCAACCGGCAGATCCGTACGATTCCAGAGCTCGCCGAAGGCCCGGTCGGCCGCGGCCGGCGCAAGCGGCTCGTTGGCCGGGGGAGCGGCGAGATCCAGGGCAACATGCCCAACCTTGCCCGGCACAATCGTGATCGACTGGCTGCGTATCGCGCCGGTGTGCGGGTCGCTGCCGGCAACCGTCCACGCGCCCGGCTGGAGATCGGCATCGCCGAAGACCCCGTTGCCGTCCGACCTGATCGCGCGCGCCACACCTCCGGGTCCTGTGAACTGGAGTACAGCATTCGTCTGTGGGACCCCAGCGGATGTGATACGGCCGAGGAGATAGCCGGCGACGGGCTGAGTCTTCCAGCTATAGGCTGGTGCGGGCGCATTATCTGACCAAAGCTCCTGGCGCAAGCGATCGAAGAAGGCCGCCCGATTCCCCACCACTGGCTCAGCATAGGAGTAGAAGCACGCACCGGAGAGCGTCCGGTCGTCGGTGGCGCGATGCAGCTGCGTAAAGTTTTCGTCGGGCGTGTTCAGCCACGCGCCGATGCCGATCGCCGCGGCACGGCGGCCCTGGTGGGACTTGGTCCAGTCGACCCAGTCGTTATACCAGCCGCGCTGCTGGGCATCGCGCTGCTTGAAGTACGCCATCGGCAGCGCCCAATCGATATAGCCGGCCTCGAGCCACCCGGCCCAGTCCTGGAGTGTACGCAGGAACGGCGACGACTGGTGAAAATCGCCGTTGGGAGGACCTCCGCCCCACGCGATCGCCGCGACCGACAGCTCCATCGCGGGCTTCTGGGCGATCATGTTGAGATAGATGCGCTTGACGAGGTTCGTCACCTGATCGCGGCGCCACTGCATCCACTGTGGATCGGCGGGAGCCGGGCGATCGCCGCGTCCCGTCTCCTGCTGAAAACGCTGCACGCTGACCGGGTTATAGCCGAAACGGGGCGACGGGTAGCGAATGTAGTCCAGATGCAGTCCATCGAGGTCGTAGCTCGTGACGAGGCGCAGGAGCACCTTGACAGTATAGTCGGCGGCGGCAGGATGGCCCGGGTCGAGGAAGTAGCTGCATTGGTTAGGCCCCTCGCAATCGCCCGTTCGGCCGTCGTCCTGGACGTTCAGCCAGTTGTCGGCCCCCGAAGACGACGGACCATGGCTGTACCAGACGTGGCCGCGATCCGGCTGAGCGTAGCCATCTTTCCAGATGGGCAGCGTGACCACCCAGCCGTGGATCTTGAGGCCGGTCGCGTGCGCTTTGCTGATTAGATCGGCGAGCGGATCGTACCCCGCGGCGACGTCGCTGGCGACAGGCTCGACGGAGTCGCGATAGTATCCGTCACCACGGCGCCGGACCTGAACAATCAGGGTGTTGGCGCCGGCCCGGCGCGCGTCGGCGATCAGCTGATCGGTCTGCGCCGGCGTTTTGATACCGGGATGGAAGGCGTCGACCCAGAAGGCGCGCAGCTGCGGTGCCGCCGCCTCTCCGCGGCGAGACGGCAGAATGAGCACGAGCGCGAGCAACGCGAGGACCCGTAGGCGCATGCCAGACTCCTTAACGTTTAGTGGAACTCTGTCCATCATACCCGAGCCTCATTCGCGTCACTATTGACGCTCGCTGACGGCACACTGACAGGTCGGGTGTCTGGGAGCATATGCGTCGCCTCCTACAAATGCTCGGGCACAATTTGTGCTATCATCCCAATCGAGTATGAAGCCTCACTTTCAGGAGCCCCCGATTTGACGCAGATACTGCTGATCCGCCATGGAATAAACGATATGGTCGGTCAGAAGAAACTGGCCGGCTGGCTGCCGAACGTTCACCTAAACGAGGAGGGGCGCGCGCAGGCCGAGGCTATGGCGGAGCGCTTGCGTGATGTGCCGATCAGCACAATCTACTGCAGCCCGCTGGAGCGTACAGTTGAAACAGCCGAGCCTCTTGCCCGGATCAAAGGGTTGGACGTTCAGATCCGCGAGGGATTGGGCGAAGTCCGCTATGGAGATTGGACCGGGCAGCCGCTCGAAGAGCTGTCGAAACACGAGCTGTGGCGCGTGGTTCAGATGTATCCGAGCGGCATGCGCTTCCCCGGCGGCGACTCGATGCGTGAGATGCAGGCGCGTATCGTGAACGAGCTTGATATGATCGCGGCCGACCACCCGCGCGAGATCGTCGCCGTCGTCTCGCATGCCGATCTGATCAAGGCTGCGCTCGCCCACTATCTTGGCGTGCACTTCGATCTCTTTCAGCGGATCTCGGTCGATCCGGCCTCGGTAAGCGTACTCCACCTGACGCGCTTCGGGCCGCATGTGATCCGGATCAACGATAATGGTCCCCTGAAGCTCGAGCCGGAAAAAGAAGAAAAGTCGCAAACGGAAGGGCAACCGCCGGCCGAAGCGGCGACGTCCGACAAAGCCGCGGAGGAGGCTGCGTAAGCAGCCTGAGTGCTGTGGCCGTCCGGTAAAGCTTCGGCCGCCACTACTTGAGGATTTATGCCGGAGTTCAGTCACGATTTCGATCCGGTCGATCGCATCACCGTCGGCGCGG
>JBBSGA010000354.1:0-6507 GCA_038254585.1 Chloroflexales bacterium | reverse complement strand
GAGGCGCAGCGTGCGTTTGCCGGAGCGGTGCTGGTGCTGCGAGGGCAGCCGGTCTACCAGAGTGTCTTGCCCCTGTTCACGGTCGGTGCAACCACGCCGTGAGAGGTCATATGACCCGTGGTTGCACAAAACGTACGCTAGTGCGGCGGCCACGTTCGACGGCCGCCGCCCACATGCCGCAGACCGCGCCGGGCCGGCGGCGGGCCCGATGACCTGCCCTTCTTGTCACAGTCCCACGTCGGCCGTCACCCGGTGGCGGCCGGCGGGGCTGTGGTATAACTACACGAAATAACAAGGAATGGAGGCAGCTATGGCGCGACCGGCCGGCCGGGGAAGCACGCACCGGCTCAGGCGCGACGCGGACGGGATCCCGCTCCTGGACCACGAGATGGCCCGGCGGGGGCTCACGCAGAAGGCGATTCCCGGCGTGACCGCGACGACGATCCAGCGCCTCCGCCGGGGCGAGGTCGGCACCGGCGGAGGCGCTGGCGACCGCCTACAAGATCGCGACCGTGCTCGATCCGGAGCATCCGGAGGCGATGGTCAAGCGCGTGTTCGAGGTCGTGAAGCCGGGCCGAAGCAGCGGAGCCAGTCGAGGCCGCAAGGCGAGCGAGGAGGACGAGTCACCTCTCCTCGAGCCTCGGTAGTGCAGCCGGCGCTGGTAACAGGCTTGTGCCGGGTGGCCGGGTTAGACGCAGTAAACAGATCAGTCGTCACCTCGCCATGCGATCAACCCCTCCCGAACGCCGTAGTAGACAATCACCAGGCCGGCCAGCGGATCAGCCCACCAACCAAGAACTGCGTTCAGGACAAGGCCGGCTAGTACTGCAGCTGCGAGATACCCATCGACCAGAGTTACATAGGCTTCGGTCATCAGCACGGAATTGCCGAGCTGCTTTCCCGTCCGATGCTTGGCCCAGGCCAGCAGTAGCATCGCTATCAGCGTCGCCGCGAGCCACGCAACGCCGAGCGCTGATGAACGTGGATGGTAGCGCGTGAGCAGGACATAGCCTCCCTGAACCAGGACATACAAGGCCAGCCCGAAGAACGCAACGCCGATCAGGCGGAGCGCGTGCCGCTCGCGATCTTTAGCGACCCCGTTGAGCTGCCATACGACGACCACGGAAGCAAAGATTTCGATAAGGGAGTCAAGGCCGAAGCCAGCTAAAGCGATCGAGCCCGCTGAAACAGCAGCGACCGCGACCACAACGACGCCAACGACATTCCAGCTGAGGGTCATATATTCCAGGTATAACCCGCGCTGGACCAGCGAATCTCTCGACATGCGCTCCCCTGACAGCTGGGATCCGCTCATACTCCCCAGAAGGTTACCATCTCTTCCCGCGTCGGCGTAGCAGCATCGTCACCGCATGCGCCCGCCGTAGAGCTCGCCGGCGCTACCATAGCTGCAGTGCCGATTGTCGATCACCGCACCCGTATCCTTGTCATTCAAGCTACCCGCCCGGGAGCCATCATGCCCCCGACGAGCGCGATCGGACTCCCCAAGGGGTTTGAGACCATGCAGGAGTTGATCGAGGCGACTGAGACGTTCTGCGGCGAGGCCTTGGCCCTCGCCGAGAAGCTCCGCCTGGCGCAGCGCGAGTACAGCCCGGCCCCGGTTCGGGCACTGGGCGTGGGTGGAGCTGCGCGCGAGGGGCTGCTGAGGCAGCTAACTGCCTCCGGAGGCTTGGACGTCTCCAATCCTCCGGATCTGTTGGCCAGTGCCCATGCCTCGAATGCGGCGGCCCGAGCTTGGCCTGCATGTGTCGCAACCCACCGTCGACCGGGAGGCGCCCTATGCCACTCCCCCCTGCCGTGGCCGTGGCAGATTGTGTCCTCGTGACGCCTCTCGTCGCTCCGATGTCCCTGCCAGGACGCCGCTTCCGCACACGAGCGATGGGCCGTATCCGGAGAGGGATACGGCCCATCGCGGGACGTCGGAGACCACATTTCTTGCGCTCATTTGGCCTGGTAGTCGGTCAGGCCTCGCGGCAGGCTGCTGAAGTTGGTGCGTGGTGCCGGCGCCTGGCGCGTGGATGTGTAGTCGGTCAGGCCTCGCGGCACACTGCTGAAGTTGCTCGGAGCCGTTGCAGCCGTGTGCAGCCCCTGGTAGTCCGAGAAGCCTCGCGGCAGGCTGCTGAAGTTCTCGGCCGGAGCGGCATGCAGGCCCTGGTAGTCCGTGAAGCCGCGTGGCACGCTGCTGAAGGCGTTCGCGGCTGCCACCGTGTGCAGCCCCTGGTAATCCGTCAGCCCGCGCGGCAGACTGCTCAGGTCGACGTGCGCCACCGCTGCCGACCGCAATCCGAGGTAGTCCGTCAGGCCGTGGGGCAGTCCGCTCCGCCCGGTCGTGGCCAGCGCGCCGCCGGCGGCGACGATGACCAAGATAGCTGCCACGAGCGCGGCGATCCCGATCCGTCCACGGCGGGACATGCGCAGCATCTGCTGCGCGATCCATGCGCTGTGGGTCGTCCGCTGGTTGGCTGTGTTGCTCGACCCGATCTGCCCGCTTGCCGCTTGCTGCGTTTCCATCGTCGTGCTCCTTATGTGCTTCGGTTGGTGTGCAGCCATTACACCATCGCGGACGTGTGCACGGGTATGTGCGAGGCATACGCCGCCGCATACAATCAGGCATACACGCGGCTGTGGCGATCCGGCGTCCGTTTGACGCCGGGCGTAGACTAGGAGCAACGCTCCACCCTCGCGCCACACGCGGCTCCCCGACCGTCTCCGGCGCAGTCCTGATGCTGTGCACCAATGGGAGGCACGCGGAATGGAGCAGCCCGTCACCTTCGGCAGCTGGCTCAAACAGCGACGGCGTGGCCTGGATCTCACGCAAGCCCAGCTTGCGCAGCTGGTCGGCTGTGCCACGGTCACGCTGCAGAAGATCGAGCTCGACGAGCGGCGGCCCTCCCAGGCGATCGCCGAGCGCCTCGCGACCGTGCTGGAGATCCCACCCGCCGAGCGATCAGCCTTCCTCAAGAGCGCGCGTGGCCACCTCGCCGCCGACCGGATGCTCGTCTCGCCTCCAGTTCCTAGCCAGCCCGCCGCCGCACCGCTACCCCTCGCGGGCGGGACCATCACCCTGCTCTTCGCCGACCTCGAAGGCTCGACCCACTTGCTTCAGCAGCTCGGTCCCCGCTACGGCGACCTGCACGCAACCTACCGCCAGCTTGTCCGCGGCGCCCTCGCAGCCGCGGGTGGCCAGGAACTGGGGACGCAGGGCGATAGCTTCTGCATCGCCTTTCGACGCGCCGGGGAGGCCGTGGCCGCCGCCGTGCGCATCCAACAGGCCCTCAGCGCCCAGGCCTGGCCGTCGGGCGTAACTGTGCGCGCCCGCATCGGGCTGCATACCGGGCATGGCGGGCAGCTGCTGCTCTCGCAGGCCGTCGCCGTCCTGGTGGCCGATGCGCTCCCGGAGGGCGCAACACTACGGCCGCTGGGAAGTTACCATCTCAAGGACCTGCCCCGGCCGGAGCCGCTCTTCCAACTCAACAGCGCCGGGCTGCCGGTCGACTTCCCGCCGCTCACGGCCCGCCCACAACAGCCTGCCTCCAATCTCCCCGCGCCGCTAACCCCGCTAGATTGGCCGGGAGCACGAGATCGCCGCCATCACCGCGCTGCTGCACGCGCCACACGTGCGCGTCCTAACGCTGACGGGAGCGGGAGGCATCGGCAAGACGCGCCTGGCGCTCGCCGTCGCCGAGCGTCTGGTGGACGCCTATCCCAACGGAGTCAGCTTCGTCGCGCTCGCGCCGATCGGCGATCCGGCACTGGTCATTCCTACCATCGCGCAGACGCTCGGCGTGCGCGAGACGAGCGAGCCGTCCCTGGCCGAGAGCCTGCACTATGTGCTGCGCCAGCGCCACATGCTCCTCGTGCTTGACAACTTCGAGCAGATTCTGTCAGCTGCTCCGGATGTGGCGGACCTGCTGGCCTCCGCGCCGCAGCTGACGGTGTTGGTTACGAGCCGCGCCCGGTTGCACCTCTCCGGCGAGCACGAGTTCCCCGTGCCGCCGCTCACGCTGCCCGATCCCGAACAACTTCCCGATCTGGAAGCGCTCTCGCACTACGCGGCGGTGGCACTCTTTATCCGGCAGGCGCAGGCCGTCAAGCCTGACTTCGAGGTCACGCATGCGAATGCCGCGGCCGTCGCCGAGATCTGCGCGCGCTTGGATGGGCTTCCGCTGGCGATCGAGTTGGCAGCGGCGCGCAGCAAGCTCTTCGCGCCGCACGCCCTCCTGGCACGACTCGGGAAACGGCTGCAGGTGCTGACCGGTGGAGCACGCGACCTGCCTGCACGCCAGCAGACGATCCGCGCCACCATCACCTGGAGCTATGACCTGCTGCAGCCGGCCGAGCAGCGGCTGTTTATGCGGCTGGCAGTGTTTGTCGGCGGCTGGACGGTCGAGGGAGCCGAGGCGGTCTGCACTGTGGCGGGCGACCTTGACATTGACGTGCTGGAGGGGCTGCAAGCGCTGCTGGACCAAAGTCTGCTCCGGCCGCCGGTCGGCCAGGACGGGGAGCCGCGCTTCCATCGGTACGAGACGATCCGCGAATACGCGCGGGAGCGGCTCCAGGCGAGCGGGGAACTGGAGGCGCTCGCGCGGAAGCATGCGACGTACTACCTGGGTCTGACGGAGGCGGCGGAGCCGAAGCTGACCAGTGGGAAGCGGGACACATGGCTGCCACGACTCGACGCTGAGCACGACAACCTGCGGGCAGCGCTTGCGTGGACGCTGGAGCACGCGCCGGAGCTGGCGCTGCGGCTGGCAGGGTCGCTGGCGTGGTTCTGGTATTTCGGAGGCCATCTGCGGGAGGGACGCGCGTGGCTGGAGCGCGCGCTGGCGCGGGCCGCGATGGACTCCTCGCCCCGAGCGCGTGACGCGGCGGCACGGCGGGCGCGGGCGAAGGCGCTCGCCGGCGCCGGGATGCTGGCCATCCGCCAGACGGATAGTGCGGCGGCGCGCGCCCTGCTCGAGGAGAGCGTCGCCCTCTTGCGGGAGCTGGGGGATCGGCCCGGCCTCGCCGCCGCGCTCACCTTTCTCGGGGAGGCAGTCATGAGCCAGGGCGATGCCAGTGCGGGGCGCACGCTGGAGGGGGAGAGCGCCAACCTTTTCCGGCAGCTCGGAGACGACTGGGGCCTCGCCCTCGCGCTGACCGCGCTCGGCCAGACCGCCTCCTATCAAGACGAGAACGCTGCCGTGCGCGCCTGGTGTGGGGAGAGTGCCACGCTCTTCCGCCGGCTCGGGGACGACTGGGGCCTCGCGCAGGCGCTCAGTCACCTCGGGCGCGCAGCGTTGAATGAGCGCGATTACGCGCAGGCCGAAGCGCTCTACGAGGAGAGCATGGCCCTGACAGGCGCAGCGGGCGACCGGCTTCTCGTCGTGTGGCTGCTGATCTACCTCGGCTATATCGCGCAGTGCCGGGGCGATCACACGCGGGCCGGGGAACTCTTCGAGGAGAGCGTGGCACTGCATCGGGAGCTGGGCTACGAAGGTGGGCTCGTCATCGCGTTTAATCTAGGACCCGATGCGCACAAGCAGGGCGACTACGGGCGGCTGCCGTCGCTGCTGGAGGAGAGCCTGGCGCTGGCCCGGGCGGGAGGCGACACGTGGGCGATGGCACATGTGCTCGGCGACCTGGGCACCATCGCGCGCACGCGGGGTGACTTCCGGCGCGCCCTGGCGCTCATGGAGGAGAGCGTAGCCTATTTTCGGGCGCTGAGCGACATGCGCGGCGTGGCCGGCACGCTCTACGATCTGGGGTGGCTGTCGCTGGAGCTGGGCGACGTGGGCGGCGCGGGCAGGGCCTTCATGGAGAGCCTGGAAATCTGGCGGGAGAACGACGAGCGCTCCAGCTACCCCGACGGGCTGGACACGCTGGCATGCGTCGCCGGCGCGCGTGGCGCGGCGGCCCGCACGGCGCGGCTGTGCGGTGCGGCCGATGCCGAACGGACCAATGTCGTCGTCCCTGCGCTGCGGCCTTCCTACCGCGCCGTGTATGACCGCATCATCGCCGCCGCGCGTGCCGAGCTCGGCGAGGCAGGCTGGCAAACGGCGTGGGGCGAGGGCTGCGCGATGACGCTGGAGCAGGCGATCGCCTACGCGCTGGAGGAGGTGCCGGACGGCTGAGCTACCGCCGGCACGCCTAATTCAACGCGCCCACCACCCGCACGAACGCGGCCATCATCCGGTCGGTGACGCTGGCCAGGTCGCCGTCCAAGGCGAGGAAGTCGTCGCGCGTCGCCTGGTCGAGGCCGGCGGTCACCTGCGGCCACTCCTCGAATGCCGCCGGCCCGAGCCCAGCCTGCAGGTCGCGGAGCGTGGCCGTCAGGATCGTGAGGTCCTCGACGAAGCTCTCGGCCGCGTCCGCGAGCTCGTGGAGCGCGTCGTGGAGCTGCTCGTCTGCGTCGGGCTCGCTGCCCATTTGTTCACCCTTTCTTACCGTTCGCAAGCCCAAGCCTGTCTACGCCAACTTCTCGGCCGTAGAAACATACCCATTCTGCGT
>JBBSGA010000353.1:0-6511 GCA_038254585.1 Chloroflexales bacterium | reverse complement strand
CGCCGGGCGAGGCCCGGATTACGCCTGGCTTCCGGCTGAAGGCGCGCTATGTGATCCATACTGTTGGCCCGGTCTACCGTGGCGGTGGCCATGGCGAAGCACAGATCATTGCCTCGGCGCATCGCAGCAGCCTTGCGCTGGCGTCGGAGCATCATCTTTCCAGTATCGCCTTTCCGGCGATCAGCACCGGCATCTACGGTTACCCCGTCGAGCGTGCCGCTCCTGTGTCACTGGATGCAGTGCGCGACTTTCTGGAGCACGATCGACAGCTACACCTGGTTCGCTTCGTTCTTTGGAGCGCGGACACGTTCGAGGCCTTTTCGGCCGCTCTACAGAGCTTGTAAGTGATAGCTCCGGCAGGCGAATGATCATATTCGGTAGCCGGATAGCTCGAGAGACAGATATGCTGCAGCCAAGCTTGACCGAATCCTCGACCCCGTTTCTTGGATACCTTGAACGATGGTACAACGGGCTGGAGCCGGCTTCCCTCGACCAGATTATCGGAGAAGATCCCGCGCGCATCGCGATCTTCTGTGTCGACGTCATCGTCGGCTTTTGCGATGAAGGCAATCTTGCCAGCCCGCGTGTCGATGCGATTGTCGATCCCATCGTGCGGCTCTTCAGGGCCGCGCATGATCGCGGCGTTCGCAACTTCGTTTTGCCGCAAGATACGCATCACCCGGATGCCGTCGAGTTCGGACAGTATGCTCGCCACTGTATCGAAGGAACGCGCGAGTCCCAGACGGTCCCCGAGCTCGCCGGCCTGCCGTTCGCCTCCGACTACACCATCCTCCCGAAGAACTCGATCGCTGCCTCAATCGGGACCGGTCTGAGCGATTGGATGCGCGAGCATCCGGAAATCGAGACCTGCATTGTCGTCGGCGACTGCAGTGACCTCTGCACGTACCAACTGGCCATGCATCTGCGCCTCTACGCCAATGCACACCAGCTTCGGCGCCGGATCATTCTCCCCGAGAACTGCGTCCAGACCTACGATCTGCCGATTGACACGGCGCAGCAGCTCGGCGCCGACCCGCATCCAGGCGACTTCTACCACGTCGTCTTCCTGCACCACATGGCACAGAACGGCCTCGAGATCGTCCGCGAGCTACGCTGACGGACAAGCGGTGCAGCAGTACAGGAGTGCTATGCCCCCGCGTGGTGAAGTTCTCGTCGCCATCCTCAACAACCTGCTCGATTTCGCGGTCGCTCGCGACGAGCATTGGTACCGTATCCCGGTCGACAGTGCTCACAAGTGGCTGCGAGATCGATGGCCGCCGCACTGGATCGCGTTCTATCAGACGCAAGCCTTCGTTGCCGAAGCTCATGCTGTCAACTACTACGCTCAGGTACTTGACGTGCGTGAGGCGTACCGTTGGCAGCTTTTCCCCAATCAACCGCATGACAGGAAAGCGGCGCGCCGCTATTACCAACTCATCTTATCGCCGTTGAAACGGATGCCTCAGCCCATCTTCAGCCAGCGCTTACGCCGCATTGTGTTCATTCCAACCACTTGGTCAAAATTCGTCAATGCCACCGAAATCAACGACCTCTACGATGCGAGCCCATTGGAAGACCGGCTATGGGCGGAGCTTAAGCGGTTACGAATCAGTGCCGAACGGCAGGAATTTGTCGAGATAAAAGGTCGCAGCTATGCGCTGGACTTCGCGCTCTATTGTGCTCAAGGCAAACTCGATCTTGAGACGGATGGAGATACCTGGCACGCCGACCCGCAGCGCATTCCATTGGACAACCTGCGCGACAATGATCTGGAGACAGCTGGCTGGAAGCTTCTACGTTTCAACACGAAGCACCTCAATGAGCAATTAGCCGAATACTGTCTTCCCACGGTTGTTGAGAATGTCAACAAACTCGGAGGCGTTGATGAAGGCCGGCTGGCAGCGCGGCGTATCAACTTGGATGCCGGCGGAGCGGGTCAGTTGGGTCTATTCGATGATCCGATATAAATGGGGGACAATAGCTGATTCGTGCTGCAAATTGAACAGGAAGGTGGCTCAAGCAATCATCAGTACGGAATCCAATCGATGCCGTCGATCCAGTCTTCGGCCTCGCTAGCTCCCCATACACGAAGATTGTCTCTGCAACCAAAGCGTCTGAGGCACCGGGGCGCACCCAAAATAGACCCCAGAAGTGTGCCCCAGCATTCCAATGAGTAACCAGATGTTCCGGCATACTCTTCCGGTTGTTGGTCACCAGTAGGCGTTGCTCAGCCTCACAAAACGTCAAAATATCCGGATCCGGCGTTTGGAGTGGAGGTGTGTCCATGTCTCCAACGCGTACGACATCGATTGTCGCGTCAAGACTCAAGATCGCACCCTTTAGGCGTGGTGCTAGATTCTCATCCAACAGAAACCAGATCTTCATGCAACATGCTGCTCATGCTCTTCCTTTCGCTGTGCTTTGAGCGCACGTAGGCGTTGGCTGAGCGGCGAGGGGTTGGCAAGCCACTCCTGGTAGCGTTCTTCAACCTCTTTGTTAATCCTCGCAATGTAGGCATCTACCTCTGCCTTGTTATGAAGGTAGTATGCGATCGTGCCGTAGATTTTTTCCAGGCTCATGCCTGGGAACTCCTGCGCGATCTGCTCAGGGCTGAAACCATCGTGGTAGCGCTCCACGATATGTTCGATGCCGACCCGGTGGCCTTTGATGCGGATCACGTCCGGCCCCTGAAAGTCGAGGTAGTCCTCGAGTTGCATATTCTCACCTCCGGCAGTGCTATCGTCGCATAGTAGACGCATTGTACATGGTAGCGTTACTCCTCCACGGGCTCGATTTCCTCGTCTTCCAGCCATTCGAGCACACACTGCCTGCGCGCTCGTTGTGGACAGCGAACCAGCGCTCGCGCTCGGGTAGATCGTCGAAGAGCGTATCCTTGAAGCGGCGGCAGGCTTCCCTACCCTGGATCGCGCTCCATAGTCAGTTCTGGAAGCGCCGATCTTGAACGGTCTGCTCTCATCTTACGCATTGTCGCCCTTCCGTAAAACGAGACCTCGTGCGCCCTTCACATGAAGGGCCGGCGCTTTGGGCCGGCCCTGGTCACATAGGAACGCGGCTTACCATCCTACTCGGTGTCGACCAGCTGCAGATGAAGCTCGCGCAGCTGCCGCTCGTCGACCGGCGAGGGCGAGTGCATCATCAGGTCTTCGGCGCGCTGCGTCTTCGGAAAGGCGATGACCTCGCGGATATTCTCCTCGTCGCAGAGCAGCGCCATGATCCGGTCGATACCGGGAGCGATACCGCCGTGGGGCGGAGCTCCATACTCGAAGGCGTCCAGCATGTGGCCGAAGCGCCGGTAGATCTCCTCCTGGCTGTAGGGAAGCAGCTCGAAAATCTGCTGCTGGATCGCGCGGTCATGAATTCTGATCGAGCCCGACGCCAGCTCATAGCCGTTGCAGACCAGGTCATAGGCTGCCGCGCGAACCGCGCCCGGTTCCGAATCGAGCTTCGCGACATCCTCCGGATTGGTCATGCAGAAAGGATGATGCTGCGCTTCCCACTCGCTCGTCTCCGCATTCCAGGCGAACATCGGGAAGTCGACGATCCAGCCGAAGGCGAGCAGGTTGGGATCGCCGAGCTTGAGCCGCCGCCCGAACTCGCGCCGCAGCTTATCGAGCGATGCTGCGACGACCTCGTGCGAGTCGGCCACGAAGAGCAGCAGGTCGCCGCTTTCACCTTCTAAGCGTGAGACGAGCACGTCGATCTGCTCGGGTGTGAAAAACTTGGCGATCGACGAGCGAACGGTACCCTGCGGCTCAATTGCCAGCGACGCGACGCCGCGTGCTCCACCGGCGCGCGCGACCTCGTTCAGCTCGTCGAGCTGCTTACGCGTGTAGCCCCCGCAGCCGGGCACACGAATCGCCTTCACCTGCCCGCCATTCGCGAGTGCCTGTGTGAAGACCCCAAATTGCGAGTCGCGCACGAGATCACCGACGTCCTGCAGCTCCATGCCATAGCGCAGGTCGGGCTTATCCGAGCCGAAGCGTTCCATAGCCTCATGGTAGGTCATGCGCGGAAACGGCGAGAGCACGCGCTTGTGGGGTGTGACGGTGGCCACGAGCTCGGTCATCAGCTGCTCGACCAGCTGTAGGATATCTTCCTGCTGCACGAAGCTCATCTCGATATCAAGCTGCGTGAACTCCGGCTGCCGGTCGGCCCGCAGATCTTCATCACGCATACAACGAGCGATCTGGAAATATCGATCGAACCCCGCTACCATCAGCAGCTGCTTGAGCTGCTGAGGCGACTGTGGCAGGGCATAAAACTCGCCGGGATGCAGCCGCGACGGGACGAGATAGTCGCGCGCACCCTCGGGTGTCGAAGCCATCAGCATCGGCGTCTCGATCTCGAGAAACCCGCGCGCGCTCAGAAAGTCGCGCATAAATTTGACGGTCTGATGCCGTAGGATGATGTTACGCTGCATCCGCTCGCGACGCAGGTCGATATAACGGTAGCGGAGGCGGAGCGCCTCTTCTTCGCCGCCCTCCTTGGCGACGTAGACGGGCGGTGTCTTGGAAGGATTGAGCACCTCGACTTCTTCCGCGACCACCTCGACATCACCCGTCTTGAGCTCAGGGTTGCGTGCCTCGGGCGGGCGCTGGCGGACATGGCCACGCACCAGGAGCACGTATTCCGCGCGCGCATCGGCGAGCACGGCGTGCGCGGCTGGATGTGAGGTGGCGTCGGCCACGACCTGAGTCAGTCCATAGCGGTCACGAAGATCGACAAAAATAAGCGGCCCGTGATCGCGCCGCCGGTTAAGCCATCCTGTAAGTGTGACTGCTGCTCCCGCATCCTCCGCGCGCAGCTCGCCACACGTGTGTGTCCGTAACATACGTTCTCCAACAAGGTATGATCACGGTCATTATACCCGAGCCATACGCTCTTTTTGGCCCGTGACTTTTCGTGTGCAGTAGAATGGATCGGAGATCAAGGAGCTCCGTGCTTATGCCGACTGCGCGTCCACGCAGGACCGAGCTGGCGGTTCCCGCCAGCAATCTGCGCTTCATCGCCAAGGCCGCGACGAGCGATGCCGATGAAATCTTGCTCGATCTCGAGGATGGGGTCGCGCCGGTCGCGCGGCCGGAGGCACGCGCGAACATCGTCAGGGCGCTCAACGAGATCGACTGGGGCAGGCGCCTGCGAGCCGTGCGCGTGAACGACGTCCGCGCCCAGTGGTTCTACCAGGATCTGATCGCAGTCGTAGAGGGCGCGGGCGCGCATCTCGACGCCGTTATTCTGCCGAAGGTCAATCGCCCCGAGGACGTCTATATGCTCGATATGCTGCTCGGTCAGCTCGAGGCGGCGAAGGGCCTGCCGACGCGGATCGGCATCGAGGTACAGATCGAGACGGCGGAGGGTATGGCTAACGTCGAGCAGATCGCCCGCGCCAGCCGGCGGCTCGAAACCCTGATCTTCGGCCCCGGCGATTTTGCCGCGTCGATCGGAATGCCGATCCTGCGGATCGGCGGGCACGACTTCGACTACCCCGGCCACCTCTGGCACGCGGCCCTGAGCCGGATCGTCGTAGCGGCCAAGGCAGCGGGATTGGAGGCGCTGGATGGGCCGTACGGCGCCTACCACGACGTCGAGGGCCTGCGAACTGCGGCACTCCTTGCGCGCTCCCTAGGCTGCGATGGGAAGTGGGCAATTCATCCGACGCAGCTTGTGCCCATCAATAAGATCTTCTCGCCGTCTGCCGAAGAGCTGAGCACAGCCCAGGCGATTCACGATCGGTACGTCAAAGCGCTCGCCGCCGAGCGTACCGGCGCAATAACGCTCGGCGGCGAGTTGATCGACGCGGCCTCGCTGCGCCTCGCGGACCGCATCCTGGCACGCGGCCGGGCGGCCGGAATGCTTGGCACATAGGCCAGGGCCGTGTGGTTGGAAGCCGGGCCGCGTGTCGTGCCGGACCAGCCATTCGTCTGAGATGGTATAATGCCGCGGCGTAGCTCCCGAGCTCTAAGCTTATCGCGGTGTGGAGGGATGCGGGAGTGGCTTAACCGGCACGACTGGAAATCGTGTAGGGGGTAAAATCTCCTCGTGGGTTCGAATCCCACTCCCTCCGCCACCCACGCTGCTGCTTTCAAGCAGTGGCGTGTTGTTTACATGAGGGGCGGCACTGCCGGTTGCGTCTGCTCCATCAGACGCTGACCCCCGAAAGGTCGAGATCATGAGCGATCGTTTCCACGTGATTCTGCTCGGCGCGCCGGGCGCGGGCAAGTCGACCCAGTCGCGGCTCTTACGAGCACGGTTTCCGATGGTCGTCTTTGCCACGGGACAGATGCTGCGCGACGAGGTCCAGCGAGGAACGCCGCTGGGTCTGTTGGCGGATCGCTATTTCCAGAAAGGCACGCTCCTGCCCGACGACGTTATGATCGCCCTCGTGACCGCGCGCCTACGGGATGTTCCGCCGAGCCAGGGCGTGCTGCTGGACGGCTTTCCGCGCACCACGCAGCAGGCCGAGGCGCTCGATCAGATGCTAGAGGGCCTG
>JBBSGA010000352.1:0-6517 GCA_038254585.1 Chloroflexales bacterium | reverse complement strand
TGAGTGCGACCATCATGCGTGGGAGATCGATTTCGTCACGCCGCGAGCTGTAGCATCTGGACTTCTGCCATGTCCGGTGCTGAGACAGACGTGCCGGAGAGCCGCTGATGTTGCTGCTGCCGATGATACTGCCAATACCCATCCCAATCTCCATTCAGCCGCACCGCCCGCAGATCCAGCACCGCCTGCGCTCCCTCGACCGTCCAGCGCATCCCCGCCTGCTCCATCCGATCTTTCACCAGATGCCCACACGCCCCGTCCACCACGCCCGTCCCGATTGGCCAGCCCTCTGCCAGATACTCATCGTAGTGCATATATGGCTCGTTGCGCCGGTAGTAGCCCGCCGTTTTCCGCACCACCTTGCGCTGCGTCTCCGTCAGCTCCGCCTCCTGCGCCGTGGCTTCCAGCTCCGCAATCACCGTCGCGGTCGCGCCGCACACCACCTGCTCCAAGCGCTTCCGGACCCATCCTTTCCGCTCGGGATGGGGTTCGCCCAATAGCGCGGTGGCGGCATTCCACAGGTATTCCGTCGCGTGGATGATGTCCAGCACCAACGTGTGCTCGGGAAAGTGCGCTAGCAGCTGCTCCTGCAAGGCTTCGGCACCGTCGCTGAGCGCCACCCGCTGCTGCTGCGGCGCTCCCCCGCGCTGGGCTGTCCGTTGCTGGAGCCGCGTCAGCGCGACCATCTTGCCTTCCAAGGTCGCATGCACCTCCTTCGCGACCGGCCGGGGACGGCTCGACGGCTCCAGCGGGCGCGGGTCCTGCATCAGTGCCCGGACCAGGTCCTGGGGCGTGCGGTGATAGGGCACGCTGCTATACAGGCTGGTCACAACCGCTTCCTGCTTCGTGCTGCGCTTCTGCCCTGTGCCCAAGCGCTCGCGCGGGACGTCCGCCAGGACCTGCGCCTGGGGGACGCCTTTGCCATCCGCCTGCACACCAGGATCGTCCCCAGCGGGACCGGCGCGTCCGGGGCGGGCGGCTCGGCGTAGAAGGCGATGACATCCCCTGCATCCTCAAGCATGCCGGTTTCGATGGCTTGGAGGCTGAGGTGGCGTCCCAAGATGCGCTCCAGTCCGGTCTGACTCTCGCGGTAGGAGGCGTCGGTGGTGCCAAAGGCGGCCCACTCGCGCAACAGATCCGAGTACCAGCGCTCCGGCAGGCTCAAGCTCGCATCAAGCGGACAGCAACCGGGGTGACCAGGGGCGGTAAAGTAATGGCGCGCAAAGCGCACTTTGCCAAAGATCGAATAGTAGGTGACCGGGCGGCAATCATGATAGGTGAAGGGCGTGGCGTCGGCGCGGACCGGCGCGGCGGGCCGGGCGGTGGCACGGGTGACAAAGCAGAGGCGCAACAGGGTGGCACCGAGGGCAAGCACCTGCCGCAACAGGGTGAGTTCGACCGTATAGGCGGTCTCGGTGCGCGTCTCGGCACCCGTAACGTAGGTCAGGAGGGTCTCGAAATCGTGCCGCACGTGCTGTACAATCGGGTCCGAGGTGGAAGGCATCGCAGTCCTCCAGTGGCGAAGCGACGGGTGCAATCGCCGCATTGTCACCCAAGACGCGATGCCTTTCAACTCACGCTTGTTCGCCACCTAACCCTCCCTGATGCTGCCCCACGCATTATGGTCGCACTCCAATGATATCGCTGATTCCTGCGAACGCTTCGGCGCAGCAATCCTCCGATAGCGGACTCCGATATTCCTTACGCAACGGCGCTCCATTCCCCGATAATCGATGCCGCCCTGGATCGGGGCCTCGACACAAGGAATCAGGTGGAAGCGAACGGCGAACGGGCACGGGCCCAGCGATACATCTTCGCGCTGTAGTTTCCGCTGGCACTCAGCGTGACGCTCACAACACTGGAGCAATAGCCAGCAATTGAGGCTGACGGAGCACCTCCTGATCGCTCTGACTCATCTGAGCTCTGTCTACGCCGACTGCTAGCGCGAGCTTCTCCGAGACAATCTACACTCTTTACACCGATCGGGGATCAGCTTACCGAGCACCTGCTTGAGCTCGGTTTCTTATTGTGCACTCTGGCCGCTTGACGGACCATTATGGTTACCAGCAGTCCAGCAGTGTACAATGGGCAAATGGAGGTGCCATGAAGCTAGAAGAGTATTTCGACTTCCTTGACCCGCTGGATATCCGGATCAAAGGGCATCGCATCGGTATCGACGATGTTTTGTACTACTACCTGAGGGGGTATCAACCGGAAGCAATTCTGGAGCAGTATCCTTCGCTAAGCCTCGCAGAGATCGAGGCGGTCATCGCCTATTATCACCGCAATCAGGTGCAGATGGACCGATACCTAGCGGATCAGGCGGCATGGGTTGAAGAGCGACACCAGCAACTCATGGCCGACCCGCCGCCAGTAGTGCATCGAATCCGGGAGCGGGTTCAGGCCCGGACCCTGAGATAATCTATCCGGCTGCAATTGAGCCTACCTCGCAGTATTTCTTGCGGCCTTTACGTGGCGGGCAGACCTGGGGCATATTCTGGGTCCGGCCGGGAACTTCGTTCCGCAGCCTGGCAGAAGAGCTCCATATGAACTGGGAAAGCTCAGAAGGAGAAGAATGGATCAACTGGTATCACAACGCTCCTTATTTCACATAGCATGATTGCCTTCCTCTAGCGTAAACGTATCCCCAACCGCAGTTGAATACCTGTGGATACCTTGGGGATCCACGCGATGCGTCGAAATACTGCCCTTCCTATACACATGGCACAATGTCTGCGATGCATGGCCGAGTAGACGCGGTATTATTCAGGGCCAGCACCGGTAAGTACGGACGATACGGGTCAGCCGCCACTACAATCGCTCAGGCTGCCAGGCGAGGCTGTCAGACAAGGGAGTCACGTGGAAGCGAACATCGAACGGGCATTTTCCCGGCGCTACATCTTCGCGCTGTGGTTTCCGCTTGCGCTGAGCGTGACGCTGATGATGCTGGAGGGGCCGGCGGTGCAGGGGGCGATCGCGCGGCTGGGAGCGCCTGCGCTGAACCTGGCGGCCTACGGCTTCGTGCTCAGCATCCAGCTGATCGTCGAGAGCCCGGTGATCATGCTCGTCTCGACGGCAATCGCGCTGGCGACGAATGCGCAGTCGTACCGGGCGCTCAAGCAGTTCGTGCTCTGGCTCACGATCGGGCTGACGGTGCTCGTCGGCGTGCTGGCGTGGACGCCGCTCTTCGACTTCGTCGGCGGGAGCGTGCTGGGCATGCCGGCGTCGATCGTCGCGGCGGGGCGGCCCGCGATGCAGATCATGCTCTTCTGGATCGCCGCGATCGGCTGGCGGCGCTTCTACCAGGGCATCTTGGTGCGCTACGGCCAGACTCGGCGGGTGAGCTTCGGGACGGCGCTGCGGCTGGCGAGCGAGGTGGCGGTCGCGGTCGGCGGGGCGCTGTGGGGCGGGATCTCCGGGGCAAGCGTGGGGGCGCTGGCGCTGATGGTGGGCGTGACGGTCGAGGCGGCGGCGATCTACCTGATGGTGCGCGGCTGCGTGCGTGAGAACCTGACTCAGGAGACCGGGATACGCGAGCCGCTGCGTCTGCCGGCGATCCTGCGCTTCCACATGCCACTAGCGGCGACGTCGCTGCTGACGCTGGTCGTGCAGCCGATGACGAGCGCGGCACTGGCGCGGCTGGCGATGCCGCGCGATACGCTGGCCGCCTGGCCGGTGGTCTTCTCGGCACTGCTGGTGATGCGCGGTTGGGGCATGGCGATGCAGGAGACGACGATCGCGCAGGCGAAAGATCGGCGGGCACACGCGCCACTGCGCAGCTTTACGCTGCTGGTAGCGGGGGCCACGACGGCGGCGACGGCTCTGCTGGCGTTTACACCGCTGGTGGATCTGTATCTACGGAACGTGATCGGCCTGGCGCCGGAGCTGCTGGGACTGGCTCGGACCGGAATCCGGCTCGGCATCCTGCTGCCGGCCGTCACAGCACTCTCGAGCTGGCTGCGGGGACTGCTCGTCGCCAAGTCGGCTACCGGCATCGTCTACCGCGGGATGATGATCAATCTGGCCGCGAACGGGAGCGCGCTCCTGCTCGGCGTCGCGCTCCGGCTGCCGGGTGTACCGGTCGCGGCACTTTCGCTGACCCTTGCGATGATCGTCGAGTACATCTATCTGCGGAGCCGGGCAGGGGCGCGCGAGGCGGCGAGCACGACACCGGTGCGGGCCGAAGGATGGCTCGGCGGCAGGCGCGCGGCGGCCGAGGGAACGGCCCGGAACGCGGACTAACCGATCCGATGGCACAGCGCGAACGATGGCGACGGCTGCCGTCACATATCGGCGAGCCGGAGGAGCTCCTGGCGGGCGCCGACGCGATGATCGCCGGGCTGGAGTACTCTCACCGGCCGGCGATCCGCTGGCCGAGGCTCGCGCACGCGGCGCTCTTCCTCGGATCGAGCCAGCGGCCGGCCGAGGTCGATCTGACGGCGGCCGGAGACGCGGCTATCAGCGTGCACAAGCGAGGCAGTGGCGGAACGGCGGTGTATGCCGACGCGGGGCATCTCTGGCTGGACGTTGCGCTCCCGGCAGGCCATCATCTGCTCCTGCCGGACATGACAGAGTCCTACCGCTGGTTCGGCGAGGTCTGGGCGCGGGCGCTCGCGGAGGCCGGAATCGGGGCGCGCGTCGTAGCTCCGCCCGAGGCGCGCGCGCTCAATGCGCGGCTCGACCGGGAGGTGCGCCGGGCCTGCTTCGGCGGCGTCTCGCCCTACGAGGTGCTCGTGGGCGATCGCAAGATCGTTGGGCTGGCGCAGGTCCGGCGGCGCCAGGGAGGTCTGCTGCAGGCAGGAGTCTATACGACGTGGGAGCCGGAGTGCGTGTCGAACGTGATCGCGGGCACGCCGCAGGAGCGGCAGGAGCGCACGCGGCTGCTGCGGGAGAGGGCGGTCGGGCTCCTGGAGCTCGCGGGTCCATCGATCGGGCTGGACGACCTGATCGGCGCGTGGGAGCGGGCCCTCGTGGAGTGCTTTCGGGTCGAGCTCGTGGAGGACGATTGGACCGCGGAGGAGCGAGCCGCGGCCGAGGACGCATGGGAGCGCTACAGGCCGCTGGGGTGAGATCGGGGTCACCCGGATCAAGCGCATGCGTGCGGTAAACGTCGACCGCGTCAAAGGGAGGAAGGCTATGACGGAGCTTACAGCAGAAAAATGTGTGGCATGCCGCGCCGACTCGCCGCGCGTGACGGCCGAGGAGCAGGCAAAGCTTATGCCGCTCATTCCTGAATGGAAGGTGGTCGAGCGGGACGGCATTCCGCGGCTGGAACGGACGTATCGCTTCCGGAACTTCGCGGATGCGCTGGTGTTCACCAATCACGTCGGGGCGCTGGCAGAGGCCGAAGGGCATCACCCGGCACTGCTGACCGAGTGGGGGAGGGTGACCGTTTCCTGGTGGACGCACAAGATCAAAGGGCTGCACCGGAACGATTTCATTATGGCGGCCAAGACTGATCAGCTCGCCTGAAGCACGTAGGGATGGGCAGGCATCGAGGCCCGGACGGCTCGGCGTAGGGTTGCGGCAGAAGATCGTCGCCGGTTCCGGCGGCTGTTTTGTGCTAGACTGCCGGGTCTGAGCTGCGTTCGACAAGCCGAGGGATACTGCCAAGAGCATCAGAGATCGTGGCTACGGAGGCACATGTCAAACACACGCGACGTCGACGATGTGACGGCTATCAACCGGCTGGAGGCGGTCCAGACTATTCTGCGGGTGCTGAGCCGCATAAGCGGGATGCGGATCGCACTTGTCACGCGCGTTACCGACGATGCGTGGACAGCGTGCGCAGTGCTGGACGAGGCCAATTTCGGCTTAAAGCCGGGAGACCAGCTGGAGCTGCAGACCACCTTTTGAAGTGTGGTCGGCGGTGCGGTCGCACCGCTTCGGATCAATCATGCCAGTGCCGATCCGCGGTTCCGCGAGCATCCGGGCCTGCTGCAGCACGGCATCGAGAGCTATATCGCCGTGCCGCTCATCCGGCGCGACGGGAGCTATTTCGGAACGCTCTGCACGCTCGATCCACAGCCAGCGGAGCTGACCGATGCGGATTTTGAGGTGTTCCATCTTTTGTCGCAGCTGATCTCGTTTGAGCTCGAAGCAGACGAGCAGCAGCAGCGGCGTGCCGCCGAGGTGCGGGCACTGGAAGACGTGATTGCGATTGCGGCGCATGACTTACGGCAGCCGCTTACGATTCTTTTGGGGCGGGCGGAGCTGCTGGCGCGAAAGGCGCGACGCGGAGCAAGCGTCGACGAGCTGGTGCCGGGACTGGACGGGATCGTAGCGCAGGCGCGTCGGAGCACGCAGCTCAGCGAAGCGCTGCTTGATGTGGCGCAGATCGAGATGGATGGTCTTAGCCTGTCTCCAAGCCAGGTCGATCTGGTCGACCTGGCACGTCAAATTCTTGACGATGCGCGGACCACGATGCCGGCGCGCGCCTTTCTGTTAGACGCTCCACCGACGATTCCACTTTTTGCAGACGAGCGTCGACTTGGCCAGGTATTGCGGAATCTGATCG
>JBBSGA010000351.1:0-6522 GCA_038254585.1 Chloroflexales bacterium | reverse complement strand
CGTCGCTCGAGATGAGTGACCTCGAGCTCACAGCACGCGCGATCGCGATGGAGACCGGCATCCCGGTCGAGGCGCTGGCCACCCATGACATCGACGACGACGAAGCCGCGGCGGTGCTCGCTGCCGCCGCGCGACAGCAGGCCGACCCGCTGCACTACATCGACGGCGCCGACGGCCTGACCACGTCGCAGATTCGTTCGCGCGCCATGCAGCTCCAGGCCCAGCACGGGCGCCTGGCGTTGATCGTCGTCGATTACGGCCAGCTGGTGCAGGACAGCAAGGGGAACAACTCCAGCGTTGAGGATCAGACGCTCGTGTCTCGCAACCTCAAGCGGATGGCGCGCACCTTGGACGTGCCCCTGCTGGTGCCCGTTCAAATCAACCGGCAGGCCAGTTCACGGGTCACTGATCAGCGGCCGCGGCTGTCAGATATTCGTGAGTCGGGATCCTGGGAACAGGATGCGGACGTAGTAGTCGGGCTGTACCGAGACGAGCTCGTGAACGCCGAAAGCAAAGACCGCGGCATGCTCGAGCTGATTGTCTTGAAAAACCGGCACTCTGGAGAGCGGCCACCGTTCACTGCGAAGGCCGTCTGGCACCGAGGCCGCTATTGGGAGTGGGACCGCAATAGCTACTCACATTCCGACCGCGCGCGAATCCCGCGCGGTGTGGCGGCCGCGTTCGCCGCGTCAGTTGCCCACAACACATGACAGACGCTGTGCGCGTTTGTGGCGCGATTGATAAACCCGCGCTCAGGCGCACTTCACTGAGCGCCTCGATACTGGCTGACGACATGCCGACCGTTGTTCTGGCGAACAGAAAGGGAGGCGTAGGAAAGACGCTCTCCACGCTGTACCCCCACGTCGACGGGCGTGGTCTGATCGAGCACGTTCTGGATCAGCCGGCCCGTGAAACGCATGAGGGCTGCTGGCGTATCCAGTTTGGCCCGCCGACCCTCCAGCGCCCGCATCTTGCTGGCCGCGGCACCACCCTTGGACCGCGCCTCGCGGACGGCCTCCTGACGCTCAGGATCGTGGCTCAAACAGAACTGACCATCGGGCAGAGCGAAAGAGCGGCAAGCTGCTCCGTGCTTCGTGTGCGCTCCGCAGGCCTGCTTCGCGCCGGCTCCGCCGCCGCTCCGTTCCGCTCCGTCCCCCGGGGGCTGTTCCCGAACGTCCATCGTCAGCGCAGTATGCGCTATGTAGTGATCATCGCCTCAGTCTCGACTAACCAGAGGATTCCGGGGAGACCTCAAAGTCGACTTTCAGGCACTGGCGCAGTGTGTCGGCCAAGGAGGCCCGTGTCCTCGCCCAGTGGCAGGGGCACGAACGGTAGCCTGGCCGTACTGACGCCGTCAGGTCCCAGCATCGACGGGTGCATGCGCATGGTGGCCACCAGATGACCGAGCTCCTCGAGTTTGATACGACGCTCGCCGAGCTGGCGCAGGTCGGCAGCGTAGTTGCGCATCGCCTTGTGATACAAGGTCGTGGCAACGACGGGCCGCCCTGCCTCACGACACTGTGATCCAGGCTTGCTGGTTGCTACTCACAGCGCTCGGCGCGTCTCCGCGTGCAGGCGGAAAGTGACCTCCACTGCTGTCGGGGCAATGCCAGTCGTCGTCACCAGGCGCTGCAAGGCCGCGCGTACCCCGTCCTGGATTGGGCGGAGATCTGTGCGGCCGGTAAGGTCGAGACGGATGGCGATCCGAGGCTGGTGCGACAGGTCGGCAAGAGAAGTTCGCGCACGGGTGACACCCGGAACGCGCTCCAGGTCCCGCTGCAACCCCTGCTGCAGGGCGGAGCCGCGCACGATGGTCACAGGCTGATCAGCACCGCGGGCTAGCCGTAGTGACGGGACGCTGGTCCGTGCTTGCGGGATCGAGAGAGCCGCCTTGATCAGGAACACTCCCAGGAAAACACAGCAGAGTCCGCCTACGCCGATGATGAGTAAGGCTGTCTGCGCAGGCTGCTCGAGTTGTGCTGGCACCACCGCTGGCAAGGGTGAGGCTGCCTGGAGATCAGGACCGAGGACCCCCGTGCCGGCCAGCAGGCCGGCCGCGCCCGCGCCGAGCAAGACCAGCGCGATGACTAGCCAGAACACTCGATTGAAGACGTCCATCAGGCTACTCGTCGTCGCGGCTGATGCAGGCGCAGGCGCAGGTCGACCGCGCCTGCAGACCGTCCCAACTTCGAGAGCACGCCCCGCGCCTGGGCATCGACCTCCGCTCGGCTCTCAGCGGGAGCGGCGGCGTCGATCGACACGTGCCAACTGGACTTGTCAGACCGCAGCCGCGTCCGAGCCGACGCGGCTGCGGTCCGCGCCACCAGCGTGTCGCTGAGCCCGCGCTCGATCGAGGCGCGATCCGCCCACCAGGTGATGCCCGGTTCTTGGTCCAAGCGCACGCGGCTCGGTGGCCGCGGCTGTGCCTCAGCCAGCAGAAGCAGTGCCCCAACCAGCAGCAGCCCCACGCACAGCGCCAGGACGATCGGGCTCGACAGCGGGAGCTGGCTTAGGGCCCTGGTCCCGGTCTGCACCGCCTGCGTCACGCTCACGTACGCTGGTGGCAGGCCGGTGGCACCGGTCGCATCCACAACGCTCATAGCGATCGCCCACACGCCGACGAGCACCAACGCCAGGCCCAGCAGAAGCGACAGGAGGCGATTCAGGAGTGGCATGCCTCCTACTCCAGCGCAGCCTGGCCGTAGATCCCGCTGCGCTCAGCGCCGGCAGCCTGTTCAGGCAGGCGCTCAAGGACAAGGTCCTCGACCACCACGCCCACGCGCCGCGGCTCACCGTAGCGAGCGAGTACGTCCCCGACCGCTCGCTGCACGCGCTCGACCACTTTGACGACGGGGAGCGCACTGATGACCACGTGCACCTCGACCGACCCCTCGCCGGTGACGACCACGCCTTGCGTCTTGCCACCTGGGTAGTAGGTGGCCGCCTCCACGCCACGGCCGGGCGTCAACCGGGCGACGCCGTCAGTCTGAGCGACGGCCGCCGCCACCTCGCGCGCGAGTACCGCGCTCGCCCACTCGTGGACAGGCTCACGCAACGCGGGACGCCGTCGGCTGCTGCCCGTCGTCCTCCACGTACAGGTCGTCGACCATGATGTTGACCTCGGTGACCTCCAGGCCGGTCATGCGCTGGATGCGCTCGATCACGTTGCGGCGCACCGCCTCGGCGATGTCGGCGATGCTCTGGCCGTAGTAGGTGACGATGTCGAGGTCGACAGCCGCCTGCCGCTCGCCCACCTCGACCGAGACGCCCTGGGTCGATAAGTTGTCCTCGCTGGCACCCACCCGTGTTCGCAGGCTCCCAAAGGTCCGCGCCAGCCCTTTCCCCATGGCCTGCACGCCTGGGATCTCACGCGTCGCCATCCCGGCGATCTTCGCCACCACACCGTCAGCGATACGCGTCTGGCCGTGCTCAGTCTTGAGCTCGGCGTACCGGCCCGGGCGCGCTGCCAGGGTGTTCGTGCCGCCCGCCCGCGCCGGTGTCTGGACCACGGGTGGCTGGCTCGCGCCACCGCCGCGGGTCGTGCCTGCTGTGTCGTCGCCTGTCGTCATGTCTCTCTCCCTTGCGTGTGCGTGTGCCCGCTACCGACGGGCGGCGAGCCACTCCGTCAGCTCGCCCAGGCTGAGATCGCCCTCGATCAAGCGCGCCACGGCATACCCGATCACGCCCGCTACCGCCGCAGCGAGGGCCACCCAGAACGAGGCGGCCCAGATGAGCCAGACCAGCAGCACACCGACCAGGAAGCCGAACTGGCGATTGGACATGCGCTAGCCGCCCTCCCGCTCACTGGCCGTGCGCCGTTCGGCTCCGGCGCGTGCCGACCGAGTTTGTGCTCTCACGTAACGTTAGACACAGCTTGGCCCACAAGGTTTCGCACCGGGCCGGCGGCGACGCTACGGCGCCACGACGTCGGACACCTTGATCTGGACCGCGCCGACGGCAAGACCCGTGAGCTGTCGGACGCGCGACATGAGGCGCCGGCGAACCACCGCGCCGACCTCGGGTGCGCTGTACCCGAACACGAGGGAGAGTTCAAGAGCGACGTCCACTCCGTCACTGACGCGTGCAGGCTGTGATCGGTGAACGGCAGAGACGCCAGGCACTGACTCAGCCGTCTCGTACGCAATCATCGCGAACACCTGGGCGCTGAGCTGGGTGAGCCCGTGCTCGCCGCGCACCTCGATGTTCCAGCTCACCAGCTCCGCGCGCACGCGCCGCATGACGCGCTCCAGCAGGCGAGCAGGAGGCTGCACCGCCTCCGAGCGCAACAGGTCGACGGCCTGCCAGGCCCACTCAAGGTCACGCAGCGCCGTCTGACACTGGGTGCAGCTCGCCTGGTGCGGAGTCCGCACGCCAGACCCGCGTTCGGCAACTTGCTCCACCAGGTCCGCCCGGCGGGTCCCGCAGGCCAGGTAGCGCTGCCGCTCCGACTGGTTCATGCACGCTCATCCATGGCCGACAGCAGCTCCACGCGTGCACGATGGATACGGCTCTTGACGGCCGGCACGGAGATGCCGAGGACCTGGCCGATCTGCTCGTGCGAGCAGCCTTCCAGATGCCGCAAGACAAAGGCAGCCCGCTGTTCGGGGGTGAGTCGGCCCAGCGCCCGCTGCAGGGCGGCCAACGTCGTTCGGGCCTCCACGATCTCCACTGGGTCAGTGTCGGCGGTTGCTGCATGATCTTCCTGCAATTGTGCCGGCCACCGTCGCGTACGCAGGAGGTTGAAGCAACGGTTGGTCACGATCCGGTAGAGCCAGGTGGCGAAGCTGCTGCCGGACCGGAACCGGGGCAGGCCGCGCCACGCCTGCAGGAAGGCATCCTGGGCGGCATCCTCGGCCTCGTCGGGGTCCCCCAGCAGCCGTAGGGCCACCCGGTAGACCGCGACCTGGTGCCGGCGCACGAGCTGCTCAAAGGCATCGGCGTGCTCCGAGCGCGCCAGGGCCACCAGCCGGGCGTCCGCATCGGCCATCATTACGATGCGGCGGCTGCGCCGCGGTCGCCAGGCGATGGCGGCACGTCAGGCAGCGTACGCGGAACCGTGCACGCAGTCCAGACCGGCGCGGGGCGCAGGAGGGCGCAGCAAAGCGGAGATCAATGTCGCCACCGCACACGCCCCTTAGAACCAGGCAGGACGGCAAGGTTTCGCACCAGCAGCGCCGCTACGGTCGCTACGACGGCGAGCCCTCGCCAGCCCAGTTGGCCCTGTTCTTCCACCTCGATGACCGCGACCGCGCCATCATCGACGAGCGACGCGATGCTCACACCCGACTGGGATTCGCCGCTCAGTTGGCCACCGTCCGATTTCTCGGGACCTTCCTGGTCGACCCACGTGATCTGGCCGAGCAACTGGCGATTGCTGATCCCACTTGCCTCGACCGCTATCTCGATCGGCCCGCTACCCATCGCGAGCACACCAGCGAGCTCCACCCGGGCGCGATCGAACCGCGCTTCGGCAAGGGCCAGGACCAGTCGACGACAGCGTGCAACATCGGCGGCATTGACGGGTGCACCCGCCCACCAGGTGCTCAAGCGGCCCTCCCCGATCCACCGCCATTCGTAGAACGAGTTGCGCGGGATCTCGTACTCGCACAGCACGTTCGTCATCAGATCGCCCACGCGGATCGCCTCGACCAGGCAACGATGAGCTGATCGCTCAGACAGCTCCAGCGCGGGTTATTGGGGTTCGGGATCCGCATCGGTTCCTTCAGTGCTTCATTGGTACGACGTACCTATGAGTCGCGCCGTCCAGCGTGCACTGATCCTTGGTGTTTCTGGTTTTATCCAGCCTCGATCAAACAGCCGATGCGCTGCCGGTTGCGGCGATCGGCTGCGCGAATTTTACGAACGTCACGGTTCAAAATCCTTGCTCGGAGCAAGCGGAGCAAGCGACAACGCGGTGGCTGGTCCCCAAAACCCGCCCAAAGCCCGCCCGCAACCGGCCAAGCGTGTCGTCACAGGTCGACCCCCGCCGCGGCGTTGTCTGGCCCGAATAACTCGCCGTCGCGGATATAGCGGCGGAGCACGGTCATCGACTTGTGCCCGGTCTGGTTGGCGATCGCGCGCTCGCTGGCACCCGCCGCGGCTGCCGACGTCGCCAGCCCAGCGCGCAGGCTGTGGCCGGCGAAGCGCTCGGGATCCAGTCCGATTGCCTCCACACGGCGCTTGACCACCAGCGCCACGGCGCGGTCGCTCAGCCGCCCCTGCAGCTGGCCATGGCGATTGACGCCGCGGAACAGCGGGCCCGATTCGATACTCGCCGCCTTCAGGTAGGCCTGCACCGACACCAGCGGGCAGGTTTCGGCGCGCTGGCCACGCGGCACGCCGATCTTTCGCCCCTGGCCCTCCTGATCCGTCTTGGAGCGACGCAGCCGCACCACCATGCCCGCGCGCGAGAACTCCAGGTCATCGACGTCCAGGCCGACGAGCTCGCTGCGTCGGAAGGCGCCAGCGAACCCGAGCAGCAGCAGTGGGGGGTGGCGCGCCGCGAGTCGCCGCCCGACCTGG
>JBBSGA010000350.1:0-6532 GCA_038254585.1 Chloroflexales bacterium | reverse complement strand
TGAAACTGCGGGCAGCATGATCACCCAACGGTTTCCCAAAACGATTCATGCGGTCACCGCGGCGGGATTTGAACTCAAGATTGTGCTCTTTCTCCTTGCCTACAGTTTCGACTGTCTCGCAAGGTAGCAACTTGGGTTAATGTTTATGCGCATACGCGTGCCCGTCGCCGGTCCTCGCTATGCATCAGGAGATAACTATGGCTACCAAACTGCGGGTCGGCGTGATCGGGTGCGGCGGGATCGCCACCGTGCATATCCGAGGCTACCTGGACAGCGGGCGCTACGAGATCGTGGGCCTGGCCGACCTCGAGGAAGCGGCCATGGCCGAGAAGGATGCGACGTTCCAGATTTCCCCGCGCCACTACACGGACGCTCGTGAGATGCTCGTGCGGGAGCAGCCCGACGTCGTGTCGGTCTGCACGTGGCATCCCGGCCATGCCACGTGGACGATTGCCGCGGCGGTCCACCATCCCAAGGCGATCCTATGCGAGAAGCCGATGGCCGACACGATCGGCCGGGCCGAACAGATGATGCTCGCCTGCGAGCGTAACGGTGTCAAGCTGGCAGTCAGCCACCAACGCCGCTTCGTACCGGCCTATACCCTGGCGCGCGATCTGATCGCTCAAGGTGCGATCGGCAAGGTGCAGACGATCCAGAGCTTCGCGGCCGATGGTCTGCCGAACTACAGCTCGCACCAGGCCGACATGTACCGCTACGTGCTTTCGGACGACGAGTGCGATTGGGTGATGGGCAACGTCGAGCGCAAGACCGACCGTTACGAGCGCAGCACGCGGATCGAGGATTGCGCCGTCGGCGTGTTTCACTTTGCCGGCGGCGCGGTCGCCCTGCTCCTGAGCGACGTGACTCCGACGGTCTACCAGGGTGCCCTGATCTACGGCAGCGACGGAATGATCAACATGACCACCCGCAACGTCCAGCTGCTGAACCAAAACACCGGTGGAAAGTGGGAGCTGCACGAGCCGGACGGGAAGTTCCACAAGGTGGCCGACCACGGCGACAACTTCGAGTGGCACGAGGCTCCCGCCGCGCAAGCTGCCGAGCTGGCCGATTGGGTCGAGGGCAAGACCGCGCACTTCCGCAACGAGGCGGCGAACGGGCTCAAGGCGCTCCAGATGGTGCACGCGGTCTACGAGTCGGCGCGCCGGCATGAGAAGGTGCTCCTACCAATGGAGACGCGCTACAATGCGCTGGACCTGATGGTCGAGTCAGGGCAGCTGGCACCGGAGCGGCCCGGCCCGTACGACATCCGCGCCCGTCTGCTGCGCGGCGAGCGCATGACGTCCGATACGGAGGGAGCGGGTTAGATGGCACTACCTCGCTGCTTGCCCGCGTGACTGCTGCAGAAGTCTACTGTGCGCTACCACGCTACGCGGCCGGTTTGGCCTCGGCTGTAGGTTTGGCCGGCCGGCCGTAGAGGATCATACTCACGCCGACGACCCAGGCCAGCGAGGCGGCCCAGCCGGCGAGCACGTCCGAGGGGTAGTGCACGCCCAGATAAATGCGCGACAGACCGACCAGCAGGACGAAGAGCCCGCCGAGCAGGAGCGCCACCCAGCGCCAGCGGCTCGGCCAGAGCAGCACACTCAAGGCGGCGACCAACGCCATCGACGCGACGGCGTGGCCGCTCGGGAAGCTGTACGAATGCTCGGGCGTCAGCGAGACCCAAAGGGCAGGGCGCACACGATGGAAAAAGGCCTTCCCCAGAAGATCGAGGATCTGAGCGCCGCCGACGGCTATGCCAAAGAAAAGCGCGTCGCCCCACCGCTTGAATGCGATGAAGAGGAGCACGATTACGATATCGACCGGCAGGACACCGTAGATATAGCCGAGCTGCGCTAAGAGGATCATCAGCGTGTCGAGCGCCGGGCTAGCATGGGCGTGCACCCACAGCAGGACCGCGTTATCCCACGGCAAGTTATGGTGGCCGACGATCACGTCCGCGAGGACGCCCAAGGCGATCAACGGCAGCAAAACCCCGGCGAACAGGAGCATGAGCCGGCTGCGCAGCGTGGGCGCGTCGCGTACGACGGGCATGGGCTGCTCATACATGGCCATCCGCGGTCTCCTTCACTTCTCCCTATGGTGCCGAAGTGTGCAGACTGCGTGCCACTATTAGGCGGACCCACATTCCGCGGGCCCAATTACGCAAATGCCAGGAGGTAGTCTATGCGAGTCTCGCCGGCTGCGCGTGCTACGGCGGTGGCGTGGAATGTCGCGGCTGGCGGCGACGAACCTCCAAGGCCACATGCTGGTACGATACGAGTATCGAAACAGGAGATAGACCGAGTCCGGGAGCCCCCCGAAAGGAACCAATCCGGATGACGGACCTACAGCAATACCTGGTCGACGAGTTTGTCGAGGATTACCAGGAAGGACACATGAGCCGGCGCGACGCTCTGCAGCGTATCGCGGCCGTAACTGGCAGCCTCGTGCTGGCGAACACCATCCTCGCGGCCTGCGGATCACCTACGCCGGCCATCACGAGCACGGCAGGCGTGCCGGCCGGGACGACCGCAGCTGTGAGCGCAACCGCGGCGACGACTGCCGCTACGACCGCGACTGGGGTCCCCAGCGCAGCCGCCACTGCTGGCGCCGCAACTACGCCCGCGGCGACGGCCGCCGGCGGATCGCCGGCGACGGCCGGCCCGGCTGCGGGAGTGCGTGTCAGCGCCGACGACCCAGCACTCCAGGCCGCCATGGCTCAGTTTCCAGGCCAAGGCGCGACCCTCATAGGCTACCTTGCGCGGCCAAAGGGCGATGGTCCGTTCCCGATCGTCCTGGTCTGCCACGAAAATCGGGGCCTGACCGAGCATATCAAGGACGTGGCACGGCGGCTGGCGAAGGCCGGCTATGTCGGGCTGGCGGTCGACCTGCTTGCACGCCAGGGCGGGACGGACAAGATCGTCGATGCCGCGCAGGTGCCCGGCCTACTGGGTAACACGCCGCCTGAGCAGTTTGTCCAGGACTTCCAGAGTGGCTTGCGCTATACGCAGGCGCAGCCCTACGTGCGCAAAGATCGCGCGGGTATGGTTGGCTTCTGCTTTGGCGGCGGCGTGACCTGGCGCTGCGCGACGAAGATGCCGGAGCTGCGGGCAGTGGTCCCGTTCTACGGCCCCAATCCACCTTTGGAAGAGGTCGCCAACATCCAGGCAGCCGTTCAAGCGATCTACGGCGAGCTAGACAAGCGCATCGACCAGGGCATCCCCGCGATCGAGGCGGCGATGCACCAGCACAACAAGACTTTCGTGAAGCTGATCTACCCGAACGCGAACCATGCCTTTCACAACGACACGGGGCAGAGCTACAACCCGGAGGCGGCCAAGGACGCATGGTCGAAGACGCTCGCGTGGTTCGAGCGCTATCTAAAGGCCTAGTATAGCGCAGCGGAAATATACGATTAGGTTGATGGGGCGGAACGACGTTCACCCCAATTGCCGCTCTGGCCAATGAATGATGATTGGTGCAAGGTGATCCTCACATTCATTCGGCGACAGCAGCCGTACTCGTCAGTGGTTCAAGTGGCGTCAGCAGCCAGGCGATGGTGAGCACTTCGCCTACTGCTGCCAGCACCAGCGTCCCCCGCAAACCAATTGCCACGCCAAGCAGGCCACCAAGCAGTCCGCCGAGCGCCATACAGGCCGCCCGCACAAAGCGCGTCGTCGCGTTCATGCGGCCCAGCAGATGATCCGGCGTGATGCGCTGGCGCAAGCTCACTTGGCTAATACTGAAGGTCGTCCGGCCCAGCCCGAAACAAAACTGTCCCGCGAACAGGACCAGCACGACGAGGACGCCGGCAGTTGTGCGCGTGATGGTCGGGATCAGCAGATCGCCGCAGCCGGTCAGCAGCAGGCCAACCATGAGCGTCGCGCGCAGGCCGCAGCGGCGCGTCGCACGCGCCTGGAGCAGCGCACCGAGCAGAAAGCCCACACTGCCGCAGCCGAAAATCAGGCCGATCAGCCCTGGTCGGAGGTGCAGCTCGCGGGTCAGGTAGAGCAGCAGCACCGCGTCGAGCATACTGGTGAACAGCGCGCTGGTCGCCAGCGCGCCGGTGAGCGCCCGCAGGGAGCGGTTGTCAAGCACCAGCCGCACGCCGTCGCCGATAGCGTGCCTCATGGTCTGCTGGCGCTGCGGGATGCTCGTGATGGTTTCTGACACACTCATGGACGCGATGCACAGCGCCGAAATGAAGAACGATCCGGCATCGAAGAGGATGGCGCGCGGCGCCGTGGCGAGCTGAATCAGTCCGCCCGCTAGAGCAGGGCCGACGATAGCCACCGCCGAGCGGCTCAGTTCCAGCTTGCTGTTGCCTTCGACAAGCTGATCGCGCCCGATGAGCGCGGGCAGCAGCGACTGATCGGCCACGTCGAAGAACAGGCTGAATGCCGCGATGCCAAAGGCGAGCATATACAGCTCCTCCATGCGCAGCGCGTGCAGCACGGCGGCCCCCGAAACCACGATCAACAAAACGGCTTGCCCAATATCGGTTGCGATGAGAATCGGGCGGCGATGGTGACGATCGAGCCACACGCCGGCGAACAGGCCGAGCAGCAGGGCGGGCAGCGTGTTCACGGCGGTGAGCATGCCCATCTGAACGGGCGTCGCGTTGAGGAACGAAACTGCGATCAGTGGCAGCGCCAGGAACGAGACCGCCGAGCCGAGCAGCGAGATCGTTTGTGCAACCCACAGCTTGACAAAATAAGAATTTCGCCACAATCCGGCTGATTGCGTGCTCACGATGGCTACTCCTGGGATACGTGTCATACGGGCCCAGACTTTGTTTGGTAACGTGCTCCTTAACAAATGGCCGGCTGCCACGCGCTCCGGCCTGGTGCCTCAATCTGTGCAGCAACCCCGGCGCCATGGTTCAGGTGGGGCCCAAATAGATGTCGGTTCGCTGCTTACCCCGGCCGTGCGCTACTTGTCCTGGCCGCTCCTGAGCGTGAGCATATATGCGATCAGATCCTCGATCTGCTGGCCTGTAAGGACCTTGCCGTAGCCGCGGTAGTGGATGCCTTCCTGGTAGCCGCCGGCGAGGTAGGCGTCGGGATCGACGATCGATTGCCGGAGGTAGGCGCGTGCGTCCATGCCTTTGACGGTGGATCCGGCGCGGCTGCCGATGTTGGAGAGGTTCGGGCCGGCGCCGCCGGTTCTGCCCGCCTCGACCGGGTGGCAGCCGACGCATTTGGGCGCTTTTCCTCCGGCGATCGGTATCTCGCCGTCGTAGATCTGCTTGCCGCGCTGCATATTGCCAGCCGAGGCTCCACCGCACGCGGCGAGCACGAGGACGGCCAAGCTCAGCCCGATGGCTACCCGGCTGAAGATCCGGCGGCGCATCGGCTAGTACGCCTTGTTGGGATCGTACGTGATCCGGTAGACCGCGCTCGTGCCGAAGTCGGCAACGTAGAGGTTGCCGTCGGGTCCGGTCGTGACGCCGATGGGGTAGAGAAAGCCGCTGCCGAAGGTCGTCGTCCGTCCAAGGTAGTTGCCGCTGGGAGCGCGGGCGACCTCGACGCGGGCGATCTCACCCCGGTTCCAGAGCGTGACGAAGCCGCTGTCCCAGTACTCTTTGGGATAGGTCCGGCCTGCATAGAAGGTCGTCCCTGTCGGCGTCGAGTGAGCCGGGAAGGTGACCATAGCGCCGCGCGTGCCGCCGTTCTGGGGTGGATCGCCATAGAAGTAGGGAAAGCCGTAGTGGCCGCCTGCGACGAGGTGGTTGAACTCGTCGGGCGGATCCTCGCCTTGCCCTTGTGGGCTGTTGTCGCCGCCGAAGAGCTCGCCGTCGCGATTGAAGGCGACGCCGAAGGTGTTGCCCAGGCCGCGGGCGAAGACGCGCAGGTCGCTCCCGTCAGGCTTCACCGAGAGCACCGCCGCGGCATGCTCGGCGCGCTCGACCTCGCCGTCGGTCGTGCTGCCGACGCCGAAGTAGAGCCGTCCGTCGGGGCCGAAGGCGATGCCGTTATTCGAGTGCGGCATCAGCACCATCGAGGGCAGCCCCTGGACGACGAGGCGCCGCCGATCCGCTACGCCGTCACCATTTGTGTCGCGCAGTGCCTCGATCTTGCCCGCACTCGCGACGTAGAGCTCGTCGCCGTGCCAGGCGAGGCCGAGGAGCAACGTAAAGTCGCCGGCGAAGCGCTTGATACCGTCGGCCTTGCCGTCGCCATTTGTGTCGGTCGCAACCCAAAGTGAGCCGCCGATATCGCCGATGTAGAGCTTCTTGTCGGGGCCGAAGGCGATTACAGTCGGATTATCCATCGTGCCCGCGACGTAGATGCTCGCCGAAAACCCCTGGTCGAGCTTGATCTCGCGCTTTCCGGGATCACGCTCCCGCTCGCGCTCAGGGAGGCTGGTCCGCACGAGGCCGTAGAGACTGCCGGCCGTCACTACGGGTACGGCCAGCAGCGCGGCGGGGTCAGCGCTGGTAGGATATTGCGCCTGCGTCACGGCCAGGGCAGGGGTGAGGGCCACCAATTGCCCAGGGGCCAGCACGTAGGGCCCCGCGCTGATGGGC
>JBBSGA010000349.1:0-6543 GCA_038254585.1 Chloroflexales bacterium | reverse complement strand
TTGGACCTCTGCGGTCCGAGTTGTGGCGGGGCGCGCTACGCCGTTCCGCTCGCTGAATGGCTTGGTGGTCATGGAATGTCTCCTCGCCCTCGCACACTAAACTTTGTCGGTAATCTGTCTCACTGGATACTAACACGGAGGTACGGATGTCCGTTCGCTCGATGCACACACGCCGTGCCCGCATCATCGTTGCGACACGTTCAGCATGCAGGCCGCCGGTACAAGCACGGCCGAGGCGGCGCTGCCGGGAGGGGCGTGACTGGCGCGTCCGTCCGGCGGCTTGCACGCGGCTGATTAGCGCTGTACCTCGATCACGAGCCGTAAGGCCGTCCGCTCCTCCCCGTCGATCACGAGCTCGATGAAGGCGGGAACACACCACAGATCAATCCCCTCCTCCTGGAGGTAGCTCCGAGCGATGGCGATCGCCTTGACCGCCTGATTGATCGCCCCTGCGCCGATCGCCTGGAGCTCCGCCTGACCCACCTGGCGGATCACGCCGGCAATTGCGCCCGCGAGCGCACTCGGGCGTGAGCTCGTGCGGACCTTGAGGATTGTGTCGGTGGAGCGCGGTGGATCGTGTGTACCCCACGGCTGGGTCTGCCGGTCCAGATGCCCAGAAGTAGCCGGCACCTCCGTCGACTGCGCATCGTACTCCGGCTCGAACGCCGCGTATGCATCGGTCGCATCATCGGTCGTCATGGGGGTCACGTTTCACTTCCGCTCCTGCATGGGATGATTGGATAGGAGGTGGTGCCGCTGGGTGGGCCCATACATAACGTGCCGCTGTATGAGCCGCCCGTTGCGCCGCAGCAAGGACATCGACGCCTCCTTCCCGGTGCCGTGCTGCATGACCGGACTCGTCGCCGCTCGCTCACGGCCGTCGCTGCGCGTTAGTTCCTCATCAGCTTCCTGCAGTCGACGGATTCGCAGCTTGCGGTGATGCCCCTAATTCTCCCACGGCAGTCGCGGTAGCCGGCGCAACGCGGCGACGAAGCGTGCTTCGTCATATGGCTCCCCGCGCTGCATGACCTGGACGATTTCGCTCACGACCACGCACCCGATCAGCCGACGGGCGTCCTCGGTCGTGTGCCCAACCTGCATGAGGCGGTCGAACGTCTGCCTAGTTTCCACTGGTGTTCCCTCACTCAGCTGGTTGTCGACGATCTCAAGGATCGCGGCGTTGAGTACGGGATTCGGCGGCGGCATGGAACCGTTGCGGCGTTTGCGTGACATCGTCTGTCCCCTCCATTTCAGCCGGTTACCTCAATGGTGTCGCCGGTAGCTGTGGTCCCGCTCCGTCATGCCTGCAGGTCGCCATCATCCGGCCGCAGCTCAGGCAGCAGTGCGCTGAGTGCCACGTAGGCGCTGTCCCGGGCGAGCAAGAGCTGGTCCCGCTCCTCGTTGGTATAGGTAACCCGGCACCGGCTTTCGTGCCGGTTCGCCGGTGGTCCACGAGCCGCTACAGCAGGTCGGGCATGCGAAAGCGCTCACCTGGCTCCTGCTCAAGCGTGGCGAACACCTTGGCATAGACGTCCAAGCCGGCCATATCGGCGATCTGAAACGGTCCGAAGAAGGGCAGGCGGAAGCCAAAGCAGCTGCGCTCGGCCACATCGACCTCGGCGGGCGTGGCTAGTCTGTCTGCGACCCACGTTACCGCCTCGCGGAAGAGCGCGAACTGCAGCCAGTTCACGACAAAGCCCGGGGCGCTGCCAACGACCACAGGGCGCTTGCCGATCCTGCGGAGGAACGCGCGGACGTGGGCAACAGCGTCCGGATTGGTCGCCCTGCCTGGGATGAGCTCGACGCCCGGCGTCCAATCGGGCGGGTTGAACCAGTGCATGCCGAGCAGCCGCTCGGGCCGTTGCATGGCGACCGCCAGCTCGTCAATCGGGATCGAGGAGGTATCGTGGCGATGATCGCCTTTGGAGGCGCGACGGCTTCACTGGCTACCAGCACCGCGTGTTTCACATCGCGTTGCTCCGGCACCGCCTCAAAGACCAGGTCGACATCACGGACGGCTTCCGCAATTGTGTCACGCACCTCGGCGGCCACCGCACGTTCGAGCACGGCATGCTCCAGCAAACGGGTATGCGCCTCCCGCGTCAGCTCCGGCGTCATATCGAGGAGACGGATCGCGCGGCCGCTGACGATGAAGCTCTCGGCCACGCCCAGGCCCATAGTGCCACACCCGATGATCGCGAGTGTGCGCGGCCATGTGGATCCGCCGGGTATGTGCGGCTCCTCAGCCATAGCAGCTCCGTGTGATAATAGGTCCAGACCCGCTCGGCATCGCCGCCGAAGCCCGGTTCCTTGGGTAGTGAGTACCAGCCGTCGATCATGTGCACCGGAGCGCCGGCCAACAGTATCCGGCGTTCCATGAACAACGTGTTCGGGAGGGCGGCCAGCAGATGGAGAGCCTCACCACCATGTGGTCGAGGCATTCTCGACGGACACCGCCCATCAACCGCTCACAGATCGCATTCGCCCGAGGAGCCAGGATGGGCGTTCTGAGCACCTCGATCCCGCTTCCGACCGCCACTGCTGTGAAGTGCGCACTGTATTTCGCATCGTTGTCGCGAATGAGATAGCGAGGTGCGGTGCCGAAGGGCGTCGCCTCACGCAGTTGCTGGGCCACCCACGCATCCGTCGGCGATCGTGTGACACCCCAATTTGACAAGGCCGCCATGTCCCTGCTAGGGTTGCTGCGTCAACGCTGGTGGGAACGCCTATCAAGGAGGCGGGCACGTCGCCGGATTAAGCGCAAGAGCAGATGGGCCTGGCTGAAGGCAAACCACGTGATGCCAACGTGCCCGACCTGTAGTGCCGCAGAATTGATGATCCTCGAAATCATGCAGGCGCTGGTGCGCTGCTGGCCGCCCTGCACGCGAGTGAGCCTATGTTCTCACGTGTGGCTCGCGGCTGCTCCAACGGCAGCCTTTTCATGTTCGTTTCCGCGGGAAAGATCGGCCTCACGACGGATGACGATGAGTCTGAGCACGAACGTCCGAGCAGCTACATGACGAATCCGGCCGCGGCGGGCCGTCTCTGGGGGGAGTGAATGCGGCGTTTCCTGCGTGAGAATGGCCTCGGACTTGCCTCCTTCGGCTTCTTCCTCATGTTCTTCGGTGGACAAATCCTGACCGGCTTTCTGGACTACAACCAGAACCAACAGGACCACGGCCAGCAGCCGATCGGCTTCACAGCCTATTTCACCACGGGTCACTTTGTCGAAGCGACCTTTGAGAACTGGGAAAGTGAGTTTCTCCAGATGGGCGCGTATGTTCTCCTGACCGTCTGGCTGCGCCAGAAGGGCTCGGCCGAATCCAAACAACTGGAGGGCGACGAAGAAGTTGACAAGGACCCGCGCGAGGAGGCGGATTGCCCCGACGCGCCCTGGCCGGTCCAGCAAGGTGGCTTGATCCTTGTGCTCTACGAATACTCCTTGACGATCGCGCTCTTCGCGCTCTTTGTCCTGTCATTCTTGCTGCACGCGGCGGGTGGCGCCTCGGACTACAGTCAGGATCAGCTTGCGCACGGTGGGCAGGCCATCTCGATGGTGCACTACATGGGAACGGCGCGCTTCTGGTTCGAGTCGTTCCAGAACTGGCAAAGTGAATTCCTCTCTGTCGCCGCGATCGTGGTCTTGTCGATCTTCCTGCGGCAGCGGGGCTCGCCCGAGTCCAAGCCCGTCGCTCATCCGCACAGCGCGACCGAGGAGTAATCGTCAGGTCTGGCCCGCCCGCTCCTGTGCTGACGCTATGCGCGTCATCCGCAGTCGAGTGTTTCTTCGCCATTGCGGACTACGGCGCAGGTCCAACCGACTTCACTCGATCGACAGCCACCTGCGTTTGCCCAGGCCCGTGAACGGGTTGCGGCTCTGGCCGAGCATGCCGTGGACTTTGTAGTCCGGTTGCACTACGCTGGCACGCGTGGTCAGGCAACCGCGCGCCGCAGGGTCCTGCCGCTTGCGCCCACCGGCCGCTCAGACCGGGATACCGTCGATGACGCGCAACTCGCCCGCCGCGCGGATCGTCCGCCTCAGGTCGAAGCCCGCTGCGTGGAACAGCGCCCGGTACTCGGCCTCCGTGCGCTCCCGGCCACCCAGGTTGACCAGCATGTTCACATCCTGCGACTTCGCGAACGATGGCCCGTCGCCCGGCGGGATCAGCAGCTCGATGACCAGGAGCCGCCCCTCCACCGGCACCACCAGCCGGCACGCGCGTAAGATCGCCACGCAGCGGTCATCGTCCCAGTCATGCAGGATGAACTTCAGCAGGTACGCGTCGCCGCCGGCCGGCACGGCGGCGAAGAAGTCCCCGCCGACGACCGTGCAGCGGCCGCTCAGCCCTGCGGCCGCGATCGCCTCCTGGGCTGCCGCCGCCACCGCGGGTTGGTCGTAGACGATCCCGCGCAGGTGGGGGTACGCCGCCAGCAGCCCAAGCGTCAGCGCGCCCCGCCCGCCGCCGACGTCGACGATGGTTCTGAACGGCGCGAAGTCGTACGCGGCCGCCACCGCCTGTGTGGCCAGCATACTTTGGCTGGCCATGACCTGATCGAACAGCGCGCCCTCGTCCAGGTGTGCGCGGAAATACGCGAAGAAGTCCAGCCCGTGGACGTGGTCGAAGGCCGGCTCCCCGGTCCGTACGGTGTGCAGCAGGTGACCCCAGGAGCGCCAGAGCGTCTCGCCACCGTTGAAGAGCACCAGCGGCCGGAGCGATCCCGGCACATCGTGCCGCAGCGCCTCGGCCATCGGCGTCACGGCAAACCGCCCATCGGCCAGCTCCGCGAAGACCCCCTCGCTCGCCAACAGCCGCAGAACCCGCGCGAGCGCGGACGGGTGGGCGCCGCTCGCGGTCGCCAGCTCCTCCACACTTTGTGGCCCGGCGGCGAGTAGGTCGGCAATGCCCAAGGCAGCGGCCGCGTAGAGGGCCTGACTGACGCGGAACCCCAAGAACAGGTGGCGGAGATCCTCGTAGGGCGTCGTGGACGGCGTGCTCATGGTGGCGTCCTCCTAACAAGCGGGGCCGCGGCCCGCCCGTGCGACGGCACAGGACACCATGCCCGATGCCGTGTAGGTCGCGAACGTCCGGCGGCATGGATGGATCCTCACCGCCGGGACATCGCTGGCAGCATGGCCGGGAAGTATAGGCGACAACGCGAACGGGTGCCGTCGGTATGGATGTGTCAGAACTCAGTTCACGGCGGATTCACTGGTTCAAATTTCCCCACTCGTGGTGCAAGCGGACCGGCACCTCACACACAATCCACCACGCGATACGGACCAAGCGATCGGAATCTGCCCGATCCGGGGAGGATAATCTTGACCGACGGACTCAAGTACTGAGTTCTGACACTTCCCACGCGCCAGGCGCAGCCCTTGTCCGAACCAGCGGTCCCGTCGTGTGCGAAAAATGCGTCTGAGGCTTTCCAGGGCCTTTTCAATGCTCCGCACCTGGTCCGTTTTCGCTTTCGGTTTGCCGCTCGGCATGATCCGTGCAACACCGACCGGCATGCTTTTCTTTCTTCTCGCCCAAGCGTTCTCGCCGCTGCTCGACCTCATATGGTTGCGTCATCGCGCCGAGCAGGACAAGGATGTCGAGATCCTGCTTCTGCGGCAGCAACTACGGATCCTCCAGCGCGCAAAGCCCCACCCACCGCGCATTTCCCGGTGGCAGAAACTCACCTTGGTTGTCCTCGCACGTAAACTGATAGGACTGACGACCAACGCCCGCACCCGGCTCAGTCAGGTCGTGTTCCTGTTCAAACCGGACACGGTCTTGAAGTGGCACCGCGAGCTTGTTCGGCGAAAATGGACCGTCAAGCAGAAGGCGCCACGCGGTCGACCTCGCATCAGTCCAGAGGCCAAACTGCTGCTTCTGCGCCTCGCTAAGGAAAATCCGAGGTGGGGCTACGGCAAGTTGGAAGGTGAGCTTGGCAAACTCGGCTATGACATCGGTCGCTCAACCATCAAGGATGTGCTCAAGCGCCACCATGTCCCGCCGGCACCCGAACGAAGCAAGCATGGGAACAGTTGGCGCACGTTTCTGACACACTACAACGATGAGATCATTGCGTGTGACTTCTTCACGGTCGAAACCGCCTGGTTGAAGACCCTGTACGTCCTGTTTTTCATCGAACTCGGCAGCCGACGCGTTCACATTGCTGGCTGCACCTCAAAGCCGACGAGTGCGTGGGTGACTCAGCAGACGCGTCAACTGAGTTGGAAGATCCAGGATGGTAATGTCCCGATCCGCTTCTTGATCCACGATCGCGACACCAAGTTTGTGGCGGCCTTTGACACCGTCTTCACCTCAGGAAATATCAAGATCATCCGGACGCCAGTTCGGGCGCCAAATCCGAATGCGTTCGCGGAACGCTGGGTTCGCTCGGTTCGAGGGGAGTGCTTCGACAGGGTCTTGATCCTCGGGGAAGGGCATCTTCGTCGAGTGCTGAGCGTCTATGTCGACTACTACAACCACGCGAGACCACATCAGGGTATCAACCAGCAGAGTGCGATCGGGTTGGAAAAGACGCCGAGGGCGG
>JBBSGA010000348.1:0-6579 GCA_038254585.1 Chloroflexales bacterium | reverse complement strand
TGAAGATATCCTTGTCGCCACGGCCGGAGAGATTCACGAGGATGATCTGCTCCCTGGACATCGCCGGCGCAAGACGCGCGGCGCCGACGATCGCGTGGGCGGATTCGAGCGCCGGGATGATCCCCTCGGTGCGACAGAGCAGCTGGAAGGCTGCCAGGGCTTCGCTGTCCGTTGCGTCCTCGTAGCTCGCGCGCCCCTCGTCACGCAGGAACGCATGCTCGGGACCGATCGACGCGTAGTCCAATCCGGCGGCGACCGAATGCGTCTGCAGGATCTGGCCGTCGTCATCCTGCAGCATATACGAATAGGTTCCCTGCAACACGCCCGGCCGGCCGCCGGCAAAGCGCGCGGCGTGCTTGCCGCTCTCGACTCCCATCCCACCGGCCTCGATGCCGAGCAGCCGGACCTGCTCGTCGCCTACAAAGGCGCTGAATATCCCGATCGCGTTCGAGCCGCCGCCGACGCAGGCCACCACGACATCTGGCAGGCGGCCGGCTCCTTCCAGGATCTGGCCGCGCGCCTCACGCCCGATCACCGACTGGAAGTCGCGCACCATCGTGGGATAGGGATGTGGCCCGAGCGCCGAACCGAGCAGGTAGTACGAGTCGGGGTTGCTCACCCAGTCGCGCATCGCTTCGTTGATCGCATCCTTCAGCGTGCAGGAGCCCGAGGTAACCCCGCGGACCTCAGCGCCGAGAAGCCGCATGCGAAAGACGTTGGGACGCTGGCGGCGCATATCTTCGACGCCCATATAGACCACACAGTCGAGCCCGAGCAATGCGCAGACGGTGGCCGCCGCGACGCCGTGCTGGCCCGCGCCCGTCTCGGCGATGACCCGGCGCTTGCCCATGCGTCGGGCCAACAGCCCCTGACCGAGCGCATTGTTGATCTTGTGGGCACCGGTATGCGCCAGATCCTCACGTTTCAGGTAGATCCGGGCGCCCCCGCATACGGCTGTCAGACGGGCGGCGAAGGTCAGGGCGGTGGGACGGCCGGTGTAGGTCCGATGCAGGTGGTCGAGCTCGGCCTGGAATGCGTCATCGGCAGCGGCAGCCCGGTACGCTTCGTCGAGCTCGAGGACCGCCGGCATCAATGTTTCCGGGACGAACCGCCCGCCGTAGGCGCCGAAGCGGCCGACGCGTGCTGGTGCTTGTGTCTCCATGATGCGCTCTCCATTTCCAATCCCGCTCATGAGGGTGCTCCACCGTCGTGCGATTGGTTGCTCCCAGACGGCTCCGTGGTCAGGGCAGGCCGTTGCGCCATCTTGGTCATAATCACGATGCTCACCCGGTCGGTGACCGACTCCGTCGCTGTGATCGTGTAGCCGAGCCGCTCGTACAGCCGGATGTTGGCCATACTCTGGGCGCCTATGGAAAGCTGGAACCGCTTGGCGTCCGGGAAGTGAGCCTCGATATGACGCATGAGCGCACCGCCGATGCCCTGCCGCTGGAGCCGCGGATGGACCATCAGCCGCCCGATGGAGCAGGCGCCGGCCTCAGCAGACGCGCGTACGGAGCCCACGATGCTATCCTCCACGATTGCCTTCACAATCAGGTGCGTCTCGAACTTGGCCACGAGCTCGGCCAGGGTTTGGCGCAACGGTGGGAGGACGGGCTCGTGGTAGCGCTGCGCTTCACGCTGGAACGCGAGCCGCTGGAGGGCAAGGATCTCCGCAGCATCAGTCACCGTTGCAGGTTCAATGGTCAGCGCTTCGCTCCCCCTCCCGTCCATGTTGAGATACCTCCTATGCGGATCGACCCGGGATCTCGCGCATGGCCTGCCCCGGTCACCGCAGACGCCTGGCTGCGCCTGGCTGCTCCTGGCGCCTGGGAGCTATGACGTTTTCCCGGCGCCGCCCATCCATTATCGGGGCACGGCGCCGGGTGATGGGTGGTCGAACCCTCCCCTCTGGCTGCCGCTCCCTGCCAGCGACGCGAAGACCGCCGGGCCGTGCTCATCGAGGCGTAGCGTCCAGTCGCCGCGCCGGCCGAGGCGGTCGCCGACCAGCAGCCAGCGGTCGCCGACCAGCAGCGCCTCGTCATAAACCAGCGGACGGCTCTGGAGGTTGAGGGTCAGGCGGCATGAGCGAAACGCGGGTGCACCGATGGGCCGTGCCAGGAGCGACGCCTGTGCTGCCGCGAGAAGCACCGGCTGCAGCGTTTCCCGGCTCACCGTGGCCCACTCGCCGAACTGTGCCTGGAGCTGCCGATAGAGCGAGACGTCCGGCCGAAAGGCCAGCACGAGCTCGGAGAATGCTGGCGGCAAGTAGGACTGCTGAAGCACAATCGGCTCACCGGCAAGCAACCGCAGCCGCTCGAGCAGCACGAGTGGTGTCTCGGGAGGCAGGTTGAGGAGACGCGCCTGCTCCGGGGCGCGTGCAGCAGGCTCAAGCAGCCGCACTACGGTGTGCAGCGCCGTCGCTGCGCCGATTTCACCAAAGCTCGCGAGCTGCAGCTCGTCGGGGTCGAGGCCGATGTCAGTGACAAAGGTGCCGACGCCGTGTTCAAAACGAATCAGTCCCTCCGCTTCGAGAAGCGCCAGCGCGTGGCGAATGGTCATCAGGGTGGTGGCATACTCATGGGCCATCTCGCGCTGGCCGGGGAGGCGCGCGCCGGCCGGGAGGCTCCGATCGATGATGGCCTGGCGGAGGCGCTCAGCGATGCGGAGTGGACGACTGCCAGCTTGGTCACGCATCAAAGAAATCATTCACAGCCTCGTGTGTTCTAGAACTCTAGAACGAAGTGTAGCATGGGGGGTATGTCATGTCAAGAGATAGGTGACTGAGATGTAGTCATACCTCGGGAGGGAGTCACATCGGCCGCATTGGGGCAGCAGAGTTTGGTCGTGGTCGAACTGCCCATCTGTCGCGTACCAAGGCTGTGGTCCGGATGTATGATTGGACTCAGATGCGTGAGTATTCAGGACGCCACAGATCCCTGCCACCTGAACCCATGGCCCGGCGAGCGCGGTGGTCGGCAGGGTCAACCGTCCCCCGGATGGGGACCAGGGCGAGCTCAGGCCGGGCGAAACGGGTGATCAGGCTGCGTGTGACCTCATCAACTTGGCGCCTGGATCGCAGTGGTCGCCCGTTCTGGGGGTAACACCGAGATACGTGTAAAAGTAGGAATTAGGCCCTAACCTAACGAAACGGCTCCTGGGGGCAACGGAAGTTTGTTGAAAAGCCAGAAATTCAGGAGAGAACCTGGCCTTTTTTTCTCTAGCCGTCACGTCGTGGCGGGGCTGTCCAAACTCTTGGCAACGTTCCCAACGTAGCGGCGAGCCAGAAAATCCAGCACGATGGCGTTGAACCAGTCGGGACGTTCCTGCGGTATGAAGTGATCGGTGTTGGGCAGTACGCACAACTCCGCGTTGGGAAGCAGACGATACAGTTCCATTGCTATCTCAACCGGGAATAAGTGGTCTCGGTCTCCCTGAATGAGCAAGACGGGCACACCAATCCGGTGGAGCTCCTCCGCCTCCGGAAAGTCCTCCGCATGGGCATGAGTGCCGAGGCCATGTATCGCCTCGAGCACGCTGTGCCAGTGGTCGGGTCCCAGCGCAGTAGGAACCTCTTGCATCTTAGCCCTGTGGCGGCTATCAGCATCATCCAGCCTTGTTGGCCTTAACCTGGCGAAGCTGTCACCAGGGGCAACTTGGGGAATGATCCGCGTTACCGGCTCCACAGAAGACGACTGCGTCACGGGGAGCAGCTCCCACGTTGGAGTATCATTGGTCGAAGTCTCCACCCCTATCATCATTGCGGGAGTGCGGGCTGAGGGCTGCTCCCAACGCCTCAAGCTGGTCAGACACCCATTCAGCGCCTATATCTGGCCACGGCGCGAAAAACACGCGGTCGGTCTCGCGCTCGATTGCGTCGCGCACCTGGCGGCTACGGTCAGTGATCGTCACCGCCGGATATTCGAGCGATACGTAGCCAGCGCGCTCGAGTTCGTCGAGCAGCGCCGCGACGTCCTCCGCACGCATTCTTCCGTGAGTCTGTTCCACTAAGGGTTTGTCAAAGAATAAGCATTTCGATTTAGGCTGCATACGGGAAGATGGTGTAGTTCCAGTCGCCGTGAAACTCGTCGCGCTCGATCGTGATCGTCGCCACTTCGTCATCCGTCACTTTCCTGCCAGCTGGGTAGCTGTTCGTGTCCAGCACGCTCGCCACTGTCAGCCCCGTCGCCGTCCTCGTTGCCGCGATCAGGCTGAGGATCACCGCATACCTCACCAGCGGCTTCCCGCGCCAGTTCTGTGTGATGAACGAGAACAGCCGATGCTCGATCGTGTGCCACTTACTCGTCCCCGGCGGAACGTGGCACACGCTGATCGTCAATCCGGTCTCATCCGCCAAGCGTTGCCGCTCCAGTTTCCAGAGCCGCACCCGCGACCCGTGGCTCCCGCCCCCATCTGCCGTGATCAGCAGTCGAGCGGACTGCCCGTAGCGTGCTTGACCCACCGGCTCCCACCAGCTGCGGATGCTCGCCACGGCACAGGCTGCTGTATCGTGATCGATGCCCACGCTGACCCAGCCGGTATTCGCTCCCACATCGTAGACCCCATACGGCGTCACCTTTCCCAACTCTGGAATGGGAAAGTCATGCACCCGCACCTCCTCCGCCTCGCCCTTGGGACGCCATTCCTGCCCGCCATTCTTGAAGTCGCCCACGCGGTCCTTCTTCTTGGCATCGACCGCGATGACCGGGTTGCCACTGGCCAGATAGGCCGCACTCGTTCTGGCAATGTGGGCGTGGGCATCGCGGTCGGGGTGGTCAGCGCCTTCACGCGTCTTGCGCTTGGCCTGCACGCTGTAGCCTGCCGCCGGCAAGCGCTCGGCGACCAACTGATGACTGACACGATGTCCCTGCTCCTGCAATTGGGCCGCCAGCTTGCGCAGGCTCTTGCAGGTCCAGCGCAAGGGTCCCTCAGGGTCACCGCGCGTAGTCGGGTCGACCAAGGCCTCAAGATCGCGCTGCAAGGTGGGGTCGATGGCGACGGTCTTTTTGCGACCACCGCCAGGGCGGCGGATGCGTCCGGGTGTGGCAGCAGGATCACCCTGCAGTTCGGCGATGCCGCGACGAATGACGGCGCGGGAGAGGCCGGTGGCGCGAGCGGTGGCGGAGATGCCGCCCCAGCCAAGCGCGAGCGCCTCGGAGGCGGCCACCAGACGGCGTGCCCGTTCATCCAAGCTGTCCGCCACCCGCGCGAAGCGGTCCTTGATGGCCGTCGTCTCATCCATCCCTCAAGGATACACCAATCTGGGCCGCTTGGCATGCTTATACTCTGACGAACCCTAAGGTGAGATCGTCGCCTGCGACTTCTTCACGGTCGAGACTGCCTGGCTGAAAACGCTGTATGTCCTGTTTTTCATCGAGCTTGGCAGGCGGCGGGTCCATCTGGGCGGCTGCACCTCAAGCCCCACGCGTGCGTGGGTGACCCAGCAAGCCCGTCAGTTCAGCTGGAAGCTCCAGGATGGAAAGGTATCAGCCCGCTTCCTGATCCATGACCGGGATGCCAAGTTCCCGGCTGCCTTCGACACGGTCTTCACCTCAGAGGATGTGACGATCATCCGGACGCCAGTCCGAGCACCGAACGCGAATGCCTTTGCGGAGCGCTGGATTCGCTCCGTTCGTGAGGAGTGCCTGGACAAGGTGTTGATCCTCGGGGAGCGCCATCTGCAGCGCGTGCTGCCGGCCTATGTCGACTACTACAATCATGCGCGGCCGCACCAAGGCCTTGATCAGCAGTGTCCCATAGCCTTGCAGCCAAGCTTGGCAAGAGATGGTCCAATTGAGCGGCGAGACATCTTGGGCGGCGTCCTGCACGACTACTACCGTCGTGCTGCGTAGCTCCTCAATGCCTCGGATGGCATTGCCGCACCAAACGGGTGACCACAGGGGGCAGGTCATGACCAGAGGCCATGCGAGCGACAGCCTGCGCCTGATGAGCAACCAAGGTGGCGCCAAGCTCTTCGGTGGCATCAAGCACACTGTTGGGACTGAGGTGAACGAGCGTGAGGCGCTTGAGCACAGAGGCAGCTTCGGCAAAGGAAGCTTGGGTGGCGCCGAGGAGCGCCACGAGGTCGTCGAGACCAGCGCTGCGGCTGCCGCCACAGATCTCAAGCTGGGCATCCAAGGGATGGTGACCATGACCACAGGTGCGACAGAGGTAGTAGGGGCGCTCAACGGAGATGGGGCCGAGAATGGTGGTGACCGTGGCAGGACGGAGGCGCTGATAGCGGGCGGTCTGTCCACAGGGGCAGGGGACAGAGGAGGGGGGCTGGAGCGGGGAGGCGAGGGAGGCGAGGCCGGTGATGAGGGCGGCGCCGAGTTCCTTGACGAGGCGGAGGACCTGCTGCTCGACCTCAGCGAGGGGACGGGGGTGGTCGTGCATCCAGGTGGAGAGGGTGCGGGTGAGGTGGGCCAGGCGCTCGCACATCGTCGTGACCAACTGTTCCGTTCGAGTGGCATCTGTGCTAGGATTCATGGCAACCTCCTCTGGGTGAGCAGCGCATTGGGTTTCAGCAGCCGCGATCCTAGCACATCCCCGAGGAGGTCTCCTGTCTCTGACAACTCTTGC
>JBBSGA010000347.1:0-6625 GCA_038254585.1 Chloroflexales bacterium | reverse complement strand
GGTCAAGCATCTGGTGGATCGCTCGCGCTCAACCGCCAGCCGGTTGAAATCGCAACGTCAGAAAGGCGGCCCGACATGAAATCTAACATTGTCCAAGTAGTAATACCGCTCACTCTTGGTCATCAGGAACAGATATTCGTGGGAGCGCGTCGGCCGGTCCTTGACCGACTCGGGAAGCTTGTTGGGCTTGTTCCAAACCACATCAGCCCGCAGATACCAGCCTGCGGCTTGTAGGGCAAATGCGAGCTTCCACGGAATGCCTACCAGCTCTTTCGGCTTCAATCCTTTGGGTGTAGGCGGGCGCGTCTGCATCGCCCGAACCGGGTGTTTCTTGTCGGGAGCGCGCCACGTCCTGCCACCAGAGGTGTAGCTGTCACCGATGTTTAGCCACATCACGCCATCGTCGGCGAGGACCCGGCGCACCTCGTCAAACACATGCACGAGGGACGCTATGTACTCGTCCGGGTCTTCCTCTAAACCGAGCTGGCCGGGCACCGAGTAGTCGCGCAAGCCCCAGTAGGGCGGTGATGTCACGACGGCACGCACAAAGCTGGCAGGCAGCTCACGGAGGACAGTTAGCACCTCGCCCTTGACGACTGCAGAGCGCAACATGTGGAATCCGTCAGACTCGCCCTCATCCGCCGGGAGAATGACAGGATCGGGGTGCGTGACGTAATGGACGGTGTGCATATGCACGCGCACCTACTCCTACTAACAACACAAGTCATAGGATCGACTATTCAAGCGAGGCATAGTAGCGCATGCGTGCGGGCACGGCAAGCGTATAGAGACAGCCGCCGTATAGTACGACAAGCGGCAGACCCAGGCTGCAGCGCTCCTGGATCTGAGATGGTGCTTATCGGGCGGCGAGTAGACGCGGACGGGGTAGTGTGGTGCGAGCGATGTGCACGAATGAGACCGACCGGCGTGGTGCCGCACCTCCATCTCGGAGCGGATGGAGCGCGGCCAAAGCCCGATCAGGTGCGCGCGAGCCGCTCGGTCATGATCTCCCACATCCGCGCCGCGATGCCGTCCCACGAATTTGCATCGAGCACCGGGATGGCGCGATCTTGTCGCGCTTGCCGCTCCTCGGGCGCCGCGTGGAGCAGGCATTCGATCGTCTCTATCCATGCGGCCGGCCCATCGGCGATGGCGACGATCTGGCGGTAAAAGGCTACGACGTCGGGCACCGAGCTGCTGATCACCGGCTTGCCCCCGGCTAAGTACTCCAGCGTCTTGGTCGGACTGATAAAGCGCGTGGCCTCGCTGAGTGCGAAGGGCATCGTAGCAACGTCGAAGCCCTTCAGATAGGCCGGGAGGGCTGCGTATGCTTGCTGGCCAACGTAGTGCAGGTTCGGGCCGCCAGGCATTTCAGACGAGCGCACCTTCGCCGTCGGCCCGACCAGCACCCACTGCCATTTGGGCCGCAGGTCCGCGATCGCGGCGATCAGTGGCCAGTCGATGCGCTCGTCCAGCACGCCGAAGTAGCCGAGGCGCGGCCGGGGGATCCACGCGATCGGGGCCGGCTCGGCCGAGTCGGGATCCTGCACCTGCCGATAGTGGTCGACGTCGACGCCGCTGGGAAAACAGTAGACGTGCGCGTGGAGCGTCTTGCGCGCTTCGTACATCGAGTGGCCGCCTGCGAAGACGAGCTCGACGAGCTGCAGCAGGTGCGCCTCCCGGTCGCGCAGCATCTGGCCGCCATCGCGAAAGCTCGCGAGGTCGTCCATGCAGTCGTAGACCGCGAGCTTCACCCGCGGCAGGGCCGCGGCGACCAAGTAGTTCGCCAAGGGCGACGAGACCCATAGGATAGTGTTCGGGCCGGCCACGTCGAGCATCTGCGGCAGCAGGCTGAGCCAGAGCTCCCGGTAGTTATCGCCGGGCGTATCAAGCATGTTGTAGGGGAAGATGGGGCGCAGGACGCGCACGCCGGCTGCCCCCGGCTCTTCACGCAGGTGTGGCCGGTCGCTCTCTCCAACGATCTCGGGTGGGTCGGCATAGATCACGCGGCAGCGCCGTGCGAAACGTGACATAAGCTGCTGCGGGCGCTGCCAGACGTGCTCCCATCGCATGTGTCCCAGACATAAGAGTGTCAGCGGCTGGTGCGTCTCCATTGATGTACGTGCTCCTTCTCGCCGATCCTCGAACGCACTGCCCGGTGCTTGTACGACAGCATACGGGCTTGTGTGACCTCCACGCCGACTCTCTTTACTGTGAGAGTGGTGAGCGGCCGGCTGCTGTGAAGGAGCCGGCCGCGCTGCCGCGAGTGTGCAGCCGTGCGAAAAGTCGCGCCGAAGCACGATGTGTGCCAGCAAGACGTCGAGGTCTTCGCCTGCGGCCGTGCGGCGCCTGGAACGCCGGTCGTCGCGGACGCCGGCGTGCGGCGGCACAACATTTGCAGGGCAGAGTGTTCTAATAGAGGCTAGCACCGCAGTGTCGTGACTCCCCTGCGGCACGAGCGATTCTGGGTGTTATGTCCCGAGAATTTGCCTACCACGAGGAGGTAGCTATGGCGAACGTCGAAGGCTCAAGGGAGGTCAACGTCCCGGTCAGGACGGCGTATGACCAGTGGACCCAGTTCGAGCAGTTTCCCCAATTTATGGAGGGCGTCGAGGAGGTGCAGCAGATCGATCAAAAGCACCTTCACTGGCGCGCCAACATCGCGGGCAAGGACAAGGAATGGGACGCCGAGATCGTCGACCAGGTACCCGACCAGCGGGTTGCGTGGCGCAGCCTCTCGGGCGCTCCAAACGACGGCGTGGTGACCTTCGAGCCGATCGATAACAACCGGACTCGGGTGAATCTGAGCCTGGACTACGAGCCCGAAGGTTTCCTGGAGAGCGTCGGCAGTGCGCTGGGCTTCGTCTCCAACCGGGTCGAAGGCGATCTTCAGCGCTTCAAGGAGTACATCGAGTCCCGCGGGACCGAGACGGGCGCCTGGCGCGGCGAGATCCGCGGCGGCCAGGAGACCGGCGGCAGCACCGCCGGAATGGCAAGCTCGGGGACGATGACCGGCGCGGCGGCCACCTCGGATTACGCTGCGACCAGTGGAACCCGCTCGGGTGGCTACACAACAGCCGGTGAGACCCGTGGGACCGCCGCGGGCGGCGCCGGGCGCGAGCAGAGCGGCGAGGTGCGCGTACCTGTCGTCGAAGAGCAGATCAACGTCGGCAAGCGCGCGGTGGAGAGCGGCGGCGTGCGGGTCACGACCGAAGTGCACGAAAAGCCTGTCGAGGAGCAGGTGACTCTGCGCGACGAGACGGTCAACATCGACCGGCAGCCGGTCGACCGCCCGGCGACGGAGGCCGACTTCGATGCCGCCCGCCAGGGCACGATCGAGGTGCGTGAGCACAACGAGCAGGCGGTGGTCCAGAAGCAGGCAAATATCGTCGAAGAGGTCGTGATCAACAAGCAGGCGCAGGAGCACACCGAGACGGTTCGCGACACGGCACGCCGCACGGACGTCAACGTCGAGCAGGTTCCGGGCGAGACGCGCACGACCGGCTACCGGGAGACTGGCACGACCGGCGATCGGACGAGCACGGAGCGTAGGGCGTCGGATGTCGATTCGGACCTCAATCGCGGCGATGTCTAGCATATCGGGCGGTCCGGGCTTTGTACCCGGCGTAAGATGACGCTAGAACGGCTGCGGGCCGTATCCTACCAGGATACGGCCCGCGTTTGTAAGGCGCGAAGGCTTCCTCCAGCTCGATCTCAAGGCCACGGCGAGCTGAACGGGGCACCGGCGCACGTCGCAGCGGATGGGAATCACGGGCTGGCGTGGGAGTGCAATCGGGGGCAGCCGTCGCGGCCGGGGCAGAGGAGCTAGCCCATGGGCGGCCCGGCTGACGCGGCCTGCGCGAACCGATCGGCAATCACCGCGAGCAGTAGCGATCGCAGCCGATCCCAAGCGGCGTCGCCCCGGACGATGAGATCGGCATGCATGCGCGACGGCTCGACGTACCGTGCGTGTCCGACCCGCGCGCTCTCCCGATAGTAGTTGGCGATTCCCGCCGGCTCGCGAATGCCTCGTCCACGATCCATGTCGCGTAGCAGTCGCCGTAGGGCACGCTCGTCCGCGTCGAGCTCGACAAATAACCGCAGGTCCAGGCGCTGGCGTATCTCCGGCACATGGAGCACCATCAATCCCTCCAACAGGATGATGTTGGGTCCGTCGACCTCCTGCAGCTGGGCGTCGAGATCGCGCAGCAGGTGCGCCCAGTCGACAGAGTCTGGGCGGTTTGCGTCGAACATCACCGTGCCGGTGGAGGGAGAGACGAACGTGGGACCACGCGTTACATCGCGATACATATAGCGATCGGCGGCGACGATGGCCGGGCGGTAGCCGGGCACCTGACGTAGCGCGTCGTCCAAGGCGGTGACCAAGGTGGTTTTGCCGGAGGCGGAGCCTCCGGCGACGCCTACGACAAGACGATTCGACATAATCTAGCGCTCCGCGTTCGTTGGCGCGATGACTCGGACATCGGCAGCGACGTAGCCGGCACGCGGGAGATGATAGCACGGGTCCACCGGCGAGGTTCGGCGCTAACGGACTTCGGCGGCAAGTGTCTCGTCGAGCGCATAGTCGATGGCCTCGTCAAGCGGCATCGCCTGGCCCGCTGCCCAGGCCGTGGACCAGCTAGCCTCGCCGGCTTGAGCGTGTGCCTCCGCCAGCGTACGCTCATATGCGGCCTGTTCGACCGGCTCCCCGGCGATGTCCGCGGATTCCAGCAGCGCCGCGGTCGCGGCGAGCAGGGCTACCGCACGCCCGGCCTGACGTGCGTCAAGCACCAGCGCGGCGAGCGCCACCAGATTCTCGGCGACCAGGCGCATATCGCCGTGTTTGTACAAGGCGGCCGCATGCTCGTAGCGCGACGCAGGCGGCGCAGGCCTCCAGGGCAGTGTGCGGATGGTTCTTACACGCCGCGATGAGGCCCACGAAGCCGGCTACGTCGAGGGCATAGCTGCCGACGGGATTGAGCTGGATCGTGTCGCGCGTGCTGAGCAGAAACGGCGGCTCGGCTTCGCGGTCGTGGATCGTGCGGCGCAGCTCCGCCAGCGCCTGGCTGTGGGCGCGCCCGGCCTCGACGGCCAGGTAGACCAGCAGCGCCTGTACCTTGGCGTAGCGAAAATGTGCGGTCGTCCGACGATCCAGGGTGATCTCGACGGGGCCGAGTAAGGCAAGATTCAAGTGCGACATGGCGCCCGGTTAGTATGTGCAGGCTAAGAGCCTATCCGAATAATCCGGCAGCGCCGGCGCTCATAGGGCACCCCGGGCACCCGGCGCCGGGTTCTTGAGCCGAACCGGCTGCGTCGCCGTGCCAAAGGGCTGGTCGACGGCGCGCTCGCGCATCCGGCGCCGTTCGGCGTCGCCAAGCCCGCGAAGCTCGTTGCCTTGGTCCAACTCCTCCCAGGAGGGCAGCGGCAGCCGCCAGCCCGCGCCTTGCGTCGCGAGCTGCTGCTGCGCCTGTCAGGCCTCCGGCGGGTTGAAATCGATCTGGGCGACGCCACCGGGGAGCGGCGCGGTATCGACGTAGACGAGCCGCGCGATGCGCTCGGGTGCCTGATCCGCGACTTCAGTGATGACGGTGCCCGCGTAGCTATGCCCGACCAGCACCACATCGCGCAGCTCCTCGTACCGGAGCAGGTTCACGACGTCGGCGATGTGGGTGTCGAGATCCACCTGCGGCCAGGCGAGATGCACGCGCTCGCCCAAGCCGGTGAGCGTCACCGGGTAGACGCTGTGCCCCGCCGCGCGCAGCGTCTCCGCGACATCGCGCCAGGCCCAGCCGCCGAGCCAGAAACCGGGGACAAGGACAAAGGTTGCCATATCAACTCCTTCTCAAACAGCTGCTTGGATGCCGTCCACCCAAGATCGACACAGGCTTTTGCTCCGCCCCGCGCTTTTGCTCCGCCCCGCGCTCATGGTGCGGCGTGGGCCCATCTTCTTTCTATCTCGTCAAAGATTCTGGACGGCCGACGCGATTACGTACGGCGCGAGCACGCATCCCAGGAAGAGCATCACAAGGGTCAGGAAGATGATCCGGCCCGGCACACGATGCCGGACAGGCGCAATCCAAGCTCCTGAGGTGAGGTAGCGGATCCGACAATGATGACCCTCTATGCCTCGGTCCGTGTAACCTATTTCCGCGGCCCCAAGCCGCTGAGCATGAAGCCCACGACGTGCTCGGCGATCTCGTCGGCATCGCAGCGAAGCATGCGCTGCAGGTTCTGCAAGACGCGCGGGTGGAGCAGCTCCAGGCAAAGGCAGGCGAGCACCGCCGGATCGCCGTCGCGCAGCATCCCCTGCTGCTGGCCCTCGCCGATTACCTGATGAAGTAGCTTGTGGAGGCTTTCGTAGAGCTGCTGCTGCTCGCTCTGAGAGCGACAGGCCTGCCGGCGCGCAACCGGCGCCGAGTGCAGGTCGAGCAGCGCCGCCTGCTGCGTGCTCCGGCGGTAGTGGACGACGACGATCGAGCGCAGCCTCTCAACCGGATCTGAGCCGTTCTCGGCCGCCTGCGCCAGGCATTGGTGCGTGTCGGAGCAGGCGGCGTGGCTGACGGCTGCGAAGAGGTGCTCTTTGCTCGGGAAGCGCCGGTAGACGGTGCCGACGCCCACGCCCGCC